>NZ_JBVJHH010000026.1:0-145422 GCF_055586905.1 Streptosporangium sp. NPDC048886
GGTCGTACCGCCGAAGGCTCTACCAGCACCGCGCCCGTACCAGCCACTATCAACGGCGACACCTCCTACACAACGAAATGCTGTTGTAGTACTAGAGAGTGTCTGACAATTCCGCGTGGCGGAGCCAGAGCATCAGAGACGCGATGACGGCACCTGCCAGATAGCGGCTGGCGAGCTTGTCGAAGCGGGTGGCCACGGCCCGCCACTGCTTGAGCTTGCCGAAACACCGCTCAACCAGGTTGCGCCCTTTGTAGACCGTCGAGTCGAAAGCGGGAGGGCGGCCCCCGAGGCGGCCCTCCCGCTTGCGGTTGGCGATCTGGTCCCGGCGCTCGGGAATGACCGCCCGGATGCCTCTCTGGCGCAGGTAGAGACGGATCTTCCTGGACGAGTAGCCCTTGTCGCCGACCAGGCGGTCGGGGCGGGTACGCGGGCGGCCGATCCGGCGGCGCAGCCGCAAGCCAGCCATCACCGCCTCGAACGCGGTGCAGTCGACCACGTTGCCGCCGGTCAAGTGCAAGGTGAGGGGCAGGCCGCGGCTCTCGGTGATCAGGTGGAGCTTGGTGGTCAGTCCGCCTCGGGAGCGTCCGAGCGCCTGCCGCTTTTGCGATTGCTTCGTATCGATCGTCCCGCCGTCGTCCCCCTTTTTCGCGCCCCGGCGGCGTGCTGGTGGGCGCGGGCGATGGTGGAGTCGATGCTGACGGTCAACTCGACGGTGCCGATCGAGTCGTCCTTGACCTGCATCTCTTCCAGCAGGCGGGCCCAGGTGCCGTCGGCGTCCCAGCGGGCGAAGCGCTCGTAGCAGGTCTGCCAAGGACCGTAGCGCTCGGGGATGTCCCGCCAGGGCGCTCCGGTCCTCAGCCGCCACAGGATGCCGTTGATGACCTCGCGGTGGTTACGCCAGGGGCGTCCCCTGCCGTCGGTCGCGGGCAGCAGCGGCTCGATCCGCTGCCAGGCCTTGTCGGTCAGTTCGCCACGTCGCACCATGGGCGATCATCTAACCGCACCCGCCGTGATCATTTACCTCGTAGCCGGCCCTTGCCTCCCGAACCCTTCAGCCGATCTCGGCACTGCCCTCGCGGTAGATCTTCGCCGATGCGATGCGCCCACCACGCAGCCGATAGAACCCCGCGATGAAGAAGGTCCGCTCCTGACCGGCCATCGTCAGCGTCTCGGTCATTTGGCACGCGGCCCGGTCGTCCTCGGCAAGCAGATTCTGGATCGTCAATGTCGGCAGCAAACCCGCCATTGCAGCAGCGAAGAGTTCGGTCAGCTCACCGCGCCCCCGGACGATGCTGGTGCCAGTGATCCACGAGGCGTCATCGGTGAAACCGGCCATCAGAGCGTCAAGGTCGCGGGCGTTGAAGGCGTCCACGTGCCTTCGCAGGACAGAGGCCGCATCTACTTCGATCACGATCAGAGTCTGGCAGGCTCGCACCGGTCCTGCCATCGGGTTAAGGCCTGTCTGATGCTGCGGCTCCGCCACGCGGAATTGTCAGACACTCTCTAGGTCAGCCGCCCACAGGCGTCAGTTCGTTGGTCCGGACGAGCACGGGGAAAACACACCATGGCCTTCCCGATTTGCCCCGGGGAGGCCGTTGTCTTATCGGAAGTTCCGGACAACCCCCCGGACAATGAGCCCGGTGTCCGCCTCCGGCGGCGTTGACCACCAGATCAGGCGCCGCCGCCTGCGGTGCCTTCGGCGGGCGCTTGGTCCGGCTCGGGGAACAGTGCCAGTTGCTCGCTGGCGGGCTCGGCGCGCGTGAGTTTGAGGCAGCGGCGGCAGGTGACCGGCCCGCGGTCGGGATGCGCTGCGGCGGGGTCCCAGCCGCTGACGCCGACCATGCAGGCCGGGCCGGGCATCCGCTCGTCGGCGAACCAGCGGGTCATCGCGACTTGGGGTGTCGGTAAGAGTGCTGTTACCAGGTACACGAGATTGCGCCGCCACAGGTCAGCGCTCAACGGTGGTTGGTATGACGTCGAAGCGGCCACGTCAGTGCCGGCGCTGGGATGCCGGCCCGACCCGGCCCGGCCCGAAGGACTGCACCGAGTGAAACGCGAAGGCGGAGCCATCGCCTCATCCGCTACAGTTGGCCTCATGTGTTCCGTCATCCACAACTGGCAGGCGATCCGCACCCGGTCGGCGTTCTGACCGCGGTGCAGGCCGTCGCCTGCACCGGGGTCCCGCGTCCACCGTTCACCTCTGGATGACGAGGATTCCTTTCATGCGCGCAACCTCGCGCCCCACTTTCGTGTTCGTTCATGGCGGCTCCAGCAACGCTCAGGCCTGGAGGCCCCTGCAGAACGAACTGGCCCTGCTCGGTCACCTTTCGTACGCCGTCGACCTGCCAGGCCACGGCGACCACGCCGACACCCCCGCCGCCTACTACCGGCTGCCGCAAGACGCCGCGGCACTGGCCGACGCCCCCTCCCCGATGCGCGCCGTCACGTTGCAGGACAACGTGCGGCACGTGGTGGACATCGTGCGCCGGCTCGCCGAACGGGGCCCGGTCGTCCTGGCCGGCAACAGCCTCGGTGGCCTGACCATCAGCGCCGTCGCCAACGCCGTACCGGAACTGCTCGACCGCGTGGTCTACCTCTCCGCGCTGTGCCTGAGCAGCCCGGCCATGCTCACCGAGGCGTGGGACGTGGTCGACGACAACCTGCTCGACGCCGCGGCGGCCCGGATCGCCGTGCCGGGTGTGCCCGACCCCGGTGTGGCCCGCCTGAACTGGCGCAGCGCCCACGCCGACCCGGAACTGTTCGCCGAGTTGAAGACCGCCATCATGGCCGACTCCACCGACCACCAGTTCCGGCTGCTGCTTGACTCCATGGACCCGGACGAGAACTATACGGTGCTGGAGCCGGCGGCGCTGGTCACGGCCGACGGATGGGGACGCGTCCCGCACACCTACATCCGCCTGTCCGAGGACCGCGGCATCACCCCGGCCGTCCAGGACTACATGATCCGCCAAGCGGACGCGCTGACCCCGCACAACCCCTTCGACGTGCACACGCTGGCGACCTCGCACGTCGGCTACTTCAGCCGGCCGCAGGTCTTCGCGGAGCTGCTGGCGGACCTCGCCTGACGCTCTTTGCCGCCCCCGCCGCCGTCCTCGGCGGCGGGGGCGTTCTACGTCAGGGGGGCTGAGGAACATCGAAAGTCGCTGCACTGTTGCTGAATGTCATCGACATTTCCGAGCCTGTTAAGCCGCTGGCGTTGCCCGAACTGGTGAAGAAGCGTTGCCGCTTCTGATCGACGCAACCACCAGGGCCTCGGAGCGGCCCCAGTCCCCTTCCGAGATTACGAACATGATCGGCTCGTGGCCACTTTCTGGCCGTATCTCGGCCGGACCCGCATCCCAGCGCCGGCACTGACGTGGCCGCTTCGATGTCATACCAACCGCCGTCGAGCGCTGACCTGCGGCGGCGCAATCCCATGTACCTGGTAACAGCACTCTTACCGACACCCCAAGGCCCACCAGCGCACGTGGGCGGCGTCCAGCCCGACCGCGGTGTCGTCCGCCGTCGTAGGCGCAGAACGCGCAGGCGTACTCGTAGGCCATGAGCACCTTCTCGCGGAAGGCGGGGTCACGCCGCGCGGCGGCGGTGGATGCGGGCACGGCCGTGGTGACGGTCTCCAAGCCGTCCAGGTCCAGGCCGACCAGCCGGCAGATGTCGGCGTGCAGCGAAGACGGGAAGTTCGCCTCCAGCAGGAAGCGGGCCATCCCGGCTGCCAGGCGGGGATCCTCGGTGAGGGCGCGGGCGAGGTCGGGATGGAGCCGGCCGGTGGCCTGGCCGTCACGCAGGCGGCCCAGTTCCGGGCCGGGGCTGCCGGGCCCGGTGACGGTGTCGACCAGCCACAGACCGTCGCTGGTCAGGTGGTGGAACGGGTAGCCGGGGCTGGTGTCCCGTGGTGGGCCGTACTCCTTGAGCAGCCGCCTGAGATCCGCCTCGGCGGCGCTGAAGGGGATCGGCAGGTTGCCGTCCCGCTGGAAACGGCCCAGGACGTACAGCAGCAGGAGCGGCTTGTGCGGCGCCCGCTCGCCGCCGCGAGTCCAGCGCCGGATCCCGGCGACCCGCTCGACCCAGTCCATGATCGATCAGTTTATGGTGATCATGGCAGCCCGCGACAGGTGCCGGCCGGGTCCCTCACCCTGGTCCGGCGGGCGCACCGGACGGCTGCCGGCTGTGGCGGTCACGGCCTGGTCCCTCCACGGTGGACGACGACCTCGCCCCCGCGCCCGGACACCCCATGATCAGCAGCCGCGGCGCTCTCAGGCGTCCAGCTGACGGGTGATCGACGGATCGGTGATGGCCGTGTCGTCGGCGAGCAGGAACGCCTTGGACAGGATGACCGACAACATGCCGCCGTCCTCCTCGAAGGGCAGGAAGACAGACCCGGTGCCTCGGTCGTGCCCGGGGACGATGCACAGATAGGCGTCGTTGGGCTCCATCAGGATGTTGCCCGACCCCAAGTGGATCTTGTAGGTCCGCCGGTCTCCGCGCACTCGCAGGAACCGGTCGGTCAGCTCCGCCCGGTCGGCGATCTTCAACCGGGGCAGGAGCCGGGTGAGCACGTCGCGCCGGGTCCGGGCGGTCTCGGTCAGTTCGCCGAAGCCGTAGGAGTGCCAGTAGTCCTCGTGACCGCCCGTCACCTGCCGGTCGAGGCCGACCGAGGTGACCCCCACGGCCAGGTCGGCGTCGCGGAGCACCTCCGACAGCACCAGCGGCGGCACCTCCGACAGCGGAGCGCCCTCGCGGGCGGCGAGGTCACCGGCCGTGTCGTAGTAGCCGGCGGCCTCCTGACCGTCCCGGTAGAAGTGGATCTGCTCGCTGGCACAGAAGGAGGCGGTGCCCCACCCGTCGGCCGCCGCGTCGCCGGTGACGTGCATGCCCCAGCGGGCCCGCCAGCCGGACAGTTCCTTGACGGCCTCGCCCTGGTCGCCGCCGCACTCGTAGTCCCAGTGGCCGATGGCCAGCCCGCTCCAGCCGCGCTGGTTCAGCAGCGCCTTGGCCTGGCCGTACCGGAGCACATGCCCGGCGAACCGGTTGGAGAAGGTGCGGGTCCGCTCCTCGGCCGGGGTCAGCAGGTAGACCTCCCGGAAGCCCTGTTTGTACGGCTGACGCACGCCGTGCTCCAGCAGGTGGTCGCGCCAGGCCAGCACGTCCTCGGCCGTCTCACGGATCGGATGCCACAGCCGGACCGGGGTGTCGGGGTCCGGCTGGAACCCGCGGCCCCGCGGATCGGTGAGCTCCCAGCCGCCGGCGGTCCTGACCGGCAGTCCGGCCGACCCCTGAAGGACCTGCCAGATCAGGTTCCGGGCGTACAGGCCGGTGACCGGGTGGTCGAGGAAGAACTCCGTCACCTGGCGCCACGGCCAGACCCGTTCCTCGATCAGTGCCCGCTCCAGCCGGAACCGCTCGGCCGGCAGCGTCTGCTTGAGCTCCTTCAACGTGGACTTGAGCTCGGCCAGCGCGGGGTCCCGGCGGATGGCCTGCGGCACCGACTTGACGGTCTTGCCCGCGGGGTTGACGTAGCGGAGCGCCGGGCCGTCGGCGCAGAGCCGTACGAGACAGTCGCCGATCCTCTCCTCCCGCACCCCGTCCGGGCCGAGCCCGAAGGCCGGCACGGTGCGGTCCAGCAGCTGCTCGCGGCTCAGTCCCGCCTGGACGGCCACCGCGTCCAGCGTGCGCGCCACGTTGGCCAGCACCGATTTCCTGCGGACCTTGGTCTGGACCCTGGCCAGGGAGGCGACGGTGTCGAGCCCGCCACGGCGGGACAGGACACCGACGGCGGCGTTGGCGAGCAGCTCGCTGCGGCAGTTGGCGCCCGACCCGCCGATCCCCGTCCCGCAGGTCAGGGCAAGGTCGCCGAGGAGCTGGCTCACCCACGGCTCGTCGATCAGCTCGCACGTCCACACCATGCCGCGCACCGGCACGGTGGTGCGCTCGTGCAGGAAGACGGTCTCCCTCCACTCGTAGCCGCTGTCGGCCCGGTGGTCGACCGCCTTCTCCCGGTGGGCCGCCACCCGGGCGAGGATCTCGCGGACCAGGCCGGCCGCGTCGGGGGTGAGCAGCGTCCTGGCGGTCCTGAGCCATTTCCCGCTGGGTCTGGAGGACCGGGCGGTGTTCCAGTGGTGCAGCAGGGGCAGGACCGCGGGGTCGGCCAGGCGCGTGCCGTACTCCTCGGCCAGCGTGCGGGCGACGTCGTCGCATTCCCAGATCACGTTCCGCACCACGCCGGCCGGGCCGTTCTCGGCGGGTTCGATCAGCAGCTCGTCGAGCTGCTCGGCCAGTGCCTCCCGTACCGGGAGCCGATGTTCCGGGAGCCAGCGCTGCGCCCCGATGCTTTCGAAGATCACGCGACGTTCCTGGAAGCCGAACCGCCGCGCCACGGCGAGCGGGAGCCGGAAGATCTCCTCGTAGCGGGTGTGGCCCCAGTAGACCAGCGTCTGGGCGCTGTACACGAGGATCCGCGCGTCTCCGAGCGTCCAGGGAATGTCGCGCTCGGCCACCGAGCGGATCAGCCGGAGGACGCGCTCGTCGTGATCATGTCCGCCCTCCCGCCCCAGGCCCAGCTTCAGCTGCGCCCAGCGCCCGTACTCCCGCCAGTCGACGTCCGGCCCGGGTGACAGCCCCCGCTCGAAGAGCGCGTCGAAGCGACAGTACATTTCCCTGGTCGCCTCCTCCACGTACCCGATCAGGTAGCCGTAGGAGCGGGTGAAGTCGTCGAGCTCGGCCATGTCAGCCTCCGACCAGCGGGACGAGCTTGACGAACGACACGACCGGGTCGACGGTCAGGTCGATCATCTCGGACAGGTCGTCGATCTGACGCTCCCCGACGAGCAGCAGGAACCCGTTGCGCTGGAACGCCCGCTCGGCGGCGTCCGCCTGGCGTTCCCAGTCGATCCGCTGTCTCGTGCCCATCCGGTAGCCGTTCAGCTCCACCTCCGCGTCCACCGGACGGACCAGGCCGTTGAACCGGGGAGAGGGGTCGGCGTTGTGGCGGGCGACCTCCTCGCGGACGCGGAGCCGGACGAGCTCCCGCGCCGAGATGCTCTCGGGCAGGTCGGGGAGGACGGACTCCGCTATCGGCTTCCCCGTCGCGGTCTCGTCCCGGAAGGTGACCGTTGCCATCGCACAGCTCCACAGATCATCGGAATCATTGGGATGATCATCAGTACCACCCGAATCCGACAGAAACCGGCACCGTCATCCTGACCGGTAAAGACGGGCCGAGCCCGTAAAGGGTCCGGCGTGACGGCCCGCTCCTTCGAGCTCCGCGGGCGTGGTGCTTGCATCGCCCATCGGGGGTATATATCGTGACTCGCGGCGTCATCCTGCGCCTAACCCCCATTTCCGGTGCTCACGCCACCGGCGTCGACGGGGGCAAAGGGGACCTCGAGTTCTCGGGATGCCGTCACACACGACCTTTCCGGCGGGGTCAACGGGAGCGTGGGTCCTGTGGCCGTGCCGTGATGGGTTGCATGTGATGACGAGTCGGAAGTCGCTCAAGTCCCGCGTACGGGCCCGTATGGACAAGACGGGCGAGAGCTACACCACCGCTCTCCGCCGGATCCTTGAGAAGGCCGGTCACCCGCAGGTCTCGCCGCCCACCGACCGGCCCGCCGGGGCGATCGGGACCAGCAAGGTCTCCGACCTGACCGTGCGCGAGCGCACCGGCCGAGACTGGGACGGATGGTTCGCGCTGCTCGACACCTGGGGCGCGACCGGACGCACGCACACCGAGATCGCGCGCTGGCTCGTGCAGGAACATCAGGTCGACAACTGGTCGGCGCAGAACATCACGGTGGCGTACGAGCAGGAGCGCGGAATGCGCGCTCCCGGCCAGAACAGCGCCGGCTACTACTCGGCGACCGGCAGCAAGACCATCGCCGTCCCGGTCGACCGCCTGTACGAGGCGTTCGCCGACGTCGCGGAGCGCGAGCGCTGGCTGCCCGGCGAGCTCAGGGTCCGTACGGCCACCGCGCCCAAGTCGTTCCGGGCCGACTGGCAGGACGGGTCGACGCGGATCGCCGTCGGCTTCGTCGCCAAGGGCGACGCGAAGGCCCAGGTGGCGTTGGTACACGAGAAGCTGCCCGACGCCGGCACCGCCGCACGGATGAAGGTCTTCTGGCGTGAGCGCCTGGCCGCGCTCAAGACGCTGCTCGAACCCTGACGCACCGGCGGCCCCGTACCGGTGCGCCCGATCACCGGCGCCACCGGGCAACGCCGTTCTCCCGGCAGGCCGCGATCGGTCCTGCCGGCCCCGCCAGCCCCGCCAGTCCTGCCGGCCTTGCCGGTTCCACCAGGGATACGGGCCCGATGACCAGCGCCGACAGGCGCGCATGAGGAGAACTTCATGGAAGTGAACTACCTGGCCATCGTCGCGGCCGCTGTGGCCTCGTTCGTGATCAGCTCAGCGTGGTACGCCGTGTTCGACAGGCAGCGGACGGAGCTGCTCGGCGGCGCGGACGCGGACGCCGCGGCCGGTGGCAGGCCACCGGCGTGGAAAGTCCTCGTCGAACTGTTCCGGAGCCTCGTCGTCGCCTCCGTCCTCGCGGGACTCGCCGCACGCATGGAGATCACGGACTGGACGGGCGCGGCGCTGCTCGGATCGGCCGCGTGGATCGGGTTCCCCTTCGTGCTCCTCACCGGCTCGGTCATCTGGGACAACGCCCCCTGGAAACTCGCCGCCGTCCACGCGGGCGACTGGCTGGTCAAACTACTCGTCATCACCGTCATGGTCAGCGTCTGGCACTGAGAGCAGCCGCCGAGGCCGGAAACCAATCCTGTAATGCCGGATTGATACTCATTATTCACTCCTTAATATGCTCATTAGGTAGCTAGAGTGAAATAACTAAAAATAGGACGAGGGGAATGG
Organism: Streptosporangium sp. NPDC048886; assembly: GCF_055586905.1. Classification (NCBI taxonomy): domain Bacteria; kingdom Bacillati; phylum Actinomycetota; class Actinomycetes; order Streptosporangiales; family Streptosporangiaceae; genus Streptosporangium; species Streptosporangium sp. NPDC048886. The sequence goes on from NZ_JBVJHH010000026.1 coordinate 8,885, forward strand.
TGGAGTCGATGACATCGGGGACGGGGCCTTTGTCGCCGGACTTCACCGGGATCGACCCCGACCTGATGCAGGGCTTCGTCACCGCGCTGGAACGCGGCCGCGACGTGATCGGCGAGCAGTCCGAACGGATCCGGCAGTTGCTCGCCACGGCGCAGGTGTCGGCGGCGGGCCTGCAACCGATCAAGGAGATCGAGGGCTGGATCGACGACGAACTGCCGGGACTGCGCAAACGCAATGAGACCATCCGGGCGGGCGACGATCTGGCGCCGTGGCTGCCCGGCTCCGGGATGGTCGGCTACAGCGAGGGGAGACATCTCTCCCCCGCGGAGGCCCAGCGACAGGGCACGGCCCTGGGCAGGCGTTTCCTGGACATCGAACCGGTGGAGGTGCCCTGGTTCGGACGTCCCTCCTCCGACGAGTACGGGCAGATCGTCAAGGAGCTGGCCGCCCACAAGAACGACGCCGACTTCACCGCCGCCTTCTTCGTCGCCCTCGGCACGGAAGGCACCATCGGGCTCCCCGCGCTGCTGCGGAAGAACCTGGACTCCTCCAATCCCCAGGCGCCTCTCGCTCCTCCACGCCCCGACGACGAAGTGCTCCGTATAGTGAGCCAGGCTTTCGGCACCGCGGTCACCGCCGGATCGCGCGTCCCGGGCTTCGTCAAGATCAAGGACGCGATACGGAACGCGGGCCCCAAGGCGGGTCTCCTGCTGAGCGGGGGGAAGTTCCCCGCCGAGTGGCTGACGGACGTGGTGCTGAAGCAGGGCCTGGCCGATCCCAAGAAGATCAGCTCGGGCTTCCTCTACGCCCTGGGCAACAACCCGGCCGCCGCGCGGCAGGCGATCGCGGCGGTGACCGGACCGTACGCCAAGGACCAGTCGAAGCTGAAGGAGTTCCTGAAGAAGTTCAACGACTCAGCCGGCGCCAAGTACGCCGGTTCGGACAGCAACGCCGACGCCTTCGGACGCATGCTGGCCGCGGCCTCCGGCGCCTACGACGAGGACGACGGCAGGCACAGCAAGGAGTCGGCCGCGTTCGCCTTCACCGTGATGACGACGATGGACGATCTCAAACTCGGCGAGGGGATCCGGGTCCACCTGGCCGAGGTCGCCGGCGCCTACGCCACCGAGATCACCGAGGGCGCCAACATCGGCGACGCGAACATGACCGAGGACAGCGTGCTGAAGCCCTCGACCTCGGCGTTCGGCATGAAGTCCGCGTTCACCCTGAGCCCCGAGGACACCTACCGCTTCCTCAAGCTCTTCGCCGACTTGGCCGAGAACCTCGCCCCGTTCGACGCGGGGATGGGACGGTTCTCCCAGAAACTGATCGCCGACGCGTCGGCGACGGCCCGGCGGACCGGGGACGTCGAGCGCCTGGACCGGGTGTTCACGGCTCTGGGCAACGTGCGCGGCTTCGAGCTGGCCGCCGTCGAGAAGGTCCAGGGCAACCTGGACATGATCGACAAACAGCGCGACGACCTCCTGACGTTCCTGCGCGACACAGCCATCGGGGTGACGAGCCTGATACCGGGGCAGGCCCCAAGCATGGGTCTCGCCTGGCTGGCGCTGAGCACCTCACTCTCCGCCGAGGGCGCCTTCGGCGGAGACGACGAGACCCGGATGAACCGGGTCGACAAGGAGGACGACCTCGCGACGCTCGGCCGTCAGCACACCTACGCGCAGATACTCATGGCCAACGGCTTCACCCCGAAGGTGACGCCCGCCGAGTTCCAGGCCGCCTGTCCGCCCGGCGTGGCCGTCGCCGACGCGCACGGCAACCTCAAGCCGTTCTCCGAATTGAGAAAACAGGGGAACAAGGGGCTTGAGGCTTTTGAGAGGTGGATAGTCGCCAACGGGATGGGCGGCAATGACAAGCTCTCGGTGGGACATCTGTCCAGCGACATGGCGGACCGGTTCGAGAGCCGCAACAAGCGAGGCCGGGAGCGCGGCCTGGCCTTCGACAGTTAGCTCATGAGGTTGAGAGGCACTCGGTCTCGCCTCGAACCCCGTACTGCCCGTCGGCCGGAGACTCCAAGATGATCACTGTCTTGTATTCATCGTTGGCGAGCCGGATAGGGCCTCTCCCGGGGTCATCAGCAATCCGATAGGGGGCGACTCGGGTGAGCGCGCCTAATAGAAGGTCATTGAGACCATTCGCGTCACGTTCCGGCGCGACATCTCTGCCGGTAGCGGCAAAAGTCCGCTTGGCCTTTCCCTTACCGCAGGGAATATCGCGTCCACCAGAATCGGTGATACGGACGTCCAAAGCATGACGCTCTTTCATCAGCTCGGTGATGTGGGCTTTGAGCGTCTCGCCCGCCTCCGCCGCCGTGGGACCACTGTCCCCGCATCCGGACACCGCCAGCAACACAACCACGCACACCATGACGCCGCGCCGTACAGAACATGCCATGAATTCCTCCAGGGCTGGCCGGTGTGCCGTAGATCCAATAATGTCCAATGAAACCGCCGTTGTATCGGCATCCGCAGAGGAGATATATGAATCCTCGTCCGGAGGACCTGGTGCCCAACCCGCGGCGGCAGGCGTTGGAACAGACCTTGGCGGAGGTCAGGGCGCGGGTCGCCATCCTGGAGGCGGCGCTCGACCCTGCCCACGGCCAGTTCACCGGCCAGCCCGTCTGGGTGGGCCCGACCGCCCGGCGGTTCGCCGAAGACCTCAGCGCCCGCCGCGTACGGCTGCGCCAGGCGGCCAGAAACCTCATCGACGCCCTCGAAGACGAGCTCCGCTCAGTCCCCGCGAAGGTCCCGCCCTCCGCCACACGACCCTGACCCAGCAGGCCGAAGTCCGCCCGGAATCCAACACCACGACAGAGAAAGATCTTCCGGCCTAATCGAACGTCAGCGGTAACCGAACTGGTCGAGACGGTGCCGAGCGATGTCGACCTCGGCGGGGGTGAAGAGGTCCGCGAACCGTGGCTGGACGACCAATGCCTCAACCGTCAGGTCGAGCCGCCCTCGTTCCCAGAGGGCGGCGAAGCCATCGGATACCGCTGGCGCGTGCAGGAGTTTGTGCGCTGTCGCGAGGCTGCCGTGCTCAGCGAGCATGCTCAGGAAGTACGTCGCGTGGTAGTTCGCCTCACTGCGTGCCCGGTCGTAAATGGAGCGCATCGCCTGGCCGAACTCGGCGTCCACCGCTCCTGTGACCGTCGGCTCATCCGGAGCGGCGGGCTCCTCCGCGGCGCTCTCGCCACGGCCAGTGCCCGCGGCGTTCTCGTTACGGCGGGCCACGTAGCCGAGCAGGGCGTCGACCGAGGTGAAGACCTCGTATCCCAGTTCTTCGAGCCGGGGCAGGTCCGCGACGTCGGGGTCGAGTTCCAGGACCACAGGTCTGCCCTGCCCCGCCTGCAGCCCGTCCGGCCAGTACGCCTCGGCGACGGCGAGGGGCCGGCCGGTCGCGGGATCGGCGATCTCGCTGTCGAGCGCCGGTTCGGCGTACCCCAGACGCACCAACTCCTCGGCCATGGCCTTGACCTGGGTCACACGGACGTCGTCCTGCTCGTCGACAACCATCGAGATGGGTTGCAGTGTGGCGGCCGCCGCGGCGGAGGCGCCGTTGCGCAGCTCGGTCAGGAAGGACTGTACGGCCTGGGCCAGCAGCTCCCGCCGGGCGGCGAGGAAGTCGGCGTAGCGCTCGACCCGCCACAGGTCGGGGTCGGTTGGAATCCACTGGGACGCGAGCACCCCGGGGTGCTTCTCCTCGGCTTCGGCGAAGTAGTCCTCAGGTGCGCGCTTTCCGATCGCGAGATTGGTCTCCTGGGTCAGGAAGCAGAAGTTGGCGACGGCGTTGACCTGGTTCCTGTCGTAACCGGCCTTGTACAGCAGCGCCTTGGGAAAGATGTGGTGCACCTGGAGCGAGGTGAGCTTGCCGAGCATCTCCGCGTGCAGAGCCAGTCCGCTGCCAAAGTCACAGGCACCTTTGACCCGGGTGATCATGTAAAGCAGCGGGTAGAACCGCGACCCCTTGGTGGAACCCTCGAAGTCGTGCGGCTGGATCTCCAGGTTTCCACCGCGCCAGCGTTCCAGCGACGCGATCAGCCCGTCGATGCCGGACTCTTTCGCGACCTCGTAGTCCTGGGCGAGGACGGTCTCCGTCGACCCGGCGAAGCGCCCCCACAGCGCCGAGTGGACATACCAGAACAGCACCTTGTCACGGTGGACGGCGTCAGCGAACCGACCTCCCGGGCTGAGGTGGAGAAGCCGGGAGACGACGGGAATCGCGTAACGGCCCATGAGCACCTGGTCGTGGTCCAGGCCAAGGCGTCCCGACGCCGCGTCCAAGAAGGTGCCGATGTACCCAACGGACTTGGCCAGAGCGATCTCGAAGTCGGTGGCCGACACGGCATCGAGCGCGGTGAAGACCGCCCGGCCCGTCGCCACGGCGGTGGTATTGCGCAGGAGCCAGTCCAGGGAGAACTCGACCCCCGCGCTCTCCCAGCGCTTCAGGTGGTCGCGCATCACCTGACGGGCGGGCGACCAATGCGCGCAGATCTTCGCCAGCGCGAGGTCTCCCTTGGACAGTGCCGTGCCACCGGAGTTCACCCGGTTGAAGATGTCGACGACGACCTCGACGTCCTTGTCAGGACCGGTGATCTTCTCCTCGTGGAATTCCCGTTCGAGGAGCTGCCTCAGCCGGTTCAGCCGTTCAAGATAGGTCCCGAAGCGGTCCGGAACCGTGCTGAAGTCCTTGATGAAGGGCTCCAGCCCTTCGGTGAACAGGCGGGTCACGTCCACCCATCGGGTGTCGTCCCGCATCTTCGCCGGGGCGTAGAACTCGAAGTTCTCGTCCTCGACGTTGAAGCGAAGACCGGTGAAGGCGGAGGCGTCCCCTTCAAAGAAAGCCGGCGCCTGACCGCGGATCACGCCATAGAGCGAGGTGATGCGCTGCTGGCCGTCGAGCAGTAGTAGGCGCACACCGCCGTCGGTCGCGCCGCCGCGCACCGAGGCCTGGTCCGGCTCAGTCTCCCACAGCAGCAGGCCGCCGACCGGATACCCGCGGTACAGCGAGCGCATGAGCCCGCGGACCTGGTCACGGTTCCAGACGTATCCTCGCTGGAACTCCGGCAGGAGCACGGTGCCGTTGTCGATCTGGTGGAGGAGTACCGAGAGCTTGGCCATGACCCGCCTTCGCCTGAAGAATTGACGATCTTATGGATTGCTGCACGTTTTCACTTGGTCGTTAATGGAAAGTCACATGGTGAAACCAGTCAGGAATGGACTGGCCGTGCCATGCCATGAGACATGGAGCTGCTCACGCGCCCGGGTGCACGCGACGAAGACAAGGCAGCGCTCGCGCTGCAGATCCTGCGAATGCGTCAGGGGATCCTCCTCCGCGGGAGTGACGGCACTCGATGACGGCACCTGGTGCTCCCCGACCCCGATGACCGCGACGCAGCGGAACTCCAGCCCTTTCATACGGTGCATGGTCCCGGCCCGCACAACGTCATCGACGTCGTGGGCTCTGGCCAGTGACCGCGCGGGGATACCGGCACGTTCGAGGGCGGCGATCGCCGCGTCGGCCAGCATGTTCGACCGGGCTGCGACACCGATCTCCCCGGGCGCGGCGCCGGCGTCCAGCCAGCACCGGACCCTCTGGGTGAGCGCGTCCAGTTCGTCCTTCTGGGTGCGGAAGCCGTGCAGTTCCGGGGGGCGGCCGTGCACCTGTGACCGGTAGCCGGCCACCGTGTCCAGGCCGCCGTCCATGTCGTCGATCCGCTCGCCATGGAGCATGCCCAGGCTCCAGGCGAGGATCTCGGCGGTTGTCCGGTAGTTGATGGTCAGGCGTGAGGAGCGTCCCGCGACCCTGATGCCGATCTCCCGTAGCGAGACATGGCTGTTGTAGATCCGCTGGTGGGTGTCCCCCGCGATGAACAGGTCGTCGGACCCTTCAGGCACCGCCGCGCGCAGGAGCCGCCACTGGACCGGGTGCAGGTCCTGCGCCTCGTCGACGACGATGTGCCGGTACGGCTTGTCCGGCCGTTCCCTCAGCAGCCTGGTGGCTTCGACGCAGATCGTCTCGTACGTCCAGACCCGCCGCCGCCTGAGCTCCTCCTCGAACTCCCAGACCGCCTGCCACACCTGAGCCTTCTGCCGGGAGCCCAGCCCGCGGCCCCGCCCTTCTCGCTTGGCCTCCAGATATTCGGCGGCGCCGGTCACCTGCTGGGCGAGCACCACGTGACGCCACTCCTCCGCGAGGAACGTCTCGGTGAAGGGCACATCGAGCTGCTTGATGATGCGCCGCCAGATGTCCTTCTCCTCCTTGTCCCGGAGGATGGCGGCACGGCCGTGTCGCTCGGCGAAGATCTGGTAGGACAGCTGATCCACGTGACGCACCTCGATGCTGTCGCGGATCCGCGGCGAGTCGGCCAGTAGCCGCAGTCCGGCCTCCAGCGAGGCGGACAGCGTCGAGGTGAAGGTGGTTACGAGCACCGGGCCCGCACCGAGACCCGCGAGGTGATGGGCACGGTGCAGGGCGACGACCGTCTTGCCGGTGCCGGCGCCGCCTGTGACGCGGGCGGATCCGTTGAAGGCCGTGTACGCCACACGGTGCTGTGCCGGATGGAGATAGATCTTCCAGAGCGCGAACGGGTGCCGGAACACCTCCATGAGCTCCTCCGGCCCCTCGACCAGCACCACCCGTTCGGGAGTGCGCTCGACGGCCGCCGTGATGTCCTCGACGTCGTACGGCTCCCGCCGGGATGCGACGCCGAGTTCGGCCCAGACCTCCTCGGGGGACATGCCGGCGGCCAGCCCGTAGAGCACGTCCCACTGGTTCTGTGGCAGGAACGCCCGGGCAGCTTCCAACTGGATGACGTCGGTCAGCACCCTGGCGAACGCCAAAGTCTGTTCGTCGATGCCGAGACGCCTGAGGTCGGCGTCGGCAGTGTCGTCGAACAGTCGCCGCGGCGCCCGGTCCGCCATCCTGGCCAGTTCGGGCAGGGTGGCGTCGATGGCCACCCCGTCCCGGATCTCGATCCGGCCGGTCGCCGCGTTCACCGATGCGCGCCGCCGCTCCGCCCACGTGTAGGCGTCATCGTGTGGGAGCACCTTCAGCAGCGTGAAGGAGTCACCGGTCTCGGGAGCGAGAACGACCCCGCGCCAGAATTTGTCGATACGGATGGTCCGGAATCGAGGGTCGCGTGCGTTGTTCGGCTTTTCCAGGTGCAATCCGGCGTGCGTGGCCTGCTCGAACTTGGCGAAGACCTCCGCAACCCGGTCTTGGACGGATCGTTCCAGCTTTCCGAAATCGCGGAGGAAGTCCTTGTCGATCCCAAGCTTTGGCACGCCATGTCCTCCGGGGGTTTCGCGCTGAGGAAACGAGTTACAAGAATGCTCGCCCGAGTTGTCAATCATCAAGATTTTCGAGGATTTCCCGGACTCTGCCGACGGTGAGATGACTGGAGCCGTACCGCCGTTCGAGATCCGGCAGCAGATCGCTCAGGGTGGCCTTCGCCTGCGGCCTCCTGCCGGAGCCGAGTTCGAGCAGGCCGATCTGGCGCCGCAGCTCCAGGATCCGGTCCTCGTCGACGCCGAAACGCTTCTCATCGTCCAGAAGTTCGCCGAGCTGGGCCAGGGCGAGGTTCGTCTCTCCAACCGCCGCGTGACAGTTCGCTTCCATCAGGCGGCAGCGCAGCACAAGGTCATGCTCAGGGCCGTTCCGCTCAGCGAGGTCGGCCACGAGCCTCCGGAACTCGGGGGCCGCCCGCCGATAGTCCCCGCCGAGAAACAGCGCGTCGGCCAGTTCGATCCGCAGATCGATCACGCCGGAGTTCTTCGACCCGAAGGCGCGGGCGGCCGGTTCCACTGCCTCCGCCAGCACGTCCGCGGCCTGGGCGAACCGCGACTCGGCCTTGAGCGCCTCGGCGTCCTTACGGGCGAGCGCGATGTCGCTCTGCTCAATCTGTACCGGATCCGCGTGGTGGCCGACTTCGGCAGGCCGGGTAGGTGTCGGCCGTACCGGCTCGGCCGGTGGCCGACCGGCGGCCGTCGCGACAGGGGTGATCCGTCCGACGGCGGCCGCGTACATGCGCACCGGGTGAGGTGAGTCGAGGTTCACGTAACCAGGGAACGGCGGCAGGTCGCGGCAGAAGTCCATCAGCCGCTCGTAGACCACGTCCGCGGCGGGGGGCCGTCTGTCCGGCGACTTGGCGAGCAGCCAGAGAACGAGGCGTTCCAGTCCCTCCGGCACGTCCCGCCTTCTCGTGCGCAATGGCCTCGGCGCGGCGTCGGTGTGGTTGCGCATCGAGGCCAGCGCGGTGGGACCGGCGAACTGGTTGTCTCCCGCGAGCATCTCGTCCAGGACCACGCCGAGGGAGTACAGGTCGCTCTGCCGGCTGGTGACACCGTTCGTGGCCTGCTCGGGTGCCATGTAGGCGGGCGTGCCGACCACCACTCCTGTCCTGGTGAGCCTCGTCGCGTCATTGGGCGCGAGCGCGGCGGCGATCCCGAAGTCCAGCACCTTCACCGTGCCGTCGGGGCAGAGCATCAGGTTGCTGGGCTTGAGATCCCGGTGCACCAACGAGTTGGCGTGAGCCACGGCCAGGACCGAACACACCTGGGCGGCAATCGCCACGGCCCAGGTGATTGGCACCTCGGTCTCGTCGAGGAGCGAGGAGACCGGGCAGCCGTTGATGAGCTGCATGACCAGGTAGAGGTCGTCGCCGTGCGATCCGCAGTCGTAGACGGTGGGTACTCCCGGGTGCTCCAACCGGGCTGTGATCCGCGACTCACGCACGAAGCGCTTGGTGAGCTCGTCGTCGGGCCTGCCGTCAGACTTCCTGTCGATCCGGATGAACTTGACCGCGATCGGCCGGTCCAGTCGCTTGTCGTAGCCGAACCATACTTGCCCCATTCCGCCGGAGCGGCGGGACATGGGGTCCAGCTCGTAGCGTTCTCCGATAACCATCGGCCTGCCCAAAGCAGCCTGCCTTCCTTAGAGGCCCTGACTTTTCGCGAAAACGCCGGAGATCTTTCCGGGGAAAACGTACGTGTTCACAAGACGGACCGCAGGCCCCCTCAGGAGCCCCACGATTTCATCCGCCATTCCCGTGGCACCGTCGCACATCGCTTTCCGCCAGCTCATCGGAGCCGTTCCAGTACACCCTTGGAACGCAGTTCGGCGATGTGCTCGGCCGCGCGCAGGGGGGCCGTGCCGCCGCGCACGAGCAGACCCGCCTCGATGTTCCTGGCGACTCCGGACTGGGTGAGGTTGGCACTCGAAACGAGCAGGGTCCGCCGGTCGGCGACGGCGAGTTTGGCGTGCATCTTCGCCCCCTTCTCGGCCCGTCTGGCGACCGGCCAGTGCCACAGTTCGACTCCGGCGACCGACGCGAACGCCGCCGCAGGTTCCGCACCGCCCAGCGCGGAACCCGCGCCCTGCAACGTCTCGACGACGGCCATCACCGACACTCCCCGCTTCACCGCCGAGTTCAGGGCATCGAGCAAGGGGGCGTACGGCGTCGCCGAGTAGGTCATGAGGAGAAGTTCGTACGACGCTTCCTTCACGACATCCACCAGGACCTGTGCGGTGGCCCGGACCGGTACGGGATGCGTACTGGGCCCGCTCCACACCGAGTCGACCCGGATCGCGCCCGCGTGCTGCGCGTGCCCGTCGGCTACGCCCCGCAGGTAGGCCGCAGCCTCGCGGTCCGGTATCCCCTCGTCTTCCTGCGCCGCCAGTACGGCCTCCGCCACCTCGGCGAATCCGGGGGCCGGAACCGACGAGGGAATCGCCGAGCGCGGCCACCCCTCCGCGATCCGTCCGGCCAGCGTGCGGAGGCGCGCGGGTCCGAGCCGGGCTGCGGCCTCCGCCACCGTCTGCCCGAAACGCGGGTCAGGCGTCACGGGATCTCGGGATAGAGGGCCAGGCTGGGACCGTCGATGGGGACGACGAATCTCCGATCCAGGAAGCGGTTGCCCCGCTCACAGGTCGTCTCCGAGACGAAGAGGCAGACGTGGCAGGCGGCGCCGTGCAGGAAGTCCTCGGGTCCGCGGGGCAGCCGCTCCGCGCACAGCGGATCGGAGGAGCAGCGCCGGGCGTCCGACAGCGCACGGCGCGTCAGCCGTACAAGCTCGTCGGGTTCGGCAAGTGACACCAAGCCGCCCAGAGTGCCCTCAGCGTCGGGAACGGCGGTGTAGATCAGGACCCCGCTGCGCGGGTCGTCCTCGGTGCCCGCGTAGATCCGCTCGGACAGGCTCGCCGAACTGTAGCCGCACTCCAGCGCGATCGCGCGGATCAGCAGGTGGGACAGGGTGTGCAGGGCGTAGTAGCGCGGATCCGGCCAGCCCCGGTATCTGTCGAATCCCGCGGGGAGCCGGTCGGAGTAGCGGTGCTCGCGGAACCGGCCGTATGCCTCGCGGTGCTCCGCGATGACCGAGGATCCACGCACTCGCTTCTCCCACGCGGCCAGCAGATCCTCAGGCACCCTCAGGAAGACGCCCTCTCCGCGCACCTCGCTCGCCGGCACCCAGGCGGCCTTCGACCGGGCGAGCGGCGCCCGGATCACCAGGTCGGGGTCCTCGAAGTCGGGGGCGTCCAGCCGGGTGAAACCGATCATCGCGCGGACCTCGCGCAGGCGCTCCGCCTGGACGACGTCCGCGTAGTAGCCCTTCAGCAGGTTGGGCACGCCGTCCGGATGCCGGTAGAGGGTGAAGTCGTCGCTCGGCTCCGGGAGCGTGGGACCGGAAAAGACCTGCCACTCGGGCGTGAGCAGGTCGGTCTGGCCCTGTGCTTCGGTGCTCGCGGCCTCCAGCTTGCCGCGATGGCGTTCGATGGCCGCCCAGACCTCCTCGTCGTCGGGCCACTTCGCGAGGGCCTCATCGATATGGGGGAAGGAGCGCATGATCAGCATGTTGTTCGGTCCGGCGACGTGCTGAAGGTTTCCCCAGAACTGCTCGACCTTGGCGTCCAGCTCATCCGCCCCCGCCTTGGGCACGGCGAGCGCGGAGAGGGTCTGCGCGAACCACTGGTTGGAGGCGCCCACGACCAGGATGTGCGGCTGCTGCTCGCAGCCGTTCTCGGCGAACGTGCCGAGGTGCGGGTGGCGCCCCCGGCAGCGCGGCAGCTGGGCCCTGCCGCGCCGCCCCATGGCCTCGCGGATGTTGCGGTCGGCGTGGCAGCGCTGGCAGACGATCCGCACGTTGGCACCGATGTTTCCACCGAAGTCCTGCATCAGCAGATTGGGTTTGGCCACCTTGGAGCACGCCTCACCCCGGTGCACGAACTCCAGGTAGGGGAAGTCGTCCAGGTGCCCCGCCGTACAGGCCAGGACGAAGCGGGCTCCGACCACGAGGCGCTGCTTGTTGCCGCGCCCGCACTCGTGGAAGAACTTGGCCTCGTGCGGCTTGCGCGGCTTGTCGTTCCTGAAGCCGAACGCCTGCGTGTCGATCGGCGCCAGCAGGTTGCAGGCGGTGCACCGCATCCAGCTCGGGAACGGCGTGACTGGCACCCCGACCCGGGACGCGTCCCCGTTCGGGTTGGTGTCGATTCCCGGGAGCCAGGGCGCGGGTTTGAGATCCTTGACCGTCTTGCCGAGAATCGCCTGGACAGCGGAGAGCAGCCGAGGCTCGGTGATGACCTGCGGGGTGTCACCGAGGTTGTCGTGGCGCCAGTCATCCAGACCCCTGATCAGCACCGAGAAGTTAGGCAGGTCGACGATGGAGCCGACGCCCGAGGTGAACATCAGGTGGCTGGGGCGTACCGCGCCCACCCGGCGACGGTATGGTGCGGTGTTCGCCATCACTTGCCCTTCCCATCCAGCGTGGATACGCCCATTTCGTCCCCCTCGGGGACCTCCACACCCGCGACGTCGTCGACCGGCGGCTGGAACCCCCACGACGGGGCCCCGTACGGCGGGGCGAAGATGTCTCCGCCACCCGGCAGCAACAGGTTGATCTCGTTCTCCGTCTCGCGCATCGAGTTGCCGACCGTCAGGTCGCCCCACTGACCGTTGCCGGCGCGGTCCAGCAGGCCGACCACGATCTCCTGCTTGGTACTTTTGCGCTGCTCGTAGCCGAGCCGCGCCGCGCCGCTCTTGGCCTGCTCCCACCGGTCGGTCACGACCTTGATCCGTTCCGCAAGATAGTCCCGGGCGCGCGTGTCGCCCGCCGCCTCGGCGCGGGCGAGGAGCCGTTCGACGATCCGGCCGACGACCTCGCCGGACAGCGGTACGTCTTCGGCATCGCGGTTGCGCGAGTGGGACTCCTCGGCGTTGCGCACCGCGGCGACGAACGTCGCCGCGGTGCCACGGTCCAGCGCCCGGCGGGTGTAGGGCGTGACCGACAGGGCCTCGACCTGGCGGTAGAACGTGGCGTGGTAGTGCTCGAAGTCCTCGTAGTGCGCCAGGTCACGAGGGCGCGACCAGTTGTAGAGCGTGATCACGAGACCGGGGCGCTCGGCGTCACGACCGACGCGGGAGGACGCCTGGATGTACTCCGCGGTGTTCTTCGGCTGTCCGGTGACCACCATGAGCCCGAACCGGGAGACGTCGACGCCGACCTGCAGCATGGAGGTGGCGAGCACGGCGTCCACCGGCTGGCGCAGGGGACCGCGACGGTAGTGGCGGTCGGCGAGCGGGTGGGCGTTCCTACGCTTCTCTTTGTTCTTCTCCTTCATGACGTCGGCCATCTCGGCGCGTATCCCGGCCCGGCGGCCCGAGGTGTCCGTCTCCTGGTCGAAGCCGATCTCCAGCTGCTTGAGCACCTCGCTGATGTCGCCCGAGGAGATGCGGGAGGTCAGCTCCACCACGGTGAGCAGGTCGGTCCGGGCGGCGAGCCGGTCGGACAGGCCCTTACGCTTGCCATGGATCCGGATCCGTGTGGTCACATCGTCGTCCAGGTAGCGGCGCATACCGGCGAGCTCGCGGGTGGCGTTGAAGTAGCCGACGACGGTCATGTAGGGGTCGGCGGGCTCACCGTGCCGGTCGAACATCGTCTGCCCGGCCAGGAACAGGATCTCGGCGAGCCTGATCTCGGCGGACTTGAGCCGTACCCCGTGCGCGCACACGCCGAGGTAGCGGCGGCCGGGGGTCTCCGGAGTGACTGGCACCTGCCGGGAGAAGAACGTGTCGGTGACGTCGATGACCTGCGGCGGGAACACCGCGAGCCCTCGTCCGAAGATACCGAGCACCTGACGGTCGGCCCGCTTGGTGGTCGCGGTGGAGGCGATGATCTTCGGTCCGGTCAGTCGGCCCGGCGCGGGGCTCCACGTGCAGAGCTCGTCCACGGCCGCCTCGAACAGGCCGACCGTGGTGCCGAGCGCACCGGAGATCAGGTGCAGCTCGTCCTGAATGATCAGGTCCGGCGGCCGGAGCCGGACGACCGGGCGGCTGACGACCTTGGGCAGTCTGCCCTTGGCGTTGTGCCTGCCGCCGCAGCCGATCTGCTCGTCCATGTCGGCATGGCGGTAACCGTGCCGAGGACAGCACTGGCTGACCCGGCCGAACAGGTGGCCGGCGAACCCGCGCCAAGGGAGCTGGGCCAGCTTGTCCACGGTGGCGATGACGAGGCTCGGCACCAGCCGGTAGATCTCCTCGTCAACGGTGAGGATCGGCAGGCCGTCCCTGCGGGCGGCGATCTCCTCGGGGTCGCCCAGGCGGGAGGTGAGCATGCGGTCCTCCCCGAGCCGCGAGAACGGGCAGGGGTCGGGGTCGCCCTCCCTGCCCCGACCGCAGTAGAGCAGCACCCGCCTGCGGTCCTCGTCGATGTGGAGGCTCCGGTCGCCGGTCAGCTTCTCCCCGCACCACGGGCAGGTGAGCGTCTGCAGGACGTTGGTCTTACGGCTCTCCGGGGCCTGCCTGGCCTCGTCGATCTGGTCGGACGCCTCGGTGAACCAGTTCGGGGAGACCGACCCGCCGACCCACAGGCCGATGCGGAACGGCTCCTCCCCCCACGTCACCGGGTCCTCACGACGCTGCACCTCGGCCGCGCAGACCAGGGCGGCGGCGCGCTGGAACTGCTGCGCGGTGAGCAGCCGCAGGGTGTAGCGCATCAGCACCGACACCCCGGCCCAGCCATCACGGGCACCGGCCCCTGAGCCGACCATGCCCTGGAGCCGACGGATCGCGAACGTGTAGGCGGTGAGGCCGAGGTATGCCTCGGTCTTGCCGCCGCCGGTGGGGAAGAACAGCAGGTCGACGGTTGCCGAGTCGTCGGCTGCCCGCTCAGCGTGTTCGGGGTCGGTGAGCGACGGCAGGTTGAGCAGCACGAAGGCGAGCTGGAAGGGCCGCCACGACGCGGCCTTCACGCCCTGCTCCGTGACCTCGGCCATGGCCTGCGTGTAGCTCAGGCCCAGTTCGTCGCGGAGCTTTCCGACGGCGGTACGGCGACGCTGCGACGCCATCGCCGTACTGGCGAACCGGAACGCGGCCAGCGCCTGCGTGTGGCGTTCCCGCTCCGGATCGGTGAGCAGGTCGACGCCGTCGCGGATGCGGTCCGCGGCCTGCCTCGCCCTGAACACGGCGACCTCGGCGGCCTCGCGGAGCGGCTCGGGCAGCTCGGGGATCCGGCTCTCCTGCTCCTGCAGCCAGGCGGCGTATCCGTCGGCGAGCGGGCGTAGTCCGGCCGCGAGCTCCTCGGGCGAGGCGGTGGCCAGGGCGTCCATGGACAGCTCGACTCCGGCCAACGCCGTACCCTCGCCGACCGGAGCGACGGTGGCGGGCACGTCGTAGGCGGGCAGCCAGGTGGTGTGCAGTTCCTGGGCGCGCCGCTCCCCGTCGGGGACCTTGGCATGCACGGCGACGTTGCGGCCGGAGGCGTAACGGCGCTCGTCCCGGTAGAGCAGCCGCAGATGCCGCTCCTCCAGATCGTCGCCGACGGCCTCCAGGTCGTCCAGCGGGTCGTCGATCGGCAGGAAGACGCAGGCGGTGGAGTCGGTAGCGGTCACGGTCAGCTCGACCTGGAACAGCCACGCGGTGTCGGCGGCGCGCTCCGGCTCGATCTGCTGGTTGACCAACGTCAGCTCGACCACCCGCCGCCCGTCCGGCTGCGGCCGTACGGCTGCCGCCAGCAGGACCCCGGGGTCTTCGGCACGTTCCATCGTGAGCGGGATCCGCCGGGAGGTCTCACCGTCGAGCTTGATCTCCTTGGCGTGGTCGATCTGCTGCCGCGACCAGGTCGAGACGGTCCGCTCCCTGCCCTTGGCGTCCTCGACCACGGTCTCGGCCTTGGCGTAACGGCCCCAGGATGCGGTGACGGCGAGCGCGTCGACGTCGCCGGGCACCGCGAACGACAGTCCCATGGACGATGCCCAGATCCGGCCGAGGTTCTGCGGGGTGAGCACCTCTGGCAGCTCGGCCTCGCTGCCGTCGCCCTCGACCCCGATCTCGGTCTCCGGCATCTCCCCGGCGTCGTCCTTGGAGGACCGGCGTGAAGGTTTCGGACCGAGCATTCCGACGAGGTAGCGCTCGCGCGGCCCCGCCGCCCTGGGCGGGAGCTCCTCGGTGTCACCGTCCCACGGGCCGAGCAGGTCACGCCTGACCAGCTGCTCGAACGCGCCGCGCACCTGGAAGGACGTGGCGGGCTCGAAGTCCTGTGGAATATCCAGACCAGGAAGCATCTCTTCCTTTTCGGTCAGCTTACGAGGATTTTCGGCCGTGAAGTCAAGTCCTTGCTGCCTGTCCCCTAAGTCCGGAAACAGGTCTTCCTGGTCATTTATCACGCCCGCCGACACCTCTCAAGAGCCCACGCCTTGGCCGTTCATTAGATCAGACTTAGCCAGACTTTCGACATAGCTCTAAATGCAAAAACAGACAGAAATGGCGACAGTAGGCAAGCAGGGACACTTCACACCGAAAATTCCCAACGCCCATCCCATCGGTGATCCAGCACCGATCAAGCCCCTCAGACCGTTTAGAAAGAGCCGCCGCCTGGCAGTCCGAGATTCAGGAGCAGACAAGGCAGACAAGATGGGGTCCGGAAGCTCCTCCTGGTTGGCGTCGCTTGCGGACTTGATCGAGGCACATGATCACTCACGGAGAGTTGGCATCACGCCTGGACATTCGATGGTCGCAGGAGTGCACAGATACCTCTCGCAAATGTCGTAGGTGATCGCTACGGTGTCCCCTAACAGATACGGCCGTCGGGCTCCCGCCACTCAGGTGGTCTAGGGCAGCCCCCCAAACCCGTAGAGGTAACCCATGCTGCCTGTGAACGGCGGGCGCGGCATTACGCTGCGTATCGAGCACCTGCCCACATCCCGTCTGCAGAAACTCGTCAGCGTCGCCCCGGGCGATACGCTCAAGCGCGCCAAGACTCTCTTCGCACGGCACAAGTACAGGCAGCTTCCCGTGCTGGCCGATCCTTCGACCCTGGTCGGCGCTGTCACCCTGGAGACCGTCCTGTCTGTGGACATGGCGGGCCGCCTGCCAAGCCTGGCCGATGTCACTCGACCGGCCACAGTCATAGCGATCGACGAAGAAGTGAGGAAGGTATTTCCTCCCAACAGTTCATACCGCTTCGTCATCGTCCGCGATAGAACCGGCTTGATCAGCAGTATCGTCACCCTGTCCGATGTCAACGCCTTCTACCGGAAGCTCAGTAGGCCCTACCTCCTGCTCAAGGAGATCGAGCTCCGGCTCCGCGAGGTTCTGGATCACATCTGTCCTTCGGTCGATGAGCTGCGAAACGCCACCGGTAAGCAGAAGGTCCGGACCGCACACGAGCTGACTCTGTACGAGACCGAGCAGGCCCTCTGCCGTGACGACTGCTGGGCAAAAATCGGTTGGCACCTTGATAAGGAAGTTTTCGCGGGAGAGCTCAAGAGCGTCCGGAACATTCGAAACAAATTCTCACATCACACCGACGAGGTCTCGGAGACCGAGACCGACCAGCTCGCTGGGTTCCTCGATTGGATAGAGGAACTGGCTCCCGAGTGCCGTTGAAGGCTGGCACACGAAGCGCCGCGGAACAGCGCCCTGTGGGTCATCGGGTTTGCCCATCGGGCGAGTGCCGTAGCTGCTCGTGGTGTGTAGCCTCATCTTCAGCCGGGAGGGTGCTGTCTCTGGCGGACGTGTATCGGGCGCCCGCCGAAGTCGGCACCCGACCGTAGGAGCGTTCAGTATGTCCAACCACAGTTCGGCCGCAGTCCGCTGTTCGGCGCGGGAGCTCGCTGCGCTGGCTTCAGCGGGCCGTCTCACGATCGGCGACCTCATCGCAGCCAATCTCAAGGCTGTTGAAGCGATGCAGCCGTCGTCCGGCGCCATCAGATCATGGAACGGCGGCCTGCCGATCCTCGCCCGTGACCTGGTCGAGGCGGGGCTCGGCGATGTGGAGATGCTGATCGAGTTCCAACTGCCGCTCACCAGTAAGCGGGCCGACGTCGTCCTCTCGGGAGTCGACCGGCGCACCGGCGAGGACGCTTACGTCGTCGTCGAGCTCAAGCAGTGGCTCCAGGCCAAGTTGTACGAGGACGACCCCGACCTCGTCTTGGTCGCTATGAAAAGCGGCCGGCCTGCGCTGCACCCGATGCTTCAGGTCCGTGGCTACTGCGAATACCTGGTCGACTTCATCGGCGCGTCCCAAAGCCACCACGATACGGTTCACGGCGTCGTTTACCTGCACGATGCCGATGACCCGGATATCAACGACCTGTACGGCCCCACTCAAGACGAGCGGATTCACCTGTTCAGCAAGACACGGCGTGGTGCCTTCATCGACTACCTCCGAGAGCGGTTCGCCCCCCAGCCGGGTGCCGAAGCGGCCGACCGGCTGCTGAACAGCTCCGTCCGCCCCTCCAAGCAGCTCATGAAACTCGCCGCCGAGGAAATCAAGAACCGTGAGCAGTTCGTCCTCCTGGAGGAACAGCGACTGGCCTACGAGATCATCTTGAACGCCGTGAACAGGGCCATGGATGAGGCCCGCACGACGGATTTTAAGGAAGTCGTCATCGTCACCGGCGGCCCGGGAAGCGGCAAGAGCGCCATCGCGCTGTCCCTGCTGGGTGAGCTGTCACGGCAGGGACGGACCGTCATTCACGCTACGGGCTCCCGCTCGTTCACCGAGACGCTGCGCCGAGTCCCGGGCAAGGGCTCAACCAAGGTGAAGCACCTCTTCAAGTACTTCAACAACTTTATGCAGGCCGCGCAGAACGGCCTCGACGTGCTCATCTGCGACGAGGCCCACCGGATCCGCGAGACCTCACAGAACCGCTACACCCCGGCCCGCCTACGCGGCGACCGCCGCCAGATCGACGAGCTGATCGACGCCGCACGGGTGCCCGTCTTCTTCCTGGACGAGCACCAGGTCGTGCGGCCCGGCGAGATGGGCACCGTGGCCGAGATCAGAGACCATGCGCTGGCCCGTGGCTTCCGCGTCCACGAGATCTCGCTCGACGGGCAGTTCCGCTATGGCGGTAGCCGCGCCTACGACGAGTGGGTGCTGCGGCTTCTCGGCCTCGACGGCGGCTCTCCTGAGCCGTGGAAGGGCGACGACCACTTCACCGTGTCGCTGGCCAAATCACCCCACGAACTCGAAGCGCTTCTACAGACCAAACAGGGTGAAGGTTACTCGGCGCGCATGACGGCCGGCTTCTGCTGGCCATGGAGCGACCCCGGTAAGGACGACACCCTCGTCCACGACGTCCGGATCGGTGACTGGTCCCGCCCCTGGAGCGTCAAAGGTGACCGGACCGTCGGTGACGCCCCGGCAAGTGCTCTATGGGCGGCTCAAGAGGGTGGTTTTGGGCAGGTGGGTTCTATTTACACCGCTCAGGGCTTCGAGTACGACTGGAACGGCGTCATCATTGGCCCGGATCTGATCTACCGGGGCGACAGGCTGGTCACCGTACGCTCCGGCAGCAAGGATCCAGCGCTGACGAGGTCGGCCACTGACGAGCAGGCCGACCGGCTGATCCGCAACACCTACAAGGTGCTGCTCACCCGTGGCCTGGTGGGCACCGTCGTTT
Organism: Streptosporangium sp. NPDC048886; assembly: GCF_055586905.1. Lineage (NCBI taxonomy): Bacteria > Bacillati > Actinomycetota > Actinomycetes > Streptosporangiales > Streptosporangiaceae > Streptosporangium > Streptosporangium sp. NPDC048886. The sequence goes on from NZ_JBVJHH010000026.1 coordinate 27,803, forward strand.
ACTCGGTCGACCCGGCGACGCAGGAGTTCCTGGCGAGGCTTCTTCCTGCTGCACCGGAGTGACGCGTTCAACCGCCGCCCTCAACTTCAAGGTGAACGGCGCACCGGTCTGATCGGAAGGGCCTGTCCTTCACTGCCCGCATGATCGGTTTCCAGCCTTCCCATTCCGGGTTCACATGGCGTCCGAGCACCACGGCGGCGACTCTGCCGGCGCCCGCCAGCTTGAGCGCGTGCGACACCGACTGGACACGCGACCCGGTCGTCCAGGTGTCGTCGAGTAGGAGAACGCGAGCATCTTTGAGATCCCCGTCGATCACTCGGAACCGGTCGACACGAAATTCCCGCACCTCAGATGGAATATCCGGATTTGCGGATAATTCAATCCACGGGAATCCCAGCCGGTTCCCGATCAGCACTCGCAGAGGATGTTCGCCTGACCGATTCTTGGTGCTGGGCACGACCGCCGCATGGCTCCACTCGTCAATGTGGGCCGCTCGGGCGACGCAACCGAGATGCTCCCGGACAAAGAGCAGGAGGAGGCTGAGGAGGTCGGTCTGGCTTTCCCGCGAGGGGAACCACGCCTTGTAGGCGGCGAGGTTGTGCGCGTGCTGGGCACGCTTCACCGCATAGGAGATGGGGACCACGACGTCGGCGCCCCACGGCTGTGCCAGCTTCACATGCTGGTCACATGGGTGACACCGGCTCCAGCCGGGGTTCACAGGCCCTCGGCATACATAACAGACGGAAGGCGAGGGATCGAGGGGGTTGTGAAGATAAGGGGCCTGCTGAGCGACTCGCGTACGAACGAAATGCCAGGGATCAGCGGGTTGCGACAAGGTAGGCGGTCTCCGGAAGCACGTCAGGGCCAGTATGCAGATCCGAGATCAATTGCTCCACCACCGAGAGTAGCTCGTCAAGACCGGAAACCACATGCACTCCGGGCTTTTCCGCATATTCTCGCGCCCAGTCGTGCTTCAGAAGCTGATCGGGCATCACGACGGAGCGGCCATGCTCAAGAGCCAGTCGGGCCTGAATGCGCGCGCCGCTCTTCCAGGGTGCCTCCACCACCACCGTCGCCGCCGTATATCCGCTCATCACCGCGTTACGCATCGGGAAGCTCTGCTTACTGGGCGAGGCATCCGGCCAGAACTGGCTGATCACCGCACCTTCGTGAGCTATCTGCTGCTGCAACGCGCGGTTCTCGCTCGGATAGAAACGGTTAATGCCCGTCCCGATGACGGCCACGGTCCGGCCGCCCGCTTCGAGCGCCGCCCTGTGTGCGGCGGTGTCGATGCCCTTGGCCAGGCCGCTGACCACGGTCACCTTGTGCAAGGCCAGCTCTCTCGCCACCGCGGAAGCGATCTGGAGACCCTGCTCACTCGCCTGCCGGGTGCCCACAACAGCGATCGCGCGCCGATCCTCGGTGAGAGCACCTCGCGAGAACAGCAGCGGGGGCATCTGGTGAATGCTGCGAAGCTGGCTGGGATAGTCGTCGTCGAAACAGGCGTGAACGCCGATGCCCGCTGCCTCCCAGGTGGCCAGCGCTTCAGTGGCCTGTGCGATGGCGGACACTACGGGATCCGTCTCGGGGAACAACGTGTCCTGAAGCCGAAGCTCCCGCTCCAGCACAGCCTCCGCACTGCCCGTTTCGAGCACGCTGAGCGCGATGTCCTGCCATTTGGCTCCAGGACGCTGCAGTAACGCCACAAGTGAGGCACGTTCACGCAGTTCCTGGAGCATACTTCCGATGCTACCGGGCCACAGGAGCCCCACCCAGGGACTTGACGCATCAGACCCAAAAGTCGAACTGTTCGAAGCAGTGAGGGTCCAGCTCACCCCTTGGGAGCATCGGCGGAGCCGCCCGTGCGTGCTACGCGGCTTTCCTCCCGGCATCGGCATCGACAGTCGCGGGGAGGGCACCTCTTCGGCCATGGCGAACGTCGGCACGAGGCCGCCGGGATCCCCGGAATCGCGGACAGGGAAGAGACGTTCGACGCCCGAGGTCCTGGCCCCACAGGACGCGGCCTGCCGCACGCTGGGCACCGGTCACTCTCGGTGCACAATGACGGGCTTCACCGACGGAAGGCGTCAGGGCCGGGAAATCATCCAGCAATGCCGGACAGATTCTCATTATTCAGTCCTTAATATGCCCATTCAGAAGCTAGGGTGAAATAACTAAAAATGGGGCGAGGGGAATGGTGGAGCCGATGCCGTCGGGAACGGGGCCTCTGTCGCCGGACTTCACCGGGATCGACCCCAACCTGATGCAGGGCTTCGTCACCGCGCTGGAACGGGGCCGCGACGTGATCGGCGAGCAGTCCGAGCGGATCCGACAGTTGCTCGCCACAGCGCAGGTGCCGGCGGCGGGAGTGCAGCCGATCAAGGAGATCGAGAGTTGGATCGGCGACGAACTCCCGAGACTGCGCGAACGCCTGCAGACGATCAACCAGGACCTCCCCATGCTGGAAGGGTTGCTCGGCCTGCCGGGGCAGGTCGCGGGGCGGGCCGGCGGACGGGTCCGGGAGCCGGTCGAGTGGGGGCTGCTGCCCTACGACGAGAAGACGGGGAAATCCCCGGCGGGCAGCGCCAGAGAAGGCACCGAACTCGCCTTTGAACTCAGCCGCCTTCCCGCCTCCCCCCTCGGCCTGCCCAGCGCTGCCTACAACCGGATCCTCGACAAGCTCGCCCATGGGCAGAAGGACGCCTACCTCACCGCCGGGTTCTTCCGGATCCTCGGCCCCAAGGGCATGCTCGACATGATCCGCCGCCTGGAGAGGTACGACAGGAAGGCGGCCGCCAAGCATCGGCAGGCCATCGGCAACGCCCTGGGCACGGCGCTCGGCGGGCAGCCGGGCCTTCTCGGCTCGGTGTGGAAGGCGGGCAACCTCAAGAAGGCCTCGGACGACGAACTGGCATCCCTGCTCCAGTACGGAACGTTCCCCGCCGCGTGGCTCACCGAGATGGTGCGGAGCAAGGTAGGAAAGCCGGTCGGCGATGCCGACGGCACCCGCCCCCGGCGCTGGAAGACCGACCTCGTCCCGTTCATGCCCGCCCTGGCGAACAACCCCGAGGTGGCCAGGGGCCTGTTCAACGCCATATCGCGCGAAGACCTCAGAGACCTGTTCACCGAGCTGAACCGCACGGAGACCCCGCTGCCCTTCAAGCGCCCTCCGGGCATGGACTTCGACGTCAGCGCGGAGTTCGGCCGGATGCTCGCCGCCGGGGGCGGAACCTACGAGAAGGGCCCGCACAGCCCGGAGGCCGCGAAGTTCGCCTTCAACGTCATGACCATCATGGGAGACCTCAGAGACACCAACGGCACCGAGGACACCCCAGGCACACCGATGGAGGTCGCGCCAGGAGCCAGGATCTTCATGTCGACGCTGGCCGGCGCCTATGCCGCTGAGATCACCGAGGGCGCCGACATCGGCGACGCCAACATGACCGATGCGAGCACGCTGAAGCCCTTCACCTCGGCCTTCGGCACGACGTCGGCGTTCAGCCTCAGTCCGAAGGACACTTTCCGCTTCCTGAAGACCTTCGCCGACTCCGACAAGAACCTCGCCCCGTTCGACCGGGCAATGGGCCACTTCTCCCAGGAACTCATCGCCGACGCCTCGGCGACGGCCCGGCGCACCGGGGACGTCAAGCGTCTGGACCAGGTGTTCACCGCTCTGGGCAACGTGCGCGGCTTCGAGCGGGCCGCCGTCGAGAAGGTCCAGGGCAACCTGGACATGATCGACAAACAGCAAAAGGACGTGGTGAACTTCACTCGCGACACCGCCATCGCGCTGACGAGCATATTCGCCGCGCCGACCCTGGCGTACGACTTCGCCTGGTTCGCGCTGAGCACCACCCTCTCCGCCGACGGCGCCTTCGGCGACGAGGACGAGACCCGGGTGGACCGGGCCGACAAGAAGGACAGCATCGAAACCCTCAGCCGCCAGCACACCTACGCGCAGATCCTCATGGCCAACGGTTTCCCCCCGAAGGTGACGCCCGCCGAGTGGCAGGCCGCCTGCCCACCCGGCGTGGCCATCGCCGACACCAAGGGCAACCTCAAACCGTTCTCCGAGTTGATCAAACAGGGGAACAAAGGACTTGAAGCCTTCGAGAAGTGGACGGCGGCCAATGGGATGGGCAGCAACAAAGATCTATCCGTAGGAAAACTGTCCGATGATATGGCCAACGCGTTCGAGAGTCGTAACAAACGTGGTCGAGAGCGCGGCTTGGCCTTCGACACCTAGATCACGAGGTTGGAAGACACTCAGTCTCACCCCTGACCCCGTACTGCCCGTTGGCTGGCGACTCCAGGATGATCACCGTCTTGTATTTGTCATTGGCAAGCCGAATAGGTCCTCTCCCGGGGTCTTCTGCGATCCGGTAAGCAGCAACTCGGGAGAGTGTTCCCAACAGAAGGTCGTTAAGCATGTCTGGCCCGCGCTGTGATGCGGCTTCCCTAGCAGTGGCCGCAAAGGTCCGCTTGGCCCTGCCTTCACCACAGGGAATATCACGTCCACCCGAATCAGTAATTTGGACATCCAAAGCATGGCGCTCCTCCATCAACTCGGTGATGTGCGCCTTGAGAATTTCACCCGCCTCCGCCGCCGTAGGGCCACCGTCACCGCATCCGGACACCACCGCCAGCAACACAACCATGCATACCATGACGCCGCGCCGTACAGGACATGCCATGAATTCCTCCAGGGCTGGCCGGTGTGCCGTAGATCCAATAATGTCCAATGAAACCGCCGTTGTATCGGCATCCGCAGAGGGAGATATATGAATCCTCGTCCGGAGGACCTGGTGCCCAACCCGCGGCGGCAGGCGTTGGAACAGACCTTGGCGGAGGTCAGGGCGCGGGTCGCCATCCTGGAGGCGGCGCTCGACCCCGCCCACGGCCAGTTCACCGGCCAGCCCGTCTGGGTGGGCCCGACCGCCCGGCGGTTCGCCGAAGACCTCAGCGCCCGCCGCGTACGGCTGCGCCAGGCGGCCAGAAACCTCCTCGACGCACTCGAGGACGAGCTCCGATCAGTCCCCGCGAAGGTCCCGCCCTCCGCCGCACGACCCTGACCCATCAGAAAGGGTGGACATGGCATTCGAGGGCCGGAAGTGGACCAACAAGCCTGGCGAGTGAGCTGCGGTGGGAGAGGGTCAGCGACGCGGTAGGACCAGTTCGGCGGAGACGGCCCGGTGGTCGGTCTCCGGAAGCCGGTGCACGCCGAATGAGCGGACGCCCACGCGCCGGTCGGCCAGGATGTGGTCGATCGTCACGGTGGGGATGTCGAAGCCGTTGAACTGCCGCGACCGGAACGGCCACGTGGCCGTGAGACCGTCGCCCGTCGCGTCGGCGGCGTCCTGGTAGCCCGCGCCCAGCAGGTCGCGGATCCGGGCGTGGTCAAGGGTGGCGTTGAAGTCCCCCGCCAGCACCTGTACGGCATCGCCAGGGCGGGGCAGCGCCGCCAGGCCGTCCGCCCAGCACGGGAACCCCGTCTCGTCACTCGGGGCACAGGGATGCACGGACACGATGCTGACGGGTCCCGCCCCCGGCACCTCCACAGTGGCCACCATCTGGCCGAAGCCGTACTCGATGGCCTGCCCCGGCGTGATCGCGTACCGGGCGTAGACACCTGACCCGCGTGGCCCCTCCAGCGCCAGTTCCGCCTTGTACGGCAGGAGCGTCACCAGCCCCGCCTTCTGGAGTCCCTCCGCGGCCGATGGCGTCAGCTCCTGGAGGGCGAGGACATCGGGGCGGAGCCTCCGCACAAGATCGACGAGAACCGACGGAGGGACCGCCCCGACCTCCAGGTTGGAGGAGAGGATCCGTAACGCCGGGCCCGAGGGCATCCGGCCACCGTCCGGCAGCGCACGCGGGACGACGCACGCCGCCAGCGTCGCGGTCACCACCAGGCTCGCGGCCAACGCGGCCCACCGCCTCGACACCAGCGCGACGAGCGGGGCGACAGCCGAGGCGAGGGCCACATAGGGCGTGAACGCCACAAGCTGCACCCATCGGAAGTGCACGTCGGCAGGGATCAGCCGGAGCCCCGCCCACACCGCGAACGGCGACACCACCAGCCAGGCGAGCACGCTCACCCAGCGCCGCCTCCGGCCCTGCGGGGCGACGGCCGGCTCGGCACTCGCCGGCGAGGTCGTCACCCTGGTGATCTCCTCGTCATGCATGATCCAATCTTGCTGTACGGATGACGGCCGCGGCGGCCGATCGGACAGCCCACGACGCCGTCCGGGGCGAAAGCCATATAGCCACGGTATGAGCGACGCAGCACGCCTTCTGAAGACCATCGAGGACGACGTTGCGATCGACCACTTGGGCATGGTGGTCACGCCCTCAGTCGGTGAGCCCCATGTAGGCGAACAGGTTTTCCTCGATCAGCAAGACGACCTGGGCCGGTAACCGCCCCAGGTAGTCGCCGAGCTCCTCCTTGAGGAAGGGCTGGGCGCATACCGTCCGCACCCAGCATTTGCTCGGGAGGTTGCCGAGTCCCTGGGCGAGCTTGACGCAGTATTCGGTCTTGAGCGCGGTGGCCGTCGACGTGGGGACGACGTATACCAGGGGCCAGGCGGCCTGCTCGTTCTTCGCGTCACCACTGAGAACGATCACTGGCCGTTTCGGATGGAAGTTGCGCTGGTCGTTGGGAGCATCGTGAGGGACCGGTCGGACACCAGGTAGACGCCACCCTTACGGATGGATCCCTTCACTGATCATCCATTATCTTCGCGTTGGCCCGCCTCAGACCGTCTCTCGTCTCCAGGAACTCCGCTCTGAGCGCGTCGCCGACCCCCGGGTCATCCTCCTGCGGAGGCCGGACTCCGCGCCGCGATCGGAACCGTTCACGAAGGACCCTCGCCTGCTTACGGCGCCGCGCTCGGTTGAGATCGAGCAGTGCTCCCCGCTCGCCGCCCGCCCACGCCTCGACCATCGGGGCGGTCTCGTAGGAGAGGTCTTTCAGATCGATCGCGTTCTTGCCTCCGTGCAGGCGAACCACGTTTCGCACGCACTCCATGTAGACCGGGTCGAGAGAATCCTCGATGTCGACGGTCAGGAAAAGCGCATGCGAGCCGTCCTCCGCGCTTCGCGTGTGGCGTCGCTCCACCAGCTCGCTCTCCACCACCCAGTCCTCGGCGCGGATGAGCGCGTGATCGTAGGGACCGTGATCGTCCCATCGCCAGGTAGCCCCGCTGAACTGGGTGCGCCCCGACTCGATGGCGTCCAGGTCGGCGAGATAGAGAAGCTTCGCCAGCTTCGCCTTGGTGATCTCGACATGCAGCTCGCGGGCCGCCTTCAGCACCGCGAGCACGGCGCCGGCCAGGGGATTGGGTGATTCGAGAGGTCTGCTCATCACGGCTCCTCCCCTGATCCGTCCCAATGCCACCGTACTCCTCGTCAGTCGTTTCCAGACGTGATCATCTGCGGCCTGCCGTCAACAGAGCGGCGCCACCGCGTGAAGCCATAATCACAGTCAGCTATGACATTGTCAGGCGATCGGAGCATCGCCCCAGCGACCGTCAGGCGGTCAGCGTGCACCACACGATCTTTCCACCCGGCACCGGCCCGTAGTAGCCCCAGCTCCTCGTGAGCAGATCGACGAGACAGAGACCGCGTCCCCCTCGTCCAGGTCGGGGAACCTGAGGACGGGCGGAGTACGGCAGGCGTCCCAGACTCGGAGCCCACCCGGGGATGCCCGGCAGCTTCATCCTCCTGAAGTCTCCTGCGGACGCCCCTGACGTGATCTACATCGACAGCATGGCCGGCGATCTGTTTCTTGAGAAGGAGACAGACATTCAGCGGTATAACGATATTTGTGAGCATCTTCGCGCGATAGCGCTCAGCCCTACCGACACGACCGCGCTCATCGCATCCCTACGCGAAGATCACTAGCGGAAGGAAGCAGGATGCAGCAGCCTGATCTCTCCGATGCGCGCTGGCGCAAGAGCAGCTTCAGCGGCAGTGGCGCGAGCTGTGTCGAGGTGGCGTTCATCAATGACGTCGTCGCCGTCCGCGACACCAAGGATCGCGAGGGCGGAACGCTCGTGTTCCACCGTGACGAGTGGACGGCCTTCATCAGCGACATCAAGAGCGGCGGCTTCGACAACCTCACCTGACCAGGCGCCGGGAACCCCCGACGGAGTCGGGAGCCCGGCGCTCGCACTTTCCGGCCGCATCTCTGATGTTTCGATGCCGCCGACTGTCAGAACAGATCCTCTTGGTCGGCGTTGGCCACAGTCTTGGACTTGCCCCGCGCGCCCTTCTTGGCCCCCTTGTCGTGGAGGCCCTTGGCAACCTCTTCGGCGTAGCGGGCATGGTTGAGCTCCAACAGCCGGTCCACAAACTCACGCTGTACGGCGGGACCGACCGTGTAGCGGATCTCCCGGCCTACGGGGTGGTGGCCATGGTCGAGCTGGTCGATCAGGTCGTCCCAGCTGTAGGCGCGACAGACCGCTTCGTCAATGCCTTTGTGAATGCGGCGAAGTTCGACGATGTCCTCGTCCTGGCACTTGGGATCGTTGACCAGGTTGTAGGTCGCGGTCAGACCGGCCTGGCGGGAGAGCATGAGGTTCCGACGAAAGGCGTCCAGGCGGTTACCGAGGTCGCGCATCTCCTGAGTTAGTTCAGGGAGGGGAAGGGTCTCGAACACGTCCGACGGCGAGTAGTTGATGTCTGTCTTCATCGTTGAGCTGCGGCTGACCGTCCACCAGTAGTGCGGGGCGCTGGACAGCAGCGCCAGCATCGCCGTGTCATCCGTCGCGAAGACGCCGAGCTTATGAGCGAACACCTGCCCAGTCGGCACCATCACCGGCATCACGACCTTGCTCACGAGCGTGATCACGATGACCCGCTTCAGCCCTGCAATGGCATTAACCATTGCAGGGCGTTTCTCAGCGTATTGCCAATAGCGCTCCGGAAGGGGTCTACGCAACACGTAGGTTCCATCCGATTTCTTGCGCTGACGTTCGGGCTTTACCCGATCATCGATGACAGAGAAGACGTCTGGATAAGATTTAGCTATATCCTCATCCCAGTCATAAAAATTTATAACCCAGCGACTTCCGGAGCAGTCAGGTCGCGAATTTAGATCCTGTCCATTCAGGTAAGAGAAAAGCACCTCACCATTTCGAGCGTCTTTCTCTATCAACAACTTCGCAGACTTGGGTTCCATTGTAAAACCCATTCCCAAGACATACGAACCAATGAAGGAAATTTCGGAGTTCGCAACAAATCGATGAGGGTTACCGCCGACACGAGATGCGGGATCGAGCGACGGCGCGATCGTTCCGACCGCGACACCATCCGCGATCCGCTCAGCTTCCTCACCAAGAAGAACATGACTGGTCCACACGGCGCAGTATTCCAGTACGGCGCTCTTCGACGGCCACGGCTTGCTCTTCACTGCCTGTCGGATCGTCACCCCGCCCTTCACAAGCTGGTCGAGGCCAACCTCACGCGTGTCGCCCTGGGCCAGCGTGTTGGTCGCGATCAGGCCAGTCTGTCCGTCCTTGTTCAACAAACCATGAGCGCGGAGAACGAAATAGGCGACTAGATCAGCACTCCCGCGCGCCCCCTGGCCTATCGCCTGGACCATGTACTCCCGATAAGCGACACCCATCGCCCCCGTGAGCTTCTGCCCTCCCAGAAAAGGCGGGTTTCCAATGATGGCGTCGAACCCATCTTCCGGTGACCCCTTCCCATTTCCAGAACGGTCAAACACCTCGGGAAAGGCCAGCGGCCAGTGAATCGGGTACCTCTCAAAGTTGCCCTCCGCCTGATCGGTGGTGAGCCACTCCTTCCGCAGTTCCCGAGCCTCCAGCTCGCCATTACCCCGGTAAACGTCGTTGGCGAGCTTCGCCGCGTGCTCCGACCCGGCCTTGAGCCCCCGCTCCCCCTTTCCCGCATGTGCCAGCGCCGCCCCCACCGCCAGGTCCGCGAACAGCCGCAACTGCGCCGAGGCGATGCCGATCTCCTCAAGCCGCGCCCGCTTCCGCCCCAGCCCGGCCAGCTGGTCCTCCCCCAGCTCGATGTCCGCGATCGTCCGGCGCCGCTCAGCCAGCTCGGCGACCTTCGAGCGCACCCCGGATGTCCAGCCGAAGAGGTCCTCGTGGATCGCCCGGCCCTTCACCGGGTCCATGTGCATGTATTCGAGCTGCTCGATCGACGTGATCCCGAGCAGCGAGTCTCCCGCCACCAGCCGGTCGTCCACGAAGGTGAACGGCCGGGACGGGTCCATGGAGACGAGCCAGAGCGACAGTTTGGCCATCTCCACGGCCATCGGGTTGATGTCCGCGCCGTACAGGCAGTGCTCGATGATCTGCCGCCGGGCCTCGACGACGAGCGGGTCGGCGTCGGCGTCCGCCGCCGTACGCTCCGGGGCGTTCTTCACATACGCGACGGCATGCTCGTCACCTTCGCGGGACCAGGCGTCCACCAGGGCGTCACCGAGGTAGCGGGCCGCTGCCACCAGGAAGGCGGCCGAGCCCATCGCGATGTCGGCGACCTTCAGCGCCAGGATCTCTTCCGACGTCTTCGGCTTCCACTGTGACCGGTCGGCGGTCTGCAGCGGGCCGACCGTGTAGATCAGTGGCTCCAGGGCCCCGGCGACGACCTCCTCGGCGAGCTTGCGCGGCGTGTAGTGGGTGCCGGTGTTCCTGCGCAGCGGCGACTCGGTGACGTACAGCGTGCCCGGCAGGATGACGACAGGCAGGCCACGCAGGTCCTCGCGGAGGATGCCGTAGAACGGCAGCAGCCGCCGGGCCAGCTCGGCGTTGCCATCGGTGGCGGCGAGGAGCTTGCGTGTCGCCTCCAGCTCGGCCGCCGCGTCGAGCGGGGTCAGGCGCCGGGCGAGGGCGCCGGCCGTGCCGACGCCGGTGTCCTTGTGCAGCTCGGCGAGCTTGGCCGCGAACCCCTCCCCCGTCGTACCGCCGAAGCCGGCGGCGAGACGTTCGAGGTCGGCCAGATCGACCTCCGCCTCCTTGCCCGGCTTGCCGACCAGCCCGACGACGGTGTCCGCCGCACGGAACCCCTCATACGACAGCAGGCCCTCATAGACGTAGCCGATCTGCTCGACGTCCAAGGAGCGGAAGCTGAGCCGGCGGCGCTCGCGGTTCTTGCCCGTGCCGACCTCGACGTACTGCACGGCCTTGAGCATGTGCAGGACGGCCCGGTCGTCGATGGTCAGCGGTATCCAGGTGAAGGTGTGCGGGTCGAACAGCGACCCGTCATGCGGGTGCATGCTCAGCCGGGGGTGGTCGACGCCCTGGTAGACGACCTCGAAGACGGCGAGCAGCCGATGCCAGGCACCGTAGCCGTTCTCCAGTTCCTCCTCGGTGCCCTCCCGGGCCCGCCGTTCCAGCTCGGCGCAGAGCAGACCCGCCGAGTAGGACGCGGCGTAGACCTCGTTACCGGCGGGAAGCAAGCCGCGCTCCTCGGCGAACAGCAGGAAGACGAGTCGCATCATCACCGCGACCGAGCCCCGGTAGACCTCGTCCGCCCCGATGTCGTCGCGCACACCCGCGCGGCCGATCGCGGTGACCAGCAGCTCGACGGCCTGACGGACCTGGACGCCGAGGGCCTCGGTGATCTCCTCCTGACTGTCCAGGCTGGCGGCCAGCAGCGCGGGCAGCCGCTGCTCCCTCGGCACGGCGAAGAAGCGGTCGACGTCGAGCAGCGAGACGAAGGCGCGGACGACGTCGCGCTCGGCGGCCTCCGGCCAGGGGACGGCGTCGAAGACGGCGACCGTGGTGGCGCCGCCCCGGGGCGCCCAGACCAGGGCCCACCAACGGCCGTCGGTGACCAGGCCCAGCTCGACGCGGTGGTGGCGGCAGAGCCGGGTCATCCGGTCGACGGGGGTCGCGGCCCACTTGGAGGTCCCCATCCGGGCCGTGGGGTGACCGCTGGTGATCATTCCCAGCAGGCGCACGCCCTCGGGCGCACCGGGACCGTTCTCGGCCCCCGGCTCGCCCGGCACGCACAGCGCGAACGACGGGGTGAGGGAGGTGTCGTGCTCGGGCACCTCGACGGTCAGCGCGTCGAGCCCGCCGATGTGCAGGGCGTCCTCCCAGCGCAGCAGCTCACGCAAGACGTAGGCGATCCAGGCGCGGCGGTCGCCGCCTACCTGCCAGGCGGTGTGGTGGAAGCGGAGCCGGTCACGCCGCTCCTTGCCCAGCGAGTCGAGCGCCGGCCAGGTGTCGCGGAGCACGGGCAGGCTGAGGAAGGGGCCCGAGACGTCGACCAGGCTCAGCCAGCCCTGGTGCTGCCGCGCGGAGTCGTGCTCCCGGCCGGAGGACCGGCCCGGGTGTCTGCGGGAGGACTTCGTGGCAGCGGTGGCGGCAATGGAGTGGCTCATCGGGTGGCCTCCCGCTTCGGCACGACGAAGACCACGGCCACCGGGAACCGGTGCGGCTGCGGGGCGCGGTACCGGGCCGCGATGACGGCGAGCTCGCGGTCGCGCTCCTCGGCGAGGCGGGACAAGCGTTCCTCCCAGGATCTGCGGTCCTTGCGATATTGGTCGAGCTCTTCCCTACTCCTGGCCGCCTCGATGCGGCTGAAGAGGGCGTCGTCCTCCTCGTTCTCGGCGAGCTTGGCGCGCAGCGCGGCACCGAACTGGTCGAGGTTGGCGACGACCCTGTTCTGCTCGGCCTCCATGCGCTGGGCGAGCTTGCGCTCCAGTTGGTGACGCTTCTGCTCCTTGCCGTCGACGCGCCAGTCGATGGACTGCACGACGGCATCGGAGACCTTCGGCCAGAGGCCGGCCAGGCGGTGCCGTACCGGGGTGGAGGCGGGAATGCCCTGGGTGAGCGCGCGGCCGAGGACGCCGCCGAGCACGGTCAGGTTCTCCAGCCGCCGGAACCGGCCGGTCTCCGGGACCCAACCTCCGGCGTGCAGGACCTCCTCGTGCAGGCGGACGCCGTCGCCTCCGACCAGGAGAAAGCGGAAGAACGCTCCGACCAGCGTGGTCTCCAGGGCGGGATCGTCGCTGACGACCGCGGTGACCCGGTGCAGGCCGATCTCGGGGTTGGAGACGGCGGCGCGCAGCAGCCGGGTGGACATGGCGACGAGCGGGTGGCCCAGGTGGGCGAGGACCACGTCGTCGCGGACCCGGCCCTCGGGGTCGAGGGTCGCCGCCGCGTCGAAGGTGATCGGGCGCTGCCGGGGCGGCTCGTTCTTCTTCCTGAGCTTGGCGGCGAGGCCTGCGGTGGCACGCTCCCAGGAGCCGATGAGCGGCGGCACGTCGTGCAGCCCCTCGGCGAGGTGCTTGTCGTCGAGGTGCTTGTGCAGCGGCTGCTGGCGGGCCAGGGTGAGCGCGGTGTCGACGACCCGTCTCACCCCGGCCGGGGTGATGCCGAGCTCGCGCACGGTGTCGTCGAGGTTGGCGCGGAGCCTGCGCACCTGCTCGCCGACGTTCGTCTCGGCCTGTACGGCCTGCGCCGCCTGTTTCGTCTCCCGGGTCTCGCGGGTGGCGCGCTCCACGTCGTAGTCGGGGATGCCTCCCAGCATCCGCCGCTGCACGGCGTCGGCCAGCACGGCGTTGACGGAGCCGAGGTCGTCCTCCATCTGGGCGACCTTCTTCGCCACCCGGGACAGGAACTCCAGATCGGCCTCGAAGGAGTCGACCGCCCGGTCCCAGCCGGTGCCGACGAAGTGGCGGATGTCGGGGTTGCGCTTCTGGCCCCAGCGGTCGACGCGGCCGATGCGCTGCTCCAGCTTGTTGGGATTGAACGGGATGTCGTAGTTGACCAGCCGGTGGCAGTGGTTCTGCAGGTCGATGCCCTCGCTGGCGGCGTCGGTGGCGAGCAGGATCCGCACGGGGTGCTCGGCCGGGTCGGTCTGGAAGGCCACCCGGAGCTGCTCCCGCTCCTCGGCGGCGATCCCGCCGTGCAGGATGGCGAGGTGGTCTCCGGCCAGCTCCTCCTGGCGGAGCAGCTCGGACAGCCACTTCTGGGTGTCGCGATATTCGGTGAAGACGACGACCCGCTCGTTGGTCCAATGCCCGTCGGGGCGGCAGACGGCCTTGAGGTAGGTGATCAGCTCGCGGGCCTTGGCGTCGGGGGCGGCGGCGTAGTCGAGCGCCCAGCCGCGCATGCGCCGCAGCAGAGCGATCTCGGCCTCGGTGGCGGCGCCCTGCAGCGGGGCCGCCATGGCGAGGGCGTCGTCCTCGGCCTCGGCGAGCGGCTCGTCGTCGAGGACGGCCGTCTGCTCCCAGTGCTCCTCCATCCACTCCGGGATCTCGTCATCGTCGTCGTCCGGGACGGCGGCCTGGGCGGCGGAGGTGACGGTGGCGAGGTAGACGCCGACCGTGTGGGCGAACGCGGCGGGGCTGGAGAACAGCCGCTTCTTCAGCAGCAGCGTCACCAGGTCGGCGGCCTTGCGCCCCTTCCTCGTCGAGTTGAGCCGGGCGCGGCGGAGTCTGGCGAACTCCTTCAGCAGCTCGTGGATCTCCCGTTCGTCGTCGGGATAGCGGACTCCGATGGCGTGGGCGGCGCGCTCCAGGAACCGCTTGGCGCCTTTTCCGTCGACGATGTGCCGCTTGAGCCGGCGCACCACCACCTCCTTCACCGCGGCGGGGTCGGGCTCGACGCCGCGGGCGAAGCGCTGGTCGTCGAGGATCTCCAGCAGCGCGGTGAAGCTGGCCTGGTAGCCGTTGTGCGGGGTGGCCGACAGGAAGAGGCGGTGGGTGAAGTGCGGGGCGAGGCGGCGGATCAGCTTGGTCTGCTGGGAGTCGACCGCGTAGACCTGTTTGGGCGCGGCAGGGGCGACGTGGTGCGCCTCGTCGAGGATGAGCAGGTCGAAGCGGCGCTCCAGCGCGGAGGGGTCGAGCACCTCGTCCAGGAGACGCTGCGCCTTCGGCCCGCGGAGCCAGGGCAGGCTGACGATGGTCAGCGGGTGGACGTCGAACGGATTGGCGGCGCTGCCGTAGGTGCGGCGCACGACGGCGCAGCGCTCGGCGTCGACGATGGTGAAGTCCAGGCCGAACTTCTCGGCCATCTCGTCACGCCACTTGAGGGTCAGTCCGGCCGGACAGACGATCATGATGCGGCGGGCGCGGTGCCGCAGCAGCAGCTCCTGCGCGACGAGCCCGGCCTCGATGGTCTTGCCGAGGCCGACGTCGTCGGCGAGCAGCAGGTTCACCCGGGGCGCGTCGAGGGCGCGGGCCACCGGCTCCAGCTGGTAGTCCTCGACGGCCACGCCGGAGCGGAACGGCGCCTGGAGCGTCTTGACGTCGGCGCTGGCCACGGCGGACCAGCGGACGGCGTCGAGGAAAGCGGCCAGTCTCTCCGGCGGGTCGAAGCTCTCGGGGGTCACCTCTGGCAGCGAGCCGCTCGGCAGGACGCGGCGGCCTGGCTCGACCTCCCAGACGACGTCGAGCCGGTCGCCGTAGCGGCCGTCCTCGACGCTCTGCAGGCCTACGAGCGTGCCGGCCTTTCCGGCGTCAACCTCGCTGACCACCCAGCGCTCCCCGCGGACCTCCACCAGGGCTCCGATGGCCGGCCCCTTCCCCTTGGGGGGCCTCGCGCTCTCCTTCAGGGGGGTCGCGCTCAGGGGGGTCGCGCTCGTCACCGTTCACTCCTCGCCGGTGGCTTCTCCACAGCATCCGTGTACGGCACGCCGTTTCCTGGCCATGGAAGACGTGATCACGGGGAGAGCACAGCTAGATGGGCTGACAGGGGTCAAGAATCGACGGGGTCGATCACCCAACGACCGTTCCGGGTCAAGGGCATAAACCGGACTGTATGCCATGGCTCTGTTTACGTCTACACAGAAAAAATCATTCGTGCACTTAGTACACGTTTAATTGAAAATGGTCTAACGTCCATCAGTGTGACGCGGCGCGCACACGGCCGGATTACCGAGCAGGACGCCATTCCTTGTCGATCCGGTATAAGCCGTATGCCCCACCGAAGGAAGCTCCAGCCCCGTCCAGCAGTGCGGACAAGCATCGGATCCGGAGGAAGTATGGACAGTGCCGACCGTGCCGCCGTGATCACCGAAGAGCAGCGTGCCGTCGATCACGCCCATGACTGCGTAGAGCGAAGACAGCGGAGCGCCGATCAGCTCAAGGGCGTGCACGGCTCGGAGTGCCATGACGCCGGACTCTCCTACGTCCCGGATGTCCCTCCCGAGTTCGGGACGTTCGAGGACCTCGGAAACCTGCCGCTCGTCTTCATGCGCGTCGACGTCACCGACGACCCGGACGGCCGGGAGACGTGGCGTGTCGGGCGTCGCTCGGTCCGCGACGCCGAAGGCGACCTCGTCGTGATCAACTGGACCGCGCCCCAGGCCGTCTCGTGGATGAAGGCTCGACCTGCCCGACCCGGCGGGATACGGCTCCGCCGCAGACTGCGCCTCGACGCGCGCACGGTGACCGACTATCTCGACGACATCCGGCCGCCGGTCCCAGCTCGGAACCCGGCGGTGGCCCACCCGGGCGACGAGGACGCCTCCTCCCCTGTGGATCTGCCCGTCCCGGACTCACCCCAGGTGCACGGCGAGCACGCCGACGCCTTCCTGCTGGCGGACCTCGACCGCGCACGCGACGGAGTCATGCGCGACATCGTGGAGACCATCCGGCGAGACCAGCTGGAGCTGGTCTCCGACGGGCGGCCGGGGGTGCTGGTCGTGCAGGGCGGCCCCGGGACCGGCAAGACCGCGGTCGGCCTGCATCGCGTCGTCTGGCTCCTCGACCCGGAGAACAGAGGACTCTCCCCCGACGAGGTGCTCGTGGTGGGGCCGCACCGGGAGTTCCTGCGCTACGTCGGCCAGGTGCTGCCCGGCCTCGGCAGCCGCGGTGTGGCGACCGTGGAGGTGTCCCGGCTCTGGGAGGGTGAAGTCCGCGGCGAGGGCAGCCCGCGGGCGCATCTGGTCAAGTCCGACGAGCGGATGGCCGAGGTCCTGCGTCGCGTCGTCGAGAGCGGCATCCGCCCCGAGGCGCTGGCCGCCCATGTCGGCGACGACGTCTTCAGCACGCCGTACAAGGGCACCGCCCTGACGGTCGCCGTCTCCGAGATCGAGGCGCTCGCCGTCGAGGCGCGCGACTCCAGCGGCCCCTACCTGACCCGCCGCCGTAAATTCGTCGACACCTTCGTCGACCGCCTGCTGCACAGGTATGCCAAGGCGCTTCCCGGTCACCGTCCGGACGACACCCTGCGATCCGGCATCGAGAAGCTCGGCAGGGTGGCCTCCCTGATCAACGCCGTGTGGCCCGCGCTCAATGCCGAGACCATCCTGCGCCGCACGCTGAACGACGCGGACGTGGTGCGTTCGGCGGCCCCCGGTCTGCTGACCACCGAGGAACGGCAGGCCATCGTACGGCCCCGCGCGGCCCGCGCCTCCGAGGAGCCCTGGACGCTTGACGACCTTGTCTGCCTGGAGGAGCTGCGTCACCTGTTGTCCGGGGAGGAGCCGCGACGCTACCGCCATATCGTCGTGGACGAGGCCCAGGACCTCACTCCCATGCAGGCGCGCTCCCTGGCCCGCCGCTGCCCCAACGGCTCCATGACCGTGCTCGGCGACCTCGCCCAGACCACCGGCGCCCGCCAGTACGACGTGTGGGAACGGCCGGCCCGGATTCTGAGCGGGCGAGACGGCTGGCGCACGACCGAACTCACCGCCAGCTACCGGGTCCCCCACCAGGTCATGCGGTTCGCGGCGCCGCTGGCCGAGGCCGTCTCCTCCTCCACCGCCGTTCCCACTTCCGTCCGCCCCACCGACGAGACCGCCCTGACGATCGCGCAGACCGGCCCCGACCGGCTGGCGGACGAGACCGTCGCGCGGGCGCTGGCCCTTGCCGGGACAGAGCGCGAGCAGGGGCGGTCGGTCGCGGTGATCGTCCCGGACGGCACCGTGCTGCTCGACGAGCTGAGCCGGAGGGTCACGGCGGCCCTGGGAGACACACCGGAGCAGGACGCCCCGCCGGTGGCCGTCCTGCCCGCGACCATGGCCAAGGGACTGGAGTTCGACCACGTCGTGGTGGTCGAACCCGCCGCCATCGTCGCCCAGGACGCGGCAGGACCACGCAGGTTGTATGTCGCGATCACCCGGTGCACCCAGTCTCTCACCGTCGTGCATTCCGCGCCTCTCCCCGCCGAGCTGGGCGGACCGGTGAATCCGGAATCCTCGAACCTGCCCCAAACCTCCGAAGGGGAGAGAACGAACATGCGACCTACTGAGCCGGCCGAGAAAGAGGCACAGGAGCACGACTTCCAGGACTTCGTCCTGACTCTGGAGGAGCAGGTGAGTGCCGACAGGCGGTGCCACGTCCACGAGCAGTTACGGCACAGCCTCCTCGCCGAGCTCCACGGAGCGCGGCTCGACCCGTGGCACACCCCCCTCATCGACATCGCCTGCAAAGGCCCCGAGGGAACGATGATCTACGAGGTGCTGGGGGAAGGCGAGCACACCTACCGGCACATGCGCGAGGCCGTACTACGCCTCATGGAGGTGGAGCATGTCGGCGGGGAACGCGCGGAACACCTGTTCCTCGTGCTCCCGCAGGCTCCCGAACCCGCCTGGGCGTCCGAGGTGCTGAACACGACACTTGGGATCACCACACTCTGGAGGGAGGGCACCGGCTGGGCGGGCATGGATCTCGCGACGGCTCTCGGCAGACCCTCTGCGGCCGAGCCGGCCACCAGGTGAACTCAGTCAATGGATAGGCTGCCGGGAGGGCCTTGCGGAAGGTGGCGCGGTGGTGCTTGCCTGCCGGAGCATGCCTCGCCCCGCGCCCTCCGGCTGCGGGGCCGCCGCCGTTCTTGTCCCCTATCCGGAGACACCATGCCTCCCTCTGCCGACCCGTCCGTCTCCGTCACTCTGGCGGAAATAGCCAGGATCGCCGGTGTCGGCCGCGCGGCCGTCAGCAACTGGCGCCGCCGTCACGAGAGCTTTCCCACCCCGGTCGGCGGCACGGACACCAGCCCGCAGTTCGCACTGTCGCAGGTGGAGGAGTGGCTGCAGCGGCAGGGGAAGATCACGGAGGTCGGCAGCCGAGAGCGGCTGTGGCCGGAGTTCGAGGCACTCGGCGACCGCGACGCGATGGGGACGGCGATCGTCGCGGCCGGGGCCCGGCTCGGTCCGCGGGGCACGGCGACGGAGCCCTCGATCGAGGCGGAGCTGTCCGACACCCAGCGGTCACTGGTGGAACGGGCCGTTGGCCTGGCCAGGAAGCACGGCGCCTACGACACCTTCGACTTCCTGCTCGGCCGCTGGCTCGACACTCATGTGCGGCAGATCAGCGTCACGCCGCCTCCGCTGGCGGATCTGATGGCCGAGGTCGCCGGGCTGTCACACGGGGGCGGGGCCGATGACATCGGCACCGTGCTGGATCCCGCGTGCGGCACGGGCGGCCTCCTGCTGGCCGCCGCCCGGCGGTGGGCCTCCCCTGCGGGAACACCTGCCCCAGACACTCCACTGAGGCTGCTCGGTCAGGACATCGACTCGGTCCAGGCGGCCCTGGCCGCCATGCGTCTTCTGCTCGCCGGGCACATCCCGGAGCGGAGCGCCGCCTGGGATGCCGACATCCGGCCTGGCAACACGCTGCGCGCCGACACGCTCGCGGACGTCCGGGCCGACGTGGTGCTGTGCAACCCGCCGTTCAACGAACGTGACTGGGGATACGAGGAGCTCGCCACCGACTCCCGCTGGACGTACGGCCTGCCGCCCCGCACCGAGTCCGAGCTCGCCTGGGTGCAGCACGCTCTCGCCCGCCTGACCCCTGGCGGGACCGCGGTACTGCTGCTGCCTCCCGCGGTCGCCTCCCGTAAGGCGGGCCGCCGGATCCGGGCGGCGCTGCTGCGCGCCGGCGTGCTGCGCGCGATCGTCGCGCTGCCTCCAGGCTGCGCGCCCCCGCACAGCGTCGCGCTGCACCTGTGGGTCCTCCGAGCTCCTGACGGAGGGGGAACGGAACCGGGGGCCGAAGTCCTTCTCGTGGACGCGGCAGACGTCCAGCCGGAGGCACCCGGAGGAGCGCAGCGGACGGGCCGGGCGGGAATCGACTGGCCGCTCCTGCGCAGGAGCGTGCTGTCGGCCGTACAGGCGGGAGACAGCGGAGAGGACCGGCCGTGCGCCTATGCCTCGGTGGCGGTGATCGACCTGCTGGACGACGAGGTGGATCTCACCCCGGCACGGCACGTGCCGGGGGCCTCGTCGGGGGGTCTGAGCCTGCGACGCTCGTGGACCCGGTTCGGCACCCTTCTGCACGAGTTACGAGATCTGACCACGACACTGTCCAAGCTCGAGCTGAGCGCGGACGACCCGAGCGGCCAGGGTGCGGTGACCGTGGGCGACCTGATCCGGGCGGGTGCGCTGACGCTGCGGTCCGGCCAGCAGCCGGCGGACGGCACGGTGCGCACCGGCGACGCCCCGGCGGACGCCCTGCCCGTCCTGACCGTCTCGGATGTGCTGGCCGCGGGCGGACCGGCCGGCTGGCTGCCCGCGCGGGAGTCCTTGGAAGGAGAGCTGGCGGGCACCCTCACGGTGACCGCCCCGGACGAGGTGGTGATCGTCGGAGCGTACCGGGCGTTCGACGCCTGGGTGGACACCGGCGCCCCCACGGTGCTGGGTCCACAGCTGTTCGCCCTGCGGGTGGACCCCGCGCTGCTCGACCCGTGGTTCCTGGCGGGCTGCCTGCGTGCCCCGGCCAACGCGAGGCGGGCGGGGACCCACGCTTCCACCTCCTCCCGCATCGACGTCCGCAGGCTCCAGGTGCTGCGCCTGCCGCTGGAGGAACAGCGCCTCTACGGCGAGGCATTCAGACGGCTGTCCGCCTTCGAACGATCACTGCGGGAGGCGGGGACGGTAGGCAGGGAGCTGGTGAACGGGCTGACCGACGGCCTGTCCGCCGGGAGGCTGCCCGGGGACCAGGCGTGATCGACGACCCGAGCGTTCGGGCCGCCGCGTGACCCGACGCGGATGGCATCCGCACCCGGTGCGCCTCACCGGGGTGACGGCCTACCCGACGAGGGTCACGACCCGCGGCGCCGGAGCGGGGTGAGGATCTCCTTTACCTCCACGCCACGCCCCAGCTCGGCCAGCTCGACACCGAGGTCCTCGCAGTGGAAGATGACCTGCTCAGTGAGATCGGCGGGTAGCGCGCCCGCTGCACCCGCCACGTCACGCAGACCGTTCAGCGCCGCGTCGAGCTCCCCGGCCGGGATACGGCACTCGGCGACCCTCAGCAGAGCCATCAGCCTTTCGGCCCGGGCCGCTGGATCAGCCGCTCGGCCGAGGTCGTCGACCTGCTGCCGGTAGAGGACTCCGGCCCGGAGACAGTCTCCCGCGATGCGCAGACTGTCAGCGCATGCCGCCTGGGCTCTCCGGACAAGCGGGTCAGCACCGAACTGACGCCGCGCGGCGGGAAGGATCTCGGCGAGGCGCTCGGTGGCGGGGCCGGCCTGTCCCTCTGCCAGTTCCTTCCCGACCTCGGCCAGCAGCTCTTCGACGCTCCGGCGACTGATCCAGGCGCCCGCCCGGCGTGAGCGGGCGGACTGCGGAGCCGCCACCGAACGGCGCGCGACGCCGGCATCCCCGTTGGGAAGTCCGTCCGGCGCCCTGAACCCGTCCGGCGCCCTGAACCCGAGCGTCGGGTCGGGGTCGACCCGGGGGTCCGGAGCCGGGTCGCCGGGGACGGGGAGGTAGGGCCTCAGCACCTTCAAGACGGCCTGGACGTTGGGAGGCCGGTCGCCCGGCTCCTTGGCGAGCAGTCGCAGGACGATCTCGGCGATGTCGTCCGGCACCCAGGGGGCGAACTCCTGAATCGACGGCGGGGCACTCTCCAAGTGCTGGCGGACGATGCTCAGTCCTGTCTCGGTCCCGAACGGCCGTCGGCCGGTGAACAGCTCAAAAATCACGCATCCGTAGGCGTAGAGATCGGTGCGCAGGGTGAGCGGCTCCTCCCTGATCTGTTCGGGCGCCATGTACCCCTTGCTGCCGAGCGTCGCCCCCTGCGCCGTGTAGCGGGTGACGCCGGGACGCAGCGGCAGGGCGATCCCGAAATCGATGAGGACGACAGTGCCGTCGCGGTCGATGACCACGTTGTGCGGCTTGAGATCGCGATGGACCAGCCGGGCCGCGTGCGCGCAGGCGAGGGCTCCGGCGATCTGGCAGGCGATCGCGACCACCACGGACCGCGCGAACGGCCACTGGGTCTCCAGGAACCGGTGGAGCGGCTTGCCCTTCACCAGCCGCATCGCGATGTAGGGCCGATCTCCGTGAGTGCCCCTGCCATACAGCTCCGGAATGCCGGGGTGACTCAGGCCGGCCAGGACCTCTCCCTCCCGCCGGAACCGGCCGTGCAACTCCGTCCGCCCCTGGTTCATGTGCTCGGTGTCGAACCACTGGCCGACGAGGTCTCGGACAGGACGGACGAGCTTGACGGCGACCTCACGGCCCTCCTCCGTGTCGCATGCCTCCCAGACCTCGGCCATGCCGCCTTGGCCCAGGAGCTTCACCAGCCGATAACGGCCGTCCAGCACGTCTCCAGGCTCCATGTTCACCTTCCGACCGGTGTTCACGCGTGTCCCGCAAATCGCTCATGTCGCCTACGTAACGACAGGAACAGCTTATGTGAACATGGAAGCGTCCAGTGCATCTCTTGACTAAGTTCACAAGTACTGCTCTTCTGAGACTGCTTGCTGCGCTCCGCCGCAGGAGCTCCGCCTGCATGCCCCACCGAACAGAGGGGATCCGATGACCGCCTGGGTTCCACCTGCCGGCACCACCGGCGACAGCTCGCTCATACGGACCGGCCTGCCCTCAACCCGGGAAGACGCCCGCGACTGCCCCGTCGCCATCGCGGCCAAGGCCCGTCCCCTGGTCCGGGCGGATCCCGAGCCGCCACGCCGCTACGAGCGGCTGCAGGGCTTCACCCTGAAGCCACTGATGGACGCGCTTGACCTGATTGAACATGAGGGCTCGACGGTCGCGCAGGCGATAGAGCAACTTCGCCGGACCCGCGGCACGTTCGGCCGGGAGAACCGTCCGCAGGCCCATCCTGGACTGCTCGAATGGACCGCCGCCGCGGTAGTCCGCTACCTCGCAGCCCGCGAGGCCGGAACGGTCGCGGGAGCGGCCCGCACCTACCCTGTGCGGGAGGAATGGGTGGGGCGGCGGATCCTCAGGGCACCCGATCAGCGCGGTGCGACGCACTACGAGCAGACCGCCTGGGGACGCCGCTACGTCTCCCTCGACGGGAGCGTCCGCGAGCTGTGGCTGCTGTCCTTCGGCACCGCCAAAGAGGAACGCTCCAATGCGGAGCTGGCGGTGGCCGCCCACACCGTCGCCTTCGGTGTCCCGAGCGCGTCGGGACACCGCGGGTTCTACCGGCCGGTGACGGGTCTGCCCGCCGCCCGCACCGGCCACCCGCAGCGTGTCCGCGTCGTCGGCGTCGGGTGCGGTGACGGTAGTAGCACCACTCTGCTCGACTGGGGCTTGGAAGAGATCCGGCAGCGCTACACCGAGCACGCCGTACCGGCCCTGGGGCGCGCGGTGGACGCCACCGAACGCGCCCCAGGCTCCAGCTGCGTCGGGTGCAAGGCCCTGAGCGGATGTACGGCGCTGCACAAGGCTCCCGGTGTGCTGGGCCTCGGCCCCGACAGGACGCGTCCCCGGCGCAGTGTGTCCGCCAGCGACCTGCGGACGCACGGCGAGTGTCCCGCCCGCTTCCACCTCACCCGGCAGCTGAAGCTGAGGTCCCCGCGTCCGGAGAGCACCGCGATCCTGCGAGGCCGTGCCGTCGACGCCTGGCTGAACGGGCGGCACGCCGCCCTTTCCGCCCGGGGGTGCCGGCACGCGGCGGGACCGGAGGATCCGGGCAACTGGTCCGCCGGAGGTCACGTCCTCACTGGTGAGGAGGCCCGGACCGGAGCCCGGATGATCGCCGAGCACGCGGCTCTGTGTCCCCTCGACGGACTCGGCCCCGGCGAGCAGGTGCGCGTCCAGCCTCAGCTGACCTGCTACGACCCGGGGCTCGACGTCGTCGTCATCGCCACCCCCGACCTGCTCCACACCCGGACGGGCGGATGGGTCTGGCGAGAGGTCAAGACGGTGGGCAGACACCTGTGGGAGGGCAAGCCATTGATGCGCACCTACCCCCAGCTCGCCCTCGCCGTCCTCATGATGGCCTCCGGGGTGCTCGGCGGAGACATGCGCCGGTCCCGGATCGAGCTGGAGCTGCTCTATCCGGACGACGGCGGCCTGGAGGAGCTGGACCCCGGCCTCCCCGCCGTCGTCGACGAGGCCCGCGCGGTGATCGCCGAGATGGCCGGCCCCTGGCAGCGGGACACCTCCTACGACCCGGTCCCCGGCCGGCACTGCGGCGGCTGTGAAGCCCTCGACTGGTGCCGCCCCGGCCGCGAGCACCTCGCCACGCTGCCTACCCCGTCCCGCTGAGAGCACCGGCCCCGGCAGATCCCCTTTCCCGGACAGTCCTTCCCGGGTCCGGTCTGTCGAGCCCCTTCCCGAGAACCCCGTCAGGAGGCCGCCCCGTGCCGTCGCCCCAACCTTCCACATCCCTCACAGACTGGTCCACGCACGCCGGTGTCACGCTTCTCCACACGATCGCGACGGCCGTGGTCCAGCTCGCCGAGATCACCGACCTGGAGTCGTTTGCTCTGCCCTACCGCGCCGAGGCCCAACGTGCCCTGGACCGCACGGTGCTCGCCTGCCTGCTACGGAGCGCTCAGCCTCCCGGGAGCCTGCCGGAGCTTCTCGCCTGGTGCCGCACCCGTCCGATCGAGGACTGGCCTCTGGAGCTTCCCCAGGACGCCTTCGGCCCGGAGGACCTTCTCATCGACCCCGACTCCGGTAGGCCCACCCAGCTGTGCCACGAGTGGTGGGTCCGTACCCGTGACAGCGCGGCGGAGCAGTACGACCGCATCGTGATCCACCGGGCGATGCGGCTGTGCCGGGAGAGCGAGGATCCCGAGTCCTACACCGCCTTCCGCCGTCTGCTGGTGGAAAGGCCCGTCCTCACCGAGAACGACAAGTTCGAGGTCGCCACCGACCTCGCGCTCGGACCGGTCCACGAGATCCTCGGGCAGATCTACGATCACGTCCCGGACAGCTTCTGCCAGAACGGCGTGTACGTCACCTGTGCCCGGTGCCTGACGCTGCTCGTCCCCCTCGCCGACGGCGGCTGGTGGTGCGAGCGCGATCATTGTCGTCGCCAGGGTCAGCCTCTCCCCGGGCGGAGGCTGCGCGCTGACGAGGTCGGGGCACTGTGGCAGCTCAAGCGGCCGCTGCGGCAGTTCGTCACCGGTCCCGGCCGGGCGGAGGTCGCCCTGGAGCGAGAGCTCAGGGCGCTGCGCCTGTCCGTCGAGATGTGGCCCGGCTTCGACGCCTACGACCTGCGGATCACCTTCCCCGACGGCTGGGTATGGGCCGTCGACGTCAAGGACTGGGCCCACCCGGGCCTTCTCGGCCGGGCCGCCACCGCCGTACGGCCTGAGCCGCCGTACGACGAGGCGTGCTGGGTGGTCCCCCGGCACCGTGTCGACGCCCGCCGGGACTACCTGGAGGTCTACGCCCGCAACCGCGCGCATGCTGCGGGCGGCCTCCCCCTGCTCACCGACCGGCGGCTGGTCGCCGCCGCGCGTGCCCGGCTGCGCGGTGACACCGGCCCGGCCGCCCGTCTCGCGCAGGCCGGCGGCTACCCATCTGCGGACGGAGCCTTCGATGCGTGACGCCGAGAGTTGGTATCGGCCTCTCGTCTCCGGTATCTCGGGGTTCTGGCCCCCGGAACAGACCAAGACCAAGCCGTCTGTGCTGTTCCAGGTGGAGCTTGGCCTGCGGCTTCTGGAACGCCTATGCCCTGAACGGCCCGCTGACGGCGTGTGGGTGCTCCTCAGCGGCTACCCGTTCGCCCGCGCCGGTGGCCTCACCTTCGCCGAGGCCGGGGAGCGGCTGCTCGTCCCGGCGCGGCACCTGCTGTGGACACTGCGCCGCCGCCGGATGTGGCTGCAGTGTCTGGAGGCCTATCAGGAGCTTCCCGAGCGGCTGCGCGGCTACCGCCTGCGTTCGGCCAGCAGCCCTGCCCTGCGGGTGGAGCCCATCGTGATAGCCGAGCGCTTCGCGACATACGACGCTGTTCT
The DNA here is from genome assembly GCF_055586905.1 of Streptosporangium sp. NPDC048886. Classification (NCBI taxonomy): domain Bacteria; kingdom Bacillati; phylum Actinomycetota; class Actinomycetes; order Streptosporangiales; family Streptosporangiaceae; genus Streptosporangium; species Streptosporangium sp. NPDC048886. Next base: position 53,896 of record NZ_JBVJHH010000026.1, read on the forward strand.
GGAAGGCGTACCTGATTTCGTCCGGCGCGAGCTGCCCCTCGCGGGACCTGGCTCGAACCGTTTCGTCGAACGCCGCCGGATCACCTCCGTCACCCTGCCCGAGTCCCTACGCCCCGCGCCCGCTCCCGGCCACGAGATCACGGGAACGGCCATGCGGGAGGGCCGGCCGCTGCGCGTGCCTCTGACGGAACTCGCGGAGACCGCCCGCTGGATGGACGACACCGAGCGGCGCCTCGACTCCGAACAGCGGCTCGGCCGACGTCCGGGTAACTGGGAGGGGCGCCTCAGCGACCTGGAACTGGATACCCGCACCGCCGACGGCCTCGGCTTCGCGCGCGCCGAGGCCCTCGACCTCGACGGGCTGCTCCACCTGGTCGGGATGGTCGGGGCGGGCAAGAGCACCCTGATGTCACTGATCGCGGTCTGGGCGGCCGGACGGGGACTGCGCACCACGCTGGTAGTCGGCGACGTCGCCGAGCAGCTCACACTCACCGCCCTCTTCCGGGAACTCGGCCTGTCCGTGGCCCCTGTGCTGGGCATGACCACCCGGGAGACCCACGTGCAGCGGCTGCACCGTCGTCTGGCCGCCCGCACCCCCGGATCGCTGCTGACCCACGACGATCCGGGCTTCGACAACCTGAGCACCGTCTGCGTCGTCGACGCCCTGCGCGGTACCGAGGCCGGAGAGCCGCTGCGCTACGCGGATGCCCCATGTACGGGCTTCTACCCCACTCGCAAGGCGCCGGAGCCCACTCCCGGCCGAACGTCGTTGCCGGACCCCTATCGGGTCCCCGTGCCGGCCCACGGCGGAGAGCGGCCCGAGCCCCTCGGCCGGGCGCACGGCTGCCCGATCTGGAGCGCCTGCCCCCGGCACAGCACCGCCAGGGAACTGGTCGACGCGTTGATCTGGGTGGCGAACCCGGCCAGTCTCGTGCAGAGCTCGGTGCCGAATCACCTCAACGAGGAGCGGCTGCGCTACCTGGAGCTGGCCTGCCTGCGCAGCGACATAGTGATCGTGGACGAGGCCGACCGGGTGCAGATGCAGCTGGACACCATGTTCGCCCCATCGGCGACCCTGGTGACCCGAGGACCCGAATCCTGGCTCGACAAGCTCCACACACACAAGATCAACGAGTTGGCGCGGCAGGGCCGTCTGCCGCTCTCCGAACGCGACGTCGAGCGCTGGGCCGTCTCGCTCGATGTGGTGAGCATCGCCACCGACCGGCTGTACGCGATGCTCATGAGCGACGAGGACCTGCGCACCTGGGCCGACATCGAGTACTTCAGCGCGTGGACCCTGCAGGAGAAACTGGTCGCCGGCTGGTATCCGGCTCCCGACGAGACCCCCACGAGCGCCTCCAGGACTTCGGCCGCCTCCGGCCTCGTCGACAGTCTGCCCGACGAGACAGTCCTCTACGAGGACGAGGAGCGACTCGTGCAGCCGGGGACCGCATCACTGCCCGGTCCGCAGAAAGCCTTCCCCTGGGCCGACCGCAGGCAGGAGGTGACCGCCGTACTCGACGCCTTCCGCGACGATCCGCTCGGTGACCACGGCCCCTACGGGACGGACACCGACCGTCTCGTCCAGGCCACCCACGATCTGTTGCACACCCTGAACGAGAAGGGCACACGGCAGCGAGTACGCACGGTGCTGGATCTGCTCCTCCAGGGCTCACCCCTCCTGAGCGATTCCCCGCCGACACCCACCCGCCGGCACATCGGCGAGCCCGACCCGGCTGACATCCCCGGCAGCGTCCCCTGGTACGACCGCACCACCAAACGGCTCGAGTTCACCCTCCTGCTCGCCGCGCTGCACCAGCGGCTCGACCGGCTCACCTTCCTGTGGCCCCGGGTCGAGGCCGCACTCAACCTCGACTCGACCGACAACGGACTCTCCCGGCGCCCGCCGCTCGACTACGTCCCGATCGTCCCCGAATCTCCCATGGGGAATGTCCTCGGTTTCCAATACCTTCCCGAGGAGCACGGCCGCGACTCCGAAGGCCGATGCAGCGGCACTCTGCGGTTCTTCCGGTGCGCCGGGGTGGGACGGGAGCTCCTGCTGTCCCTACCGAATCTGGGTGCCGACCCCGCCGCCGGGCGCGCGGGTCCCCACGTGATGTTGATGTCAGGCACCAGCTGGGCGGGCACCTCCACCCGCGCCCATGTCCTCGCCCCTGTCAAGGCTGTGCTCAAACCGGACGCCCGTGCGCTGGCCGCCATCCGGGACACCGTCTTCCGCACCCATTTCCTCTACGACGACGACAACACGCCACTGAGCCTGTCCGGTCAGGACCAGAGCGTGCGCCCGGCCGTGCTGCGCCAGATGATCACACGCCTGGGACGGTCCGGCCGGGGCGGGCTGCCCAGCCCGCTCGAACAGGAGCTCGCCCAGATAGGCGACGACGGCCGCCGCCGGGCCCTACTGCTGGTGGGCAGCTATCGAGAGGCGAACGCCGCGGCGGACGCCCTGCAGGAGATGGAGCGCTGGCACGGCCGGGTCCGGGTGCTCGCCGCCGACGACGCCGACCTTGAGCAGGCCGTACGAGATGGTGGTCTCGGCGCCGACGGCCGTACCCACGCCACCGCCGTACGCCGGGGGGACCTGGCCTCCTTCGCCGAAGACCCGGATGCCGAACTGCTGGTCGCCCCGTTGATGGCGGTCGAACGCGGACACAACATTCTGAACGCGCAACGTACAGCCGCATTCGGCACCGTGCTGTTCCTCGCCCGCCCGCACCCTCGACCCGACGACCTGTCACTGGCGGTCTTCGCGGTCAACGACTGGGCGGCGCGGTCCATGCGCGACCACCCGGATCTGGAAGGGACCACCTTCGGCGAGTTGGTGGCCAAGGCCGACGACCTCGACGCGGCGGGGCTCGCCTTCCGTCACGAGGCCCGTCGTGAGTGGCGCCGACTGCTCTCCCGCCGCTATGTCTACTCCCGGTTGAGCGCCGCGGAGAAAAGGTCCTTTGCCTGGGACCAGCTGGTGACGATCTGGCAGGTCATCGGGCGCCTGGTGCGCGGCGGCGTCCCGGCGAGAGTGGTCTTCGTGGACGCCAGATTCGCCCCCAGGCACGCGATGGCCACCGCGCCCGGGGGCGGCATATCCCGGTCCACCCGTTCCAATGCTCCCGGCGACGGCCTACTGGCCGGGCTGCAGGCCGTCCTCGCTCCCTACTTCGCCCCCGACGTCGACCCCATGGCCTTCGCCGACCCGGCGGATCCCGCCCTCGTCCAGATGCTCTACCAGCCGCTGTACGACGCGTTGTGCGCCATGACCACCCGCCCCTCCCGCCCCTGACAAGATCCTCACAACTTGGAGCTCTCATGGGATTCACCTACGACGAGATCCGTCGCGCCGCCTATCTGCCGGCGCCCGGTGCCTCGCCGCTGATCGCCCGCTATCGAGCACTGGCCTTCCCGGAGCACTGGCGCGACAGCCTGCTCGCGTTGTGCAACGCCGGCCGGGATGGTGACGCGGAGCCGTACCGCACCGTCCCCACCTACCGCATGGACGGGGTGTTGCAGAGCCTCGCTCCCGACCTGGTGGTGCGCGGACGGGGCTCGGACAAGCACGGACACAAGGAGGACTTCTGGCTGTACGCTCCGTCCGACCTCCCCCACCCCTTACCCGGCGGGGCGTTCGAGCGGCTGGTCACCGCCTGGGTCCGGAACCTGCGGCCAGCACCGGCACACCCCCGGCAGGTCGCCGAAACTCTCGCCGAGCTGTATGCCGACCCGCCACGGTGGCAGGAGGTGGAAGTGGACCTACTGGGCTGCGACAGCACCGACGGAGGCACTGCGGCCCCCCTCGACAGGCAGTTCCAGCTCGCCACCGACCACCTGGCCCGGCGCATCCTCGCCCTGGACCCCTACGACACCGGCGCCGGCTTCCTGTGGTTCCGGGCCGTTCCGCGCGGTCCGCGCCAGCAGGGTGCAGAGCTGATGTCCCAGCCTCTGTCCCATGAGGTCCAGGACCGCACCTGGTGGTTCTCCGTCGTCATCAACATCTCCATGCACACCGTGCCGTTCTCCGCACAACCCCGGTTGCACATCCACACCGGCATACGGCGCTGGGCCACCCACCCCGGCTCCGTCGGCCGTCTCCGCCTGGCCTTGCGCCGCGACACCTCGGTCTACCTGCGTCCGAACGTGCCGTGGCTTCCCGGAGCCCCCGCCAGCGCACGCTACGCGGTCGCCCGGCTCACCTGGGATCGCACCGAGAAGGCATACGGCTGGCGTGAAGCCGGTCCCGCCGGAATCCTCCGGGACATCTCCCTCGACCGGTCCTTCCCCGACCCCACGGAACTGCTCACCACACCCGAGCAGTGGATCGGTGACGGTCCCGGCGTACGTGCCGCCGTGGTTCACAGCACCCACATGGGCCAGCACGGCGTCAAACCCGGTCTGATGTCCCACCAGCGCTCGCAGATCGTCGAATGGGCCGAGCAGGCGCTTCCCGAAGGGCTGGTCCGCGCCCCCGACCTGAGACGCAGCAGGGTCTCCTCCAACACCCCCGCCAATTCCCGCCTCAAACTGCAAGGTGACGCCAAGAAAGCCGAGGAGGTCCGGGCAGCGCATACCCGCCGCGCCGCGCTGGCGGTGGCCGTACAGTCACTCACGAATGAGGCTCCCATCCCTGGCGGTGTGCCCATCATGGAGTGCCGCCTGCTCTGGCAGACCACCGCCATGCGCGACACCGCCATCACGGCCCTCACCGAGGTTCTCGCCCTGGAAGGCGACGGCGGCGCCCCCGGGCAGGAGGCGTACGACGCGGCCAAGCCCGGCGCCCCCGTGATCCTCCGCTGGAACACCCCGGAGCTCACCGTCGTGTTGCGATGCCTGCCCCTCTCCGGCGGACTCGCCGACGGGCTCGGCATTCCCGTCGGCCGCCGTCCCAGGGGGGAGGCTCTCGCCGAGGCCCTCAAGGCCCGTCGTGCCGCCGTCGCGGACTTTCTGACCGCCGACGGCGGCGATCCGGACGTCCCCACCCTCGCCCTGGTGGAGATAGACCGTGCTGCGGACTTCCCCTCCCCGCTCGACGATCCCAAGTTCGCCCTGCGACTGGGATGCGCCGACGCCGGGGTGGTCACCCAGTTCACCGCCGTCCCCAGAAAGGCCAAGGGCTACAACTCCGAGAAGAACGCGGCGCACCGGGCCCGGTCCGGCTGGCTCGACGGCCTTCGCCAGCTCGGCGTCCGGGTCGTCCCCGAACACACATTGGGAGACCGGCTGCCCGCCGACCTCCACTACGCGGCCGTGCGGATGGTGAAGCGCCGCGCCGACGGTCCCACCCGGCTGGCTCAGCACACCCCGGTCGCCGTCCTGGTCAGTCCCGTGGAACCGGGATCGGGCCAGGGCGTGGTCCGCGGCTGGGACGACGAACAGCACGCCTGGATCCCCTATCCGAAGTTCCTGCTCTGGCTGACCAAGAGCGCCGAGATCTCCGGAACATCAGATGAAACCGACGTAGGAGTGCCCCCGTCGTCTCCGGCCGCCGACGGGCAGCCACGTCCTCGCGTCACCTCCCAGGCTCGGCGGCGGAACATGGAGGAACAGCGCTCGGCGACCGCCTGCTACCTCCAAAGGATGATCCGTTCTCTGTACGGCCGTCCCATCCTGCTTCTCACCCACTCCCAGAACAGCCGGATGCACTGGCCCTGGCTTCAGGATGGTCAGGTCGTACCGGACCTGATCAGGACCGGTCAGGCTGCTGCCGCCCGGCTCAGTCCTGACCTGCGACTGGTCAGGGTCCGTGGCGCGGACGGCCGCGAGACGCCCCAGTGGTGGGGCATCGGCAATCCCTCCGGCGTCAATGGCCTTGCCGCAGGACTGTGGACTGAACCCGCCACCTCCGCCACAGCCTCGGGGCGGGTCTTCTACAGCACCACCGACAAGGCTGCGACCTTCCGTTCCTCCGCGGTGGAGGCCGACAAACTCGCCCCCCGTCCACTCCGGATGGGGAAACGCAAAGGCGAGCTGACCATCGACACCGAGATACCCGCCTGGAACCCCGCCCTCCTGGAGATCGCCATCCTGGGCTGCCGCCCGGCCTCCCCCGGCGAGGAAGGAGACAGCCCCGAAGCCCTGGCTCTGGCCGTACACCAGCTACGCCAGGCACCTGACTATCTCGACTCACTGTCCCTGCCGCTGCCCCTGCACTTGGCGGCGCTCGCCCAAGAGTACGTACTGCCCACCGTCGCCGACGGAGGCGGCAACGGCCCGGCCGACGATTCGACTGCCACCGACGATCTCGCAGGATTGCTGGGTGTGGAGACAATCCTGACCGCGGATGAATCCTCCGATCCAGATCCCGAGCTGGCCGCCGCCTCCGGCCTCGTACGGGCCTCAGATCTTGAGGAGCAGCTCTCGCTTTTCACCTGATTTCGGGATTCAGTTCCGAGGCGCCCCATGTCATCCAGGCAGGCAAGTCCTGATGGAAGCCCACATCAAGCTCCGGCCCATCGAATATCCCGCACCACGGATGTATTTCCACGACCACTCCGGCGGCGTCACAGGAAAGATACGGGTCGACCACCTCGGCGACCGCCTCCCCCAACACTCGCACGAACTGACCAGCCAAGGAGCAGCCCCGATGTACTTGGTCTTCCCCGACAACTCCTGGACAGTCGGTCCCGACGAGGCGGACGTCCGCGAGGCGGTCACAAGCCTCACCCATGAGCATTGGAACCTCTGCCTCGCCAAGAGGATCTCCTTCGACAGGGACGACGAGGACTGGAATCATCCGGACCTGGAATGGTACGTCCAGGTTGCCTGCGGCGGCGTGTACGGCGTCCCCGAAGGCACCTATCAGATCGAACATCGCGCAGGCTCACACCGACGCCACCACTGCGCCTTCATCCAGGACACCGAGCTGATCATCCGAGCTCTGACCGGCTTCGCCCGGATGGACGAGACCTGGGCCACCGGAATCGAGTGGGAGCCGTTGAAGTTCGACGACTATACCCGCGAACTTCTCCGGTTCCCCGACAACCACCCGACCGCTCCGGCCATGCCGAACCCCGCTCCCGACAGGGACATGGGTCCCTTCGACCATGAGTGATCACACGCGTGGAATCACTGACACCTCCGTACCTACCACCGCTGACCGCCTGTATCCCAGTTACCCGATCAGCGAGTCTTTCTCAACCGGAGCGACCATGGCGCAGATCCGTTCCTGGGCCCGCGATCAGGGCTACACCGTCGGCGGCCGCGGCCGTCTTTCCGAGGACGCGGTCGAGGCGTATCAGCATGCAAACAACAAACCTGAAAGAGCAAAAGATGAGTGAGGAGCTGTGGGGCGTCGGCGAGTTCAGGTTCTGCTGCGATTAATTCGCGAACGAACGTCAAAACCAGCGACGCAGTGGCCTGGAGCTGGCAGAAGGGCACGGCTCCTGAAGGCCAGCGGTATCTGAGGCCGCCTGACCAACAGGAAGAGGATCCCTTCCTCACCGGCCGGCAGTGGCGCACCCTGGTCAAGGACAGGTCAACCGGGCGCGGCAGAATGTGGGCCCATGGAAGCCCGCATCGCGATCGCCCCGTCCGTGGAGATGGGGGCGGCCTATGGCCGTGCCAACTCTCCTGACCTCGACCTGTTGCGCTCCAACATCGAGAAGGCCGTGTTGGCCGGTGGGGGCGTCATCGCGCCGCCGGATGAGGCCGACGGCCTGGTGTGGCTCGTCCCCGGGGAGCCGGAGGATCTCCGGGCGACTCTGGACGGGCATCCCGGGATCAGGTGGGTGCAGTTCCCCTGGGCGGGGGTGGAGAAGTTCGCGGTGTCCGGGATCTTCGCCCGGCCGGTGGTCTTCACCTGTGCCAAGGGGTCGTTCGCCGGGCAGGTCAGCGAGCACGCGCTCATGTTGACGCTGGCCTGCCTGCGCAGTGTCGTACGGCAGGCGCGGACGCCGCACTGGTCGGCGGTCGATCCCCGGTCCCTGCACGGCCGGCGGGTGACGATCCTCGGCGGCGGCGGCATAGCCACCGAACTGGTCCGTCTCCTGCAGCCGTTCGACTGCCGGATCCGGGTGCTCCGCCGCCGGCCCGAGAAGGTCGAGGGCGCCGGGGAGACGCTGCCGCCCACGGCGCTGCACGCCGTACTCCCCGAGACCGACGTCCTGGTGCTGGCCCTCGCCCTGACCCCGGAGACGCGGCATGTCATCGGCGCCGCCGAGTTGGCGCTGCTGCCGGCGGACGCCGTCGTGGTCAACGTCGCGCGCGGCGCGCACGTCGACACGGACGCGCTGGTCGGAGCCCTCCGGGACGGGATGATCTCGGCCGCCGGCCTGGACGTGACGGACCCCGAGCCGCTCCCCGAGGGGCACCCCCTGTGGAGCGACCCCAGGGCCCTGATCACCTCGCACTGCGCGGACTCCGCCGAGTACGTCATGCGGATGCTCTGCGAGCGGGTCGAACGGAACGTGCGCCGCCTGCGGGAGGGCCTCCCGCTGGAAGGAGTGATCGACCCCGCCACGGGTTACTGACCGCCTCGCCGGACGACCGCCCTGCCAGATGACCTCCCCGCCAGACGATCGTCCTGCCGAACCACCGCCCCGCCGAACGGCCGTCCCGCCGGACGGCCGCGCTGTCGGGCCGGGATTCGGCCATGGGGCGGACGGCGTGCGGAGGGGCGCGGAGGGGCGCGGGGGCCGGCGCCGTCCGGGGTGTGACACCGTGGACGTATATCTCATGAACCGCATGCGCCACCTCCACCGCAGGGGACGCCGATACGGAGTGGAGAGACCATGTCGAACCCGCCGCTTCCCGAGGAAGCCGTAGCCATGCTGAAGAGGCCGAATCCCGCCGTCATCGCGACGCTCCGGTCCGACGGCCAGCCGGTGTCCACGGCCACCTGGTATCTCTGGGACGACGGCCGGATTCTGGTCAACATGGACAAGGGCCGCAAGCGGTTGGACCACATGCGCAACGACCCCCGGGTCACCCTCACCGTGCTCGACGAGGACAACTGGTACACCCACCTCAGCATCATCGGGCACGTCGCCGAAATATGTGACGACACGGGTCTGACCGACATCGACCGGCTGGCCCAGCAGTACCTGGGGAAGGAGTATCCGCGGCGGGACCGCGACCGGGTCAGCGCCTGGATCGAGATCGACCGCTGGCACGGCTGGGGCACGCTCAAGGACAACAGCCAGCCCGGCTGAGGCCCGTCCCCGCCGAGACATCGGTGGTCGAGGTGGCCGACGGCCCCCTCACGCTCCGACGAGGGGTGCGGTGCCCGTCGCGGTGGCGACCATCTCCTGGTAGACGGACGGGTCGGTGGTGAAGGCACCGAGCGGGGTGGTCTTGTTGGTGCCGTGGTAGTCGCTGGAACCGGTGATCCGCAGGCCCAGGTCGCGGGCGAGCGAGCGAGCGTGCGCGCGCTCGGCCGCCGGGTGGTCCGGGTGGTCGGCCTCGATGCCCCACAGGCCCGCCGCCGCGAGTTCGGCGACCAGCGCGTCGGGCACGACGTGGCCCCGGACGCCCGCGCGCGGGTGCGCCAGCACCGAGACGCCGCCCGCCTCGTTCACCAGGCGGAGCGCGGTGAAGACGTCGATGTCGTCCTTGGCCAGGCGGTAGCGGCGGCCCAGCCACTGCGGGCTGAAAGCCTCGTCCACGGTCGCGACGAGGCCGCGCCGGACGAGCGCCCGGGCGAGGTGCGGGCGTCCCACCGTGCCGCCGGCCGCGTACGCGTTCACCTCGGGGACCGTGACGTCGATGCCGTCGGCGTTCAGCAGCGCCACCGTCTTCTCCGTCCGCCGCTCGCGGGACCGGCGCACCCGGGCCAGCTCCACGGCCAGCGGCCCGTTTCCGGGATCGAACAGGTAGGCCAGCAGGTGCAGTCCCACCGTCGGCCCGTCGTACCACCGGCCCGACAGCTCGGCGCCGCGCACCAGCGTCAGCCCCGGGGGCAGCGCGGCCGCGGCGGCCTCCCATCCGGCGGTCGTGTCGTGATCGGTGAGCGCCACCACGTCCAGCCCGGCCGAGGCAGCCTCCCTCATCAGGTCTTCGGGGGAGTCCGTGCCGTCGCTGGCGGTGGAGTGGGCGTGCAGGTCGATCCGCATGTCGCCAGCCTCTCAGCAATCCGGCCGACCCGGGACCGAGGCTCAGCCGGGCAGGGCATGTGGGCGGGGCACGTGGTGGGCAGGCATGTGGGCGGGACACATAGGCGGACGTCCGCGGTGTCCCCGACGGCGAGGGGGCCGAGGCCGGCACGCACGCCGGCACGTTCCGGCTCGGCTGGGCATGCCCCCGGTACCCGGCCCATGGGGCATGAACGATCCGCGTACCTGCCCCATATCGACGTCGAACATCCTGTTTAGGGCTATTTATCAGTAACCGCGATGATTTTACAAAGATTTGTACGGCCCACGGGCATGGCCAGACGGATCGCGGGGACGGTGACGCGATGACATCGGAACTGCTGGGGCACGTAGCGCTCCCCGGGGACGTCGCGTCCGTCCCGCAGGCCCGGCTGTACGTCCGCGACCTGCTCGGAGCCATCGACCACGACCGGCTGGACGACGCGCTCCTCCTCGTCACCGAACTGGTGACCAACTCGGTGCGGCACTCCGACTCCGGCCGCCACCCCAACGGACAGGTGATGGTGATCGTCACCAACCACGCCGAGACGATCCAGGTCGACGTGACCGACCAGGGATCGGCCAGCCACACACCCCATGTCCACACGGATGTGGACTGCGACAGCGGCGGGATGCGGGGGCTGTGGCTGGTGCAGCAGCTGGCCTCGGCGTGGGGGTGGCACGACGCCCCGGCCGGACGCGTGGTCTGGTTCCGGATGGCCAAGCAGCCGTCGGAGCGCCCCGGGCCGGCGGCCCATGGAAACTCCCCCGCCGGTCCCGGTGCGCCGGTCCCGGGCCTCCCCGCTCACGGCGCACCGGTCATAGGTCTCTCCGGTCACGGCGCACCGGTCCCGGATATCCCCGCTCACGGCGCACGGGTCATGGACTCCGCAGACCGTTGATCTGTCCGGCGCGGCCGTTCGGGATCTCGGCTGATCTGTCCGGCCCGGCCGTTTCGGGACCTCAGCGGCCGTTCGGGATCTCAGCGGCTGTCGGCGCCGATCAGGCGTGCGGCGGCGAGATAGGCGGCGAGCAGGCTCTCGGCGACCGCCGTCACGGTCTCGTCCCCCGGCAGGAATCCCGGACTGTGCAGGCCCGACGGGGTGTCGGTGCCGACGAACATCATCAGCGACGGCACGGCCGAGGCGAAGTAGGCGAAGTCGTCGGCTCCGCAGGAGCGCAGGACGGCGGGCGCGTGGTGAGCGCCGCCCGGGACGAGGGCGAGGAGGCGGGCGGTCTCCTCGGCGAGGCGGGCGTCGTTGACGAGCACCGGCTCCCCGCGTGCGATGAGCACCTCCGCCTCGCAGCCGTGGGCACGGGCGACCCCGTCGGCGATCACGCGGAACCGGTCGTGGAGCTGCTCACGCCAGACCTCCGACATCGTGCGGAGGGTGCCCCGGGCGACGGCGTCCGCCGGGGTGGCGTTGGGGGCGGTGCCCGCCGCGACCGTCCCGAAGGTGACCACGGTCGGCGTCATCGGATCGGAGTCGCGGCTGACGAGCTGCTGCGCGGCCACGATGATCTGGGCGAGCGCCAGGACCGGGTCGCGGGAGAGCTGCGGGTAGGCCGCGTGCCCACCCTGGCCCCGCACGATCAGCGTGAACTCGTCGGCGGAGGCGTTGACCGCGCCGGGCGTGCAGGCCGTCTCGCCGGCGGCGAGCACCGGCTGGACGTGCGCGGCGACCATCGCGCCGATCCGGTGCCGGTCGAGCGCGCCGGACTCGACGATGTCGAGGGCTCCGGAGGGATAGGTCTCCTCACGCGGCTGCAGCACCGCGACCATCGGCGCGGGCGCTCCCACGCGGTCGACCGCCCTGGCCAGCGCGGTCAGCGCGGCGAGGTGGACGTCGTGGCCACAGGCGTGCATGGCGCCGTTGCGCGCGGCCCAGGGGACGCCCGTCTCCTCCACGATCGGGAGGGCGTCCAGCTCGCCGCGGACCCCGACGGCCGGGCCGTCGCCACCGATGCGGACCAGCGCGCCTGTCTCGGCCACCCGCTCCGGCTCGGTGCCGGCGGGCAGCGCGTCCAGCACGCGTTTGAGCGTCGGCTCCTCCCGGCCCGACACGTACGGCTCCGCGTGCAGCTCCCGCCGCAGGTCGCAGGCGTCGGGCAGCTCGGCGTGGAGCGCGGCACGGAGCCGCTCGTGAATGCCGCTCACGCGTCCTCCCCCAGGCGGTAGACGCGCCGGGCGTTCTGGGAGCCGATCATCGTGGCGACCCGTACCGCCTGTTCCCGGCTCCACTCGCCGTCGGCGACGAAGTCCGACAAGACGCGGGTCATCGCGCGCCGCCAGAGCAGGGCGCCCAGGTGGTGCAGCTCCGCGGGGCCCCAGGCGTCCGAGGAGAAAAGGATCTTGGCGAACGGGGCCAGCTCCAGGCTCTCGGCCACGACGGCCACGCTGCGCGCCCCGGTGTAGTTCACTCCCAGGCCGACGTCGAAGTAGACGTACGGGTAGACCTGGGCGAGGTAGCCGGCGTTGCGGTGGAACGGGTAGCAGTGCAGCAGGAGCAGCGGGACGCCCGAGGGCTCGGCCAGCTCGATGAGCCCGCGCAGCAGCAGCGGGTCGGAGCGGTGGAGGTCGACGTCGGGGTCGCCGTACCCGATGTGGAACTGCAGCGGCAGGCCGCGCTCGATGCCCTTCCAGATGAGGTGGCGCAGCAGCACCGGGTCGTCGACGCGGATCCGCCCGGTCCGCTCGGCCGTCCGCAGCCAGCGGCCGGCCGCCGCCGTCACCTCGCCGGAGGCGGGCGGGCTGGGGTCGAAGTCGAGCCCGTGGCGGTAGGCGACGATCGTCTTCAGCCCGCGCGCCGTACGGCTGCGCTCCCAGAGGGCCGCCTCGAAGGCGGCGGCGAAGCCGGCGGCGTCGGTCCCGTCGGCGACCACCCGCTCGGCGACCGCCTCCAGCCGGACGACCTCGTCGGCGGGCCTGCCGGTGACGGCGGCCATCCGCGCCGGGTCGAGGATCTCGTCCCCGCGGTAGCCGGTCTCCACCAGGAAGTGGCCGATCCCGCTGGCGGCGAGCAGGCGCCTGTTGACCTCCTCGGTCCCGAGTTCGGTACGGCGGGCGAGGTAGGTCTCGGGGTCGGGGTGCGGGTCGAGGCCTAGCACGGGCGCGCAGTGCCGCAGGACGGCGAACCCGATCTGGGAGTCGAACTGGGTCATCCAGGCGGGCACCGGCCGGTCGGACTCGGTGATCAGCTCCTCGAACTCCCGCCGCGACACGTCGCCGGCCAGGGCGCCGTGCACGTGGTGGTCCACCAACGGGATCGCCCCGATGACCTCCTCCAGGGAACCGGCCCGCCCCGGGGACGCGGCCCGCTCCGAGGGCCCGACATGGCCCACGGCCCCGGCCCGCTCCGGGGGGCCCGGCCGCTCCGGGGACCCGCCCGGCCCCACGGCCCCGGCGCGCGCCAGCGGGTTGAAGGACTCGGGGGTGAGGGACTCAGTGGACATCGGCGATCCTCCGGCAGCGCTCGGTGTCGTCCTGCCCGGCCAGGGCGGCCAGCTCGGCCCGCTTGACCGCGAGGTAGGTGGTCAGCAGGTCGGGGGCGAAGAAACCGCTTACGACGTCGTCCTTCTCCAGCTCGTTCAGCGCCTCCTCCTGCGTCCGCGGGAGCGGCGGCACTCCGGAGAGCTCCTCCTCGGTGGCGGTCTCCGGCCAGACGACGGGCTCGGGGTATCCACGCCGGATCCCCTCCAGCCCGGCCCGGAGCAGAACGCCGAGCGCGAGCCAGGGGTTGGCGGTGGCGTCCGCGGCCCGGTATTCGAGGTTGTGCTGGGCTCCGGCGTCCGGCCCGGTCCCCGGGCAGATGCGGAGCATGGCCTCCCGGTTGCGCTCGGCGAGGAAGGCCCCGCCCGCGCTCCACCGGTGCGGGGTCAGCCGCAGGAACGACACCGGGCTCGCGGCCGTCACGGCCGTCAGCGCGGGGGCGTGACGGATGATCCCGGCGGACAGGCGCGTCCCCAGCTCCGACAGCCCGCCCGGCCGGGACGGGTCATAGAGGACGGGGGCGCCGTCGGCGTCGCGGAACGACAGGTGGATGTGCACGCCGTTCCCGCTGCCCGCCGGGTCGGGGAGCGGGGCGAAGCATGCGCGGAGCCCGCGCCGCCGGGCGAGGTCGCGGACGAGCTCGCGCAGCAGCACCGCCCGGTCGGCGGCGACGAGGGCCTCCGCCGGGCTGAGCGTGATCTCGTGCTGCGCCTCGCCGTACTCCGGCAGCCAGGTCTCGGGGGCGAGGCCGGTCTGCTCCAGGAGCGTCACCAGGTCGGAGCCGAACGGCTCGGCGGTGCGGTATCTCTCGAAGGAGAACGGTGGCGAGGGCGGCAGGCCGGCCAGCGTGAACTCGTGCTCGAACGAGGCGATCACGGTGACGCCGAGCTCGGCGCGGAACTCCTCGACGGCCGCGGCGAGGAACCCGCGGGGGCAGCACTCCCAGGGCGTGCCGTCGGGCAGCGTCTGGTCGGCGAGATACAGCCGCGTGCCGGGCAGGTCGCCGTCGGCGGGGATGTCGACGCGGGTGGCGGGGTCGGGCATGAGCCGCAGGTCGCCCGCCGAGCCGAACACGTTGTCGGCGATCGACCCGAAACCGGTGATGGCCAGGTCCGCGGGGACCCAGCCGGTCCCGCTGCGCAGCAGCGCCTCCTCGCGGGAGGCGGGTACGGCGCGCCCGCGGAGCTGCGCGGCCAGGTCGCAGGTCGCGGCGTAGACGGTGGGTGCTGCGGTCATGGCGGGTCGTCGCTCCTGGTGCTGTCGCTGTGGTTGTTCACCGGCCCGTTCACGGGCCTGTTCCCGGTCCGGTCCGCCGGCCCGTTCACGGGCCTGTTCCCGGTCCGGTCCGCCGGCCCGTTCACGGGTCTGCTCCCGGTCCGGTCCGCCGGCCCCTTCATCGGCCTGTCCGCCTATCTGCTGCCGGAACCGCTCCCGGGACGGGGTCATGGCCGGGCCGCCTTCTCAGGGGCCTCAGAGGCAGGGCTCTCGGACCCGTCGGCGGGACCGTCGGCCTGGGTCAGCTCGGCGGTCAGCCGCTCACCGATCCGGCGGGCCAGCTTCGGCGCGGCGAGCACGGCCGCCATGCCCGCCAGGCACCAGGCGGCGGCGATCCACGGGAAGTAGCTGAGCGGGCTGTCCTGTCCCACTGACTGGTTGTAGAAGACGAAGCACAGGTAGGCGATGGCGAGCACCGGGATCACGATCTCGTGCCGGGGGATCTTCCCGCGCCCGGAGAGGATAAACGCGATCACACCCGCCCCGGCGACCGCGTAGGCCACCAGCAGGCACAGCACGCCGAGCGTGGCGAACCAGTAGTAGGCGTCGAAGGCGTGGACCCCGGTGAGGTCGAGGATCACGTCACCGGCCACGGCGAGGACCAGCGCGGCGACCAGCGCGACGGTGGGGGAGCCGGTGCGCCGGTCGGTGCGGGCCAGGGCACCGGGACCGAAGCCGTCACGGGCCAGGGCGAACATGAGCCGGCTGGCCGCCGCGGTCGAGCTGATCGAGGCCGCGAACGCCGACGCCACCGCGGTGAAGGCGATGACCAGCGAGAACCACGTGCCGATGTAGGTCTGCGCCAGCGCCGACAGGGAGGACTCGGACCCGGAGAAGGCGGCGACCCCCTTGTCGTCGGTGCCGAAGCCGACGGTCTGGGCGAACATCACGAAGACGTACAGGCCACCGGTGAGCAGCACGCTCCCGGCCAGGGCGCGCGGGACGTTGCGGCGCGGGTCGGCGGTCTCCTCGCCCAGCGACGCGCACGCCTCGAAGCCCGCCCACGACAGGAACGCGAACACCGTGGCGGTCATCACCGCGCTCATCGTGGTGCCGCCCAGCCCGAACACCGACAGGTCGAGCGTCTGCCCGCCGGGCGCGTGCCCGGCCCCGGTGCGGATGACGATGATGGCGCTGAGCACCAGCATGCCGACGATGCCGACGCCCTCGACGATCAGCAGGGTCCGCGCGGTGATGCGGGACTCGCGGGAGTTGACGGCCCAGACGCCGACAGCCGCGACCGCGGCCACGACGGACCACGGGATGTGCAGGGACAGACCCAGGGCGGCGGCGAACGCCTCGGCGAACACCGCGGTCGCCGCCAGCGTGCACACGGCGAAGAAGATGTAGGTCCCCAGCAGCGCGAACCCGCCGAAGAACCCGGCCCGGGGGCCGAGGGTGACCCCGGCCAGGGCGTAGACCGATCCGGCGTGGTTGAAGTGCCGCGTCAGCCGTACGAACCCGTAGGCGACCAGCGCGACCCCGACCAGGCCCAGCACGAAGACCAGAGGTACGGCCTTGCCGACCGTGGCCGCCACGCCGGCGCCGTTCAGGGCCATGGCGAGGGTGGGGCCCATGAGCCCGACGGACAGGGCGAGCGCCTCCCAGAGGCGGAGCTTGCGAGGCGGACGCAGTTCTTCGGTCACGGCACCTCCTGATGGTGACGGCAGCACCGGCGGCGGTCGCGACCAGCACTTGTCGATGAAACATAGCTTTCACGAAGACCATCAACAAGAATCCATGAAAGATTTGTTACATCTCCGTCGCCGGAGGCGTCGCGCGGCCGGAGGCGGCCCCTGCGGGAGGCGGCCCCTGCGGGAGGCGGTTTTCACTCGACGGCGGCGTTCACTCGCCCGTGACGTCACCCGGCCGGCGGCGGCGTTTCACTCGACGGTGACGTCACCCACGATCTCCTCGCACTGCCGCAGCCGCTCCTCCCCCTCCTTCCCGAGCCGGGCCATCACTCCGGCGACCACCGTCTCCACCAGCGCGAGCGCCGGGACGAGGCTGTCGAACGGGCTCGGCGCCTCGACCCGGACCGGGATCACGAGGTCGGCGGCCTCCGCGGCGGGAGACAGCCACGGGTCGGTGAAGAGCACGACCTTGGCCCCCCGGTCGTGCACGCGGCGGGCGAACTCGACGACGTCGCGCTGGTAGCGCCGGTAGTCGAACACCACGACGACGTCACGCCGTCCGACGTCCACGGAGAACGCGGCCAGGCTCTCGGGCCGCGGGTCGAGCACGCGGGTGCCGGGCCGCAGCAGCCGCAGGTGCAGGTCGAGATACTCGGCGAGGATGTGCGAGAACCGGCCGCCGATCAGCGCGATCCGGCGGGCCGGGTCGGCCAGCAGATCGAGCACGGCCTCCAGCTCGGGGTCCGACAGCGCCGCGAACGACTCGTCCAGCCGCTGCCGGAAGATCGCTCCGGCTGACACCCGCAGGGAGTCCGGGGCCACCCCGTCGCCGAGCTGCTGGGCGAGCGTGAGCGGCGAGGCCCGCCGCGCCTCGATCTCGTCCCGGAGGGTCTGCTGGAACGCCCGGTATCCGGCGAAACCGAGCCGGGCGACGAAGCGGACCACGGTCGGCGCGCTCACCCCCGCCCGCTCGGCCAGCCGCGCCGCGGTCTCCAGCCCGGCCGTGGGGTAGCTCGCCAGCAGGGTCCGGGCGACCAGCCGCTCCCCCGCCGAGGCGCCCTCCAGGCTGCGCCGGACCCGCTCGGCGACGGACACGAAGATCTCCGACCCGTCCCCGGGCGCGCCGCCCGGCTCCGCGCCGGTCACGCCGCCCCGGTCCGTGCCGCCCGGCCCCTTCCCCGGCGTGCCGCCTCCGCCCGGCCCTCTCCCGGACGCCGCCCCTCGCGCCGTCCTCCCGCTCTCACCGGTCATCGGAACACCTCTCGGCCGTTTCGCGTCGTCCAGTCCCTCATTCTGGCCGGTCAGCGGAGGCGGGGAGGCACGCCGATCACAAGCGGGCGCGACCGGACGCGCTGCCGGTCGAGCACCCGCCCGGCATGCCGGCCGGACGGAACAGCGGGCGGCGGACGTGCCCGGCATGCCGGCCGGACGGACACTGGGCGGCGGACGTGCCCGGCGTCGCCACCGGCCATCACACCCGCTGCATGGACATCCGGTATGAAGCACCGGAGGGCCGTTCCAGGGGCCGCTATCTGCGGCGTTTCCGGTAAAAGGCCCATACGGCGAAGTTATAGAAACTTGTAGGGTGTTCCGTTCTCTCGGCTGAATGTCAGCTTTGTTTAAGTCCAGGCTGCCAGGTTCCGGCCAGTTCCCCGCGGCGGTGTCGCACGGCGCCGGTTCGACCGGCTCCGCCCGTGCCGCGCGCGCTCGACAGGTTGCATCCAGGCACATCCCCCCGGAGGCCAAGGAGGCCATTGTGGACGCCGAGAACACCCATGACGAGAGCACCGAAGGACAGCACTCCAGGGGCATCAGCCGGAAGACGCTGCTGAAGGCCGCCCTGATAGCCCCGGTCCCGCTGCTGATCGGCCAGGCCCCCGCGCTGGCCCGCAACGCGCTGGGGACGGGCGAGCTGCTTGAGCCCACGCCGTTCTGCGACGACGGCGACGCCCCGACGATCGCGCAGACCGAGGGCCCCTACTTCAAGCCCAACTCGCCCCTGCGCAGCACGCTGACCGGCGCCGGCGTCCCGCTGACCGTCAGCGGCTACGTGTTCGGCCGTTCGTGCCAGCCGATCGCCAACGCGCTCCTGGACTTCTGGCAGGCGGACAACAACGGCGCCTACGACAACGTCGGATACACCTTCCGCGGGCACCAGTTCAGCGACGCCCAGGGCGCGTTCAAGCTGACCACGATCGTGCCGGGCCTGTATCCGGGCCGCACCCGGCACATCCACGTCAAGGTCCAGGCCCCCAACCGGCCGGTCCTCACCACCCAGCTCTACTTCCCGAACGAACCGCGCAACAACACCGACACGATCTTCAACCCGTCGCTGCTCATGAACGTGCGCACCGTCGGCTCCGGGAAGGAGGCGAGCTTCGACTTCGTGCTCAACATCGTCGGCACGCCGTCACCCACCCCGACGCCGACCCCCACCACGCCGCCGCCCGGGGGCACCTGGAAGGCGGGCACGAGCTACCGGGCCGGCGACCAGGTCACCTACGACAACGCCACCTACCGGTGCCTGCAGGCGCACACGGCCTACGCCGGCTGGGAGCCGCCGAACGTCCCGGCCCTGTGGCAGCGCGTCTGACGGACCGGCCCGCGCGGAGCGGCCCGTCCTGACCTGATCTCCCGCCCCGGACCCCCGCCGGCGGGTGGAGACCCGGACGCCTTCATCCCCCCGGTGGAGGCGTGAGCCTCCGCCTTCCGCTGGAGGCCGGAGTCCGCACCCGCCTGTGTCGGGTGGGGGCTTCCCACCTGCCCGGTGGAGGCCAGGGGCGGGACGCGCCGGTCCGGCGGCCTGGGGGCCGGGCGGGTAGGTGAGCTGCCCGGCGGCCGCCGACCGGCGCACCCGCCCGGCGTCCTCGGCGCGGCCGGGCGGCGCGCCTCACCCGCCGACCGGCTCGCCGGCCTCGCGGGAGGCCGCCGCGCGCCGGGCGCCCGCGCCGTACAGGAGAGTGACGGCGACGATGACGAGCGGGAACGCGGCGGCGACGAGGATGCCGGCCCGCA
This sequence comes from Streptosporangium sp. NPDC048886, assembly GCF_055586905.1. NCBI lineage: Bacteria > Bacillati > Actinomycetota > Actinomycetes > Streptosporangiales > Streptosporangiaceae > Streptosporangium > Streptosporangium sp. NPDC048886. Next base: position 73,389 of record NZ_JBVJHH010000026.1, read on the forward strand.
GCCCGGACCCGCCGTCGTCGGGCAGTACGGCGGGCAGGCCGCCGAGCAGTCCCCCGGCCGCGGTGGAGGCGTCCGCGACGGCTCCCGCGACCCAGGGGCCGACCGCGCCGCCGGCGTCGCCGAAGACGGCCAGCACCCCGAACATGGCCGCGCCGCCGAAGGGGAACCGGGCGGCGGCGCGGCTGAAGGTGCCGGGCCACAGGAGGCTGACGGCCAGCCCGCACACCGCGCAGCCGACGAGACTGACCACCGGGTCGGCCGACAGGCAGGTGACGAGATAGCACACCGTGGCCAGCGCGCCGCAGGCCGCCATGGCGGGCACCAGCGGGACCCGCTCCCCCCACAGGCCGTAGACGATGCGGCCGACGCCCATCAGGACCGCGAACAGACACGGGCCCGCCAGGTCGCCCCAGACCTTGGAGACGCCGAGCCCCTCCTCGGCGAAGAGGGACGACCACTGCGACATGGTCAGCTCGGCCGCCCCGGCGCAGAGCATCAGCACGACGGCGGCGGCGAAGGCGGGGGCGCCGAAGAGCTTCCGCAGGGAGGTGCGGTGCTCGTCGGGCACAGTGGCGGGCAGCGGCACCTTCAGGAAGGCCACCAGGTTGACCAGGGGGACGATCGCCCAGGCCAGCGGGAGGACCTGCCAGGCGTCCTGGCCGATCCACGCCAGCAGCAACGTGGTGCCCGCCACCACGGCGACCTGGCCCCAGCAGTAGAAGGAGTGCAGCAGGCTCATCGCCGCGGCCTTGCCCTCCTGCGGGCTGGGCAGTGCGTCGACGACGGGGCTGACGAGCACCTCCAGCAGGCCCCCGCCGACGGCATAGACGATGATCGCGGCACACAGCCCCAGGTAGGGCGAGGGTGAGAGGGCCGGGGCCACCGCGAGCAGCACCAGTCCCAGCACCGACAGGACGTGGGCCAGCACCAGCGGGACGCGGTAGCCGATTCGGTCCACGAACTTCACCGCCACGATGTCGGTGATCAGCTGGGTGGCGAAGTTCAGCAGCACCAGCCGTCCGAGCATCTCCATCGGGAGCCGGTAGCGGTCCTGAAAGACGATGAACAGCAACGGGGCCAGGTTGTTCACGATGGCCTGGGTGACGTATCCGGTGTAGCAGGCGCGGCGGGTGTGGTCGAAGGTCGTCATCGGGGGAGGCGCATCTCTTCCTGGGGGGCACCGGCCGACGCGCGCCGGCGGGACAGCGGCCGTCTGTCATGGCGTACGGCAGGCAAGGAGGATACGGTTCCCGCTCCCGCGGCGCGGCTCCGGCCCCGCCCGGGCCCGCCCCTCCCCTGTCGCTCCCCGCCTTTCCCCCCGGCCGCGCGGCCGTACCGCCCGCGTCAGGCCGGCCCGTCGAGGACCTCGCACACCCGCGCCGCGAACGCCCTGGGGTGGGTCAGGTTGCCGTTGTGCCCACCGGGGAACTCCACCAGGTCGACACCGCCGAGCAGCTCCGCCAGCACCTGCGCGCACCGGTAGTCGAAGACGTCCCGCGGGGTCGTGCGGCCGGCCGCGGGCACGACCCGGGTCGGCCCGCCCTTCAGCGCGGCGACGTCGGCGCCCGTCAGCGTGTCGCGGCGGATCGCGGTGAAGTCGTGCTCGAGGAAGAACTCGAAGTTGGGGCCCCGGTCGGCGCCGATCGGGCGCGGCCGGAGACCGGGCTCCACCTCCTGGGAGGCGGGGTCGATGCCGAGGACCGCCGCGACCTTCCTGACGGCCACGGCCCAGCCTTCGCGACGGTAGGTCTCCTGGATGTCGCCCAGCTTGCGGTCCGTGGAGTCCCGCTCGGGGCCGGGCAGCAGCCGCGGCGCGACGGGCTCGTGCGCGATGAGCGTGCTCACCTGTCCGGGATGGTCGACGGCCAGGTGGAGCCCGATGAGAGCGCCGAAGCTGCAGCCGAGCATGAGCGCCGGCCCGTCGGTCAGCGCGGCCAGCAGATGGTGGACGTCGGCGGCGTGGGCGGCGATGGTCAGGGGCTGCGCCGGGTCGCCGACCGTGCTGCGCGACAGGCCCCGGCGGTCGTAGGTGACCACCGTGTAGCGGGCGGCGAGCCGATCGACCAGGTCGGCGCTGCGCCCGGCGTCGCCTTCCCCGCTCTCCGAGATGAGCAGCAGGGGGCCGGTGCCGCGGACCTCGTAGTAGATGTCGGCTCCCGGCACGGGCAGCAGGTCCGTCTTCGTCGCGCTCATGTGAGTCCTTCCAGGGGGTCGTGTCCGGCTCCGTTCACCGATGACCCTAAAGCATCAGATTCGATACATCAAGTCTGATGCATTGCTTCAGATGCATCAGACTTGATGTACCTTCGTGGACATGAACGGAGTAGAGCTGTTCCTCCTGGGGCGGACCCTGATGAAGATCGGCGAGGAGGCCCTCCCGACCGAGGGCCTCGGCCCGCACTCCACCAGCCACCGGTCGGTCCTCATCGTGGCGAGCGACGTCCGCGAGCATCCGGGCAGTTCCGTCGGCGAGATCGCCGCGCGGACGGGCTTCCCGCAGAGCCAGGTGTCGGCGTGCGTCGCCCGGCTCCGCGAGGCGGGCTCCATCGTGACGGAGGCCGACCCCAAGGACCGCCGCCGGCTCCTCGTCCGGCAGGCCCCCGAAATCTCCGACCGCGTGGCGGCCGTCCGCTCAGCCCCCATCGACACCGCGCTCGCCGCGGCGCTCGGCACCGACGACCCCCAGGAGATCGGCGAGGTCGCCGCCGCGCTGGAAGCGCTCGCGCGGCGGCTGACCCCGCAGGCGCTGACCCGCATGCACCCGGGCCGTCCCGGCCGGACGGGCTGAGAGCGACGTGTGGCGCTGGAACTCCCACGGGTCATGGGCGCTGAAGACGCTCACCTCGTCGCCGTGCAGGCGGACCAGTTCGCGCAGGCGGGCGTGGTTGCCCAGCCGTAGCGGCCGGTCCACCTCGGTGATCTGCTGCAGGATGTCCATGCCCGGGTGACCCCGCGGGCCGTCGGGGTCGATCTCACCGTGGAAGTAATAGGCGTCGCCGCAGTGCAGCAGCCAGCGGTCGCCGGCGGCCACGGCTATCGCGCTGTGGCCGAGGGTGTGGCCGCCGAGCGGGACGAGCAGGATCTCCGCGTCCAGGCCCTTGAGCGGGCGGACCGCGTCGAAGCCGAACCACGGGTCGCCCTGGTGGCCGGGGTAGGTCACCCAGTGCGGCCGGTGCGCCCAGTGGGCGGGCCGGTAGCGGACGCGGTCCTCCGGATGGTGGCCGGGAGCGGCCATCGCGGCACGGTGCTCGGCCTCGCGCAGGTGGACCTGGGCCCAGGGGAAGTCGGGCAGACCGCCGGCGTGGTCGAGATCGAGATGGCTCAGCACGATGTGCCGTACGTCCTCCGGCTGGAAGCCGAGCTCGGTCACCTGGTGCAGCGCGGTCTCCCGCGTGTCGAGGACCGGCTGGGCCCGGTCGAGGAACTCCCGGCTGAGGGTCTCCTCCGGCCGCGCGACGTCGGACGTGCCCAGCCCGGTCTCGACCAGGACGAGACCGTCATGGTCGGTCTCAACGAGCAGGCAGTGACAGAGGGCACGGGCGGGGGCCAGCGGGCCGTCTCCGACGGGGTCGATCTGGCGCATCGACCCGCAGTTGAGGTGGTGGATCCGCACGACGGCTCCTTTAGATAACGAACGTTCGGATGTTTTTAGCGAACGATCGGTAGATTAAGCTGACGTCATGAGCCCGCGCAAGTCCGCCGCCGAGGCGGCCGGCACCCGGACCAGGATCATCGAGTGCGCTCTCGCACTGGCCTCGACCGACGGCCTCGAGGGCCTCACGATCGGCCGCCTGGCGATCGATCTGGGGATGAGCAAGGCCGGAGTGATCGGCCACTTCGGCACGAAGGAGGCACTGCAGCTGGCCACGCTCGACGCCGCGGTCCAGGCGTTCCGGCTGCGCGTGCCGGCCAGGGTCGCGGGCGCCAGGCCCGGAGTCGAACGGCTGGCGCGTGTGTTCGCGGAGTGGGTCGACTACATGCAGGACGGCGAGGCTCCCGGGGGGTGTTTCCTGACCTCGGTCGCCACCGAGTTCGACGGGCGGCCGGGCCCGGTCCGCGACGCCGTGCTCGCGGCCCTGTCCGCCTGGTCGGCCTATGTCACGGGCGAGATCCGCGCCGCCGTCGAGGCCGGGGAGCTGCCCGGGGAGACCGACGTCGACCAGCTCGCCTTCGAGCTGAACGGCGTCGCCCTGGCCGCCGACCAGGCCATCCAGCTCCACCGCGATCCGGCGGCCCCCTCCCGCGCCCAGCGGGCCGTCAGCCGCCTGCTCGCCCCCGGCGGCCCCTCCGGCCCCGGTCGCTCCGGTCCCTGAGCGGGCCTGCCGGAACGGGGAACGGGGCCCACCGGTACGGCGGTGCGGAACCTACTTGCGCTCCAGGGCCGGCATGACCGCCCCGGGCCCGGAGCACCGGCGGGGGATGAGCAGGCCGAGGACGGACCAGACGATCTTGCCGTCCCCGGAGTGTCCGCGGAGGGGCAGGGTCCGGCCGAGATCGGGCCTGACCAGGCCGGAGACCCCGGGAGGCGGCCGGGAGCCGGCCGCCTCCCGGGGCGCGCCGGGCGGAGAGGCGTCAGCGGAGCTGCGGCAGGACCTTGGCGCCGAAGGCGTCGATGTAGGCGCTCTGGTCCTGGCCGACGTGGTGCAGGTAGATCTCGTCGAAGCCCAGCTCCGCGTACTCGTTGATCCAGGCGGCGTGCCGCCCCAGGTCGGCCGAGACGTTGACCGCACCGGTCACCCGCGACGGGGGCACATCCGCGGAGATCACGTCGAAGAGCTCGGCGGTGTCGAGGTCCCAGCTCACCGGCGGCCCGAAGACGTTGCTCCGCCACTGGTCATGGGCGATCGCCAGGGCCTCCTCCTCGCTCTCGGCCCAGCTCAGGTGGACCTGGAGAGCCGCCTTCCCCCGGCCGCCCGCCTCCCGGTAGGCCGCCATGACCTCGCGCAGCGTCTCGACCGGGCGGTTGACCGTGATCAGGCCGTCGGCCCACTCCGCGCACCAGCGTGCGGTCTCGGCGCTCACCGCGGCCCCGACCAGCTTGGGTGGGACCTCCGGCCGGGTCCACAGGCGGGCGCGGTCCACGGTCACCAGGCCGTCATGGCTGACCTCCTCCCCCGCCAGCAGTGCCCGGATGACGTCGACGCACTCCCGCAGGCGGGCCGTACGGACGTCCTTGCGCGGCCAGCGGTCACCGGTGATGTGCTCGTTGCTCGCCTCCCCGGTGCCCAGCGCGGCCCAGAACCGGCCGGGGAACATCGCCCCCAGGGTGCCGATCGCCTGGGCGATGATCGCGGGGTGGTAGCGCTGGCCGGGCGCGTTGACGATGCCGAACGGCAGCTCCGTGGCCTGGAGGGCGGCGCCCAGCCAGGACCAGGCGAAACCGGAGTGCCCCTGCCTCGCGCTCCACGGCGAGAAGTGGTCCGACGACATCGCCGCCGCGAAGCCCGCCTGCTCCGCCCGCGCCACCGCCTTCAGCAGCTCGGCCGGATGGATCTGCTCATGTGATGAGTGAAAGCCATAGGTCGCCATGGCCTTCCGCTACCCGGGAGAGACCCGTCCACGCGGGACGGGAGGCCGGCATGGACGCCACGCCGGACGGACGGCACGCCCGGCGGACGGCACGCCCGACGGACGGCACGCCCGGCGGACGGCACGCCCGACGGACGGCACGCCCGGCGGACGGCGCGCCGGACGGATACGCCGCCGGTCCCGCAGGGCGTGCCGTACGGGACCGGCGGGACGCCCCCGCCGGCATCGCGGGCGGGGGCGCGGACGGCCTCAGAAGGCCGAGGTGTAGGTGGTCAGGGAGGGCCGGTCCACCCGGGTGGTGGCGTTGTAGCAGACGACGTTGCGGACGATCGCGGTGCTCGACGAGGTGTTCCAGATGCTCACCAGGTTGCAGAACTCGGGACCGGGCCCGTAGGCGGTGACCTGGACGTGGTCGGGCAGGACGCCGACCCTCGGGAAGGTCACCAGGCGCTGGCCCGTCCCGGCGGTCTGCACCGTGTTGATCCCGCCCTGGGAGTTGTAGTTGACCGCCGCGGGCGCCGGCGCGTACGGCCCGGGGTTGGCCGGGGCGTTGTCGAAGGTGTAGGCGAAGTTCTTCGGCGGGATCGCCGCCCCGGTGATCGCCCGCTCACGCTGGTAGGTCAGCGTCCAGCCGGTGTTGAGCGGGACGTTCGTCGCGTTGTGGCAGCGGACCTGGACCGTCTGCGCGCCGGGGGCCGAGGCCCAGCCGCCGACCTTGCAGCGGGCGGGCTGGACCGGGTCGACGGCGGTCACCTGGACGTTCCCGGCCAGGGTCGCCGAGCCCAGGCCCGGCAGGGTGACCGTCCAGACCCCCGCGCCCCCGGCGACCGTGTTCAGGGCCGCCGCCGAGTTGAACTCGGCGACGACGGAGGCGCCGTCGTAGTGCACGTAGCCGAACGCCTGCGGCGCGGGCAGGACGCCCGTGCTCTGCTCGAAGGCGATGGTGAACGGGGTGAACACCGGCGCCCCGCCGTAGCGGTAGCACTGCACCACCGCGACCAGGTCGGGTCCGGCGGGGGTGGGGCTGGGCCCCCACTTCTGCACCTGGCACCAGTAGGCGGTCTGGGAGATCGCCGTGACGTGCACGACTCCCTTGGCGATGCCGATCTGCGGGAACTTCACGTAGGTCTGCCCCACCACTCCGGGCGAGACCGAGACGTTGAACCCGGCGCCCCAGCTCCCCGCCTGGTGAGCGAGGTCGGGGATGCCCGAGTTGATGTTGACGTGGGCGAACCCCCACCGGTTGGGGACGGCGGCCTCGGCGCTCGTGGCCACGGCGGTGAGGCCGGCCGCGAGCATGGCCGTCACACAGAGGATTCTCATGATCGCTTTTCGTAACCGGTGCATGTCGGCCTCGTTCCGGCTCAGGGGGCATGGACGGCCGGACACGCCCGCGACGCCGTACGGCATGCGGGTCGCTGTGCTGGGATGCCCGGCTGGCAACTGGCTCTGAGCTCTTGATAGCTCGGCCGACCCCCCTTGAGAAGACCCAACCTTTCTTGCCGTTCTGACCCGTCAGAACCTGATGGAGTCAATGGTCGGCCGCTACTGGTGACATGTCCCTATAAATCATGCGAAGGCCATTGGAGCCCGCCGCACGGGAGGGCAGACGGCCGGGAGCACTGCCCGCGCCGGACGAGCCGTGCCTGAAGCTGTGGCAGGCCGCGGCCACGCTGCGCGAGCACCGGGGCGACGGGCACGTGGCCGTCCTCGTGGCCCACGGCGTGTCCCCGGTCCAGGCCCACCTGCTCAAGGCCCGGCGGACGAGACCGGCATCGACGTCCTGCGCGCGGGGCGGCACCGGGCGGCGGACGACTGGGCGGCCGGCGCCGCCGTTCTGCGCGAGCGAGGGTGGCTGGACGGCTCGGACCGCCTGACGGCGCCGGGCGCGCGGGAGCGGGACCGGATCGAGCGGCTGACCGACGAGGCCGCGGCCGGTCCCTGGCGGGCCCTCGGCGAGGAGCGCGCCGCCGCCCTCTCCCGGCTGCTGCACCCACTGGCCACCGCCGTGGTCGGGTCGGGCACGCTCCCGGCGCCGAACCCGATGGGCCTGTCCTGGCCGCCCGTCCTCCCGGTCCTCCCGGGCGGGGAGGGCGCCCCCCGGGCTCATCCGGAAGCCTGAGGTCCTCCGTCGGAGGCGTGCTCCAGGGAGCCGACCACGTCGGCGTCGATGGAGAAGAAACTGTAGAGGTCGGTCATGCGCAGCAGCCGCTCGAAGTGGCCCCGCACGCCCGCCAGCCGCAGCCACCCGCCCGCGTCGAAGGTCAGGGTCATCCCACTGAGAAACGTCCGCAGGCCATTGGAGTCGCAGAAGGTGATCTCCGCCACGTCGAGAACGATCCTGACGTGTCCGCCGGACACCAGGCCGCGGACGGCCTCCCGCAGCAACGGGCTGGTGTTGCGGTCGATGTCACCTTCGACGGTGAGCACGGCGCAGCCCGTCTCCTCGTGATGGGTGACGTGGATGACCAGGTCTCTACTCATCGCGCTGTCTCTCCCATGCACCGACGATGCGGCCCGCGCCGGCTGCTGTCCAGACTGATCAAGGTATACCCGTCCCACCCGGCGGGTTGGGCGACAGTCAGGAGACATGTGCGTAACGGCGCAGGCCGCCGCCGGGTCAGCCGACGTGGACCATGGGGCGCCGCTCGGCGACGGGCTCGGCCTGGCGGATGACCTCGCGGGTGAGCGGGGGGACGTCCCCGCCGCCGAAGACGAGATACCGCAGGAGCGCGCCGACGGGGTTGCCCTCGGCCCAGTGGAAGTAGACGTTGGGCTGCTTGCCGGTCTCGTCTCGCAGGTGGAGCAGGATGGCCGCGATCGCGTTGGGGATGGTGGCGCTCTCCACCCGCAGGACGCGGAAGCCGTAGCGCTCCTCGCCGATCACCCGCAGCTCGGAGGTGAACTCCGAGGCGTCGGGGACCGTCACCTCCAGGAAGATCAGCCCTTCGGCGCGCCGGAGCCGGTGGCGCTCCCACGCCTCACGGGCCTTGTCGACGTACTCCTTGCAGTCGCGGGCGTTCGGCTCGTTGGCGATCAGATGGATCTCGGCGGCCTCGTTGATGTACCGGCGGGCCTCGTCGTTCAAGGTGATCTTCGTGACCCGCAGCTCGGTCGACCGGGTGGCCCGGGAGATCAACGAGGTGACGACGATCGCCAGGACGAAGAGCAGCGCGATCACCAGGCCGTCGGGGCGCTCGATGATGTTGGCCACCGTCGCGTAGGCGAAGATCAGCGTGACGGTCCCGAACGGGATCGCGACCTTCGGCCGGCCCTTCTTCCACGCCGACAGCGTCACCGCGACCGCGGCCGACAGGATGAGCGCCAGCACGCCGGTGGCGTAGGCGCCGCCCTGGGACTCCACGTCCGCGCCGAAGGCGAAGGTGATCGCGAAGGACACGAGCGTGAAGACCAGCACCATCGGCCTGGCCGCGCGTGACCAGTCGGGCGCCATGCCGTAGCGCGGCAGGTAGCGCGGCACGATGTTGAGCAGACCCGCCAGCGCGGAGGCCCCGGCGAACCACAGGATCGCGATCGTGCTGACGTCGTAGGCGGTGCCGAACCAGTCGCCGAGGTAGCCGTGGGCCAGGTAGGCCAGGGCGCGCCCGTTGGCCTTGCCCCCCTCGGCGAACTGCTCGGCCGGGATCAGCAGGGTGGTGGCGAAGCTGGAGGTGATCAGGAAGACGCTCATGATGAGCGCGGCCGTGGTCAGCAGCTTCCTGGCGCCCTTGATCCGCTCCGTCAGGTCGCCCTTGACCAGGGGCATCACCGCCACGCCGGTCTCGAAGCCGGACAGGCCCAGGGCGAGCTTGGGCATCACGTACAGGGAGACGGCGATCATCGCGATCGGGCTGGAGTGCTCGGCGGTCAGCGCCGTCCGCCAGTCGGTGATCAGGCTGGGATCGGCGACGACGTGCTGTACGGCCACGGCCAGCACGACCACGTTGAGGATCAGGTAGACGGCGACCAGGACGACGGCGATGGAGATCGCCTCGCTGAAGCCCATGAGGAACACCGTGCCGAGCGCCGCGATCAGCACCAGCGTGACCGGTACCTGCCAGCTCTGCCAGGTCTCGGGGACGAACGGGTTGTGCAGGATGTGCGCGGTGGCGTCGGCCGCCGACAGGGTGATCGTCACGATGAACGCGGTGGCCACGAAGCCGAGCAGGAACAGCACGAGCAGCTTGCCACGCCAGCCGGGCAGGAGGCTCTCCAGCATCGACAGCGAGCCCAGGCCGTTGGGACTCTCCTTGGCGACGGCGCGGTAGGTCGGCAGCGCGCCGAACAGCGTCAGGGCGACCAGCAGCAGGGTGGCGACGGGGCTGAGGGTCCCGGCGGCCAGGGCGGCGATGCCGGGCTGGTAGCCGAGGGTGGAGAAGTAGTCGACGCCGGTCAGGCACATGACCTGCCACCAGGCGTGCTGCTTGTGCGGGGTCTCTTCGTGGTGGGGCCCGGGGGTCTTCAGGTCAGGCCGGTGCAGACCATCAAGTAACCATTTTCGGATCCCAGAGCTGGTACCCGGCGGGGTCGACATGGTCAACCCGGTCACCCCCTGCACTCAAAGTCATACATAAGAGAGGAACACTACCCATGCTGGGTGGTCGCCCTCCGGTCAGCCGTCCCTTCTTCCGGACCCCTTCCCCCGCTCCGGGAAACGAACGTCCGCACGCCGGCGAGAGAGCGCGCCGGTGTGCGCGAGAGGCGGCCGGGATCCCCGATCCCGGCCACCCCGTGTGCCGGAGGGCCGGCCCGCCGCGGAAGGCGCGCTCCCGCGGCGGGACCGCGCCTTCCAGCAGACCGTGCCTTCCGGCGGACCGCGCCTTCCAGCGGACCGGCGCCCCGGGCGGACCGGCGTCTTCGCGGGGATCAGCCGAACGGCAGCCGCACCAGGGAACGGTCGCCGGTGCCGAGGGTGGTCGTGCCGCCGCCGATGGCGTTCCAGACCTCCACCCTCACCCGGCCGCCGGACAGGTCGCCGAGCGTTCCGGAGGAGGAGTGCAGGCCGGCGGCCTGGGTGTAGTGCTCCCAGCCGGTCACCGGGTCGGTGGCGAAGTAGCGGTAGGTCTCCACCCGGTCCCAGCTCCCGTCACCGGTCAGGTCATAGGAGACCCGGAGCTGGACGCCGTTGGCGACCGTGGTCCCCGCGTCCACGGAGAGGTCGAACGCGGTGGCCCCGCCGTTGTGGGCGGCGGTCAGGCCGGTGGCCGTGAAGACCTGCGCGTTCGCGGGCGTGCCGTCGTGGTTGCCGTTGGCCGCGGCCAGCGTGACGGTGCCCGCCGTACCCGGGGCGCCCGGCAGCCCCCCGCCCGCCTGCGGGTAGCGCGTCGCGGCGAAGGGGCCCACAGTGGGCGTGGGGGTGGGAGTGGGCGTCGGGGTGGGACCGGAGCCGCCGCCGGCGTTGCCGCCGCTCCAGGTGTGGGCGCCCGAGGTGACCGTCTTGCCGGCCGGGACGTTGAGCGCGGTGCCGTTGGAGAAGGTCACCGTGATCGCGGCGCCGGTGATGTTGGACGCCACGTAGGTGCGGGCGCCGTTCTTGCTGAACACCTTGGCCAGGGGATGGTCGGCGGTGACCGAGGTGTCCACCGTGCCCAGGGCGGCCAGGTTGCGGATCCAGTGGAAGGTGTGCGCCCTGCTCTCCCCCTCCTCGGAGGTGAGAGCGCTGTTGGCGCGGAAGTTCGCCAGGGCGGCGTCTCCGTTGCCGAGGGCGAGGAACTCCCAGAGGATGTCCCGCCACACCGTGGGCGGCCCGCCGTTGTTCCTCGTCAGCTCGTTGTAGTTGGTGGTCACGTAGCCGGGGTTGTCGCCCAGGTAGAAGTGGCCGCCCGTGACGGGCAGCATGTTGATGCCCTGGATCATCTCCGGCTCGGCGCTGAACCAGGTGGCGTAGGCGCCGCCGTCGCCCCAGACCATGCCGACCGTGCTGTGGCCGAAGGCCGCGGGGAAGTTCTGGTCGCGCACGTCGAACCAGTACTCCTGGATCGCCGCCGCCTGCGTGGTGTAGATGTAGACGCCGGCGTCGCGGACCGCCGTGTCGCCGGTGGCCTGGCCCCACTGGATCAGGGCGTTGGCGAAGTTCATGCCCTCGGACGAGGACTCCTGGTTGTTGCCCGCGCCGAAGGCCCCGTGGCCCGACGCCCAGTCGTGACCGGCGTAGATGTCGAAGTCGCGCAGGTAGGGGAAGCGCGTGTCGCCGCGGTCGTAGTTGTTGGCGTCGCGGATCAGCAGGTCGACCATGCCGCCGTAGCGGCCGGCCCGCGCCCAGTCCGGGTCGAACTTGGCCAGGGTCGCGGCGGCGGCGACGTAGTAGCCGTAGTGGAAGTGGTGGTCGTTGAGCTCCTGGTCGGAGCCGTAGGAGGCCGGGTAGCCGATCAGCGTCCCCCAGGTGGGGTTGAGGTAGAAGACCCGTGAGGTCTTGCCCGGCGAGGCGGTGAACCAGTCGTTGAGACGGGTGCGGATGGCGCCCAGGGCCGCGTCGCGGACCGAGGTCAGGTTGAGCTGGTCGGCGATCTCCGCGATGCGGGCGGCGCGGCCGAGTCCCTTGCCGGTCCAGTAGGTGTCGTCGCCCCGGTTGTCCATCGGGTTGCCCTGCTCGGCGTTGAGGAGGGCGGTGACCGTGGCGAGGTCGGCTCCGCCACTGTCGCCGACGGCGGGCACCTCGGGCAGCACGCCGGTGTACTTCATCGACGTCCTGAACTGCGTCCCGGTGACGATCTTCATCTGGCCGCGCGCGGAGATGTAGGTCTGCGGCAGCGGCGTGGAGCCGGTCAGGTGGTTCCACTGGTGCGGGTAGAGCGCGATGACGGTGCCGGTGGCGGTGCCCTGCCTGGCCGTGGTGGTGAAGGCGTACGTCGTGCTCAACGTGGCGCTGCCCGGGGTGTAGGAGTAGGAGACGCGGGTGCCGGTGACGTGCGCGTGCGCGTACTGACCGTAGGTGCTCGCCAGGGCGGCGCGGTCACCGCCGGCCGGGAGCACCGCCACCGAGAAGAAGCCCTTGCCCGCCAGGGAGGAGCTGATCGTCGTCCCGGCGACCGTCCAGGTGGCGCCGGTGGGGGCGTAGGCGACGTAGTCGTGGCCGTTGGCGGTGAAACCGACGGTGGCGCCGCTGTTGGACCACACCGCCGGGGCGCCCGAGGTGGTGATCCGCGCGTCGCCGCCGGTGACCTGGAAGTAGGCGAACGGCAGGCCGTGGCCGATGGTGGCCTTCATGGTCCGGCCGCCGCCGCTCCAGTACGGCGTGACGGTCCAGTCGCTCCAGCCGTCGACCTTGACGTCGGGCGAGTTCAGCCCGGCGACGCCGACCCGGATGTCCTGGACGTAGGGGTAGTGGAACTCTCCCACCCCGGTCGCCGTCCCGCTGATCGCCGGGGTGGTGGTGTAGGAGAAGCCGAGGCCGTCGCCGAAGGTGTCGTAGGAGATCGGGTGGGCGTGGAGCGGCTCGCCGTAGGCGCAGTCGGTCCGCTTGTAGAGGATCGACGACCACCAGTCGTTGGTCGGGACGGCCCCCGCGGGCGCGTTGGCGGTCACCCACTGGCGCGGGTTGGTGGAGACCGAGCCGCAGCCGGTCGGCAGCGAGCGGCCGGCGGGCAGGGTGTCGGCGTAGCCGCCGGCGCCGACCGGCGCCGCCTCCGCGGAACGGGTGAGGCCGAGGCCGAACATGCCGGCCACCATCACGGCGGCGACGCCGGCGACGAGGGCGCGCCCGCGGGTCCAGGGACGGCGGGCGGGCCGCCTTTCGCGGGGCTGCGGACTGTCCGGACCCGTGGTCCGGTTCGATGGACGCATGGGGGGTGCCTCCGGGAGAAGTGGGGGGTCCGAGGCGGGCTGATCGAGAGAGCGCTCTCTTGACCGCGAAAGTAACGGCCCGTTCCACCGGCGTCAATGTTTCGTCTTGGTAACGGAGAAGTAAAGGGAAGAAGTGCAGGCGGGAGAGGTCTCCTGCGAAACATGGGCTTATCGCGCCGGAGAAAAACGACGGAGGCCGCCGGAAGGCCGATCGACGGGCGAGCGCCAACCATGCCCCACATGTGAGAGCGCTCTCATCGCCAGGAGCCGCCCGCGGCCGGCCGCCGGGTGCGGCGACACCCTGGGCCGGGGGCGTCGCCCGGGGATGACCACAGCCACTCGGGTCGGCGCAACTCACCGCGCGGTGACAAAACCAAGGCTGGACACTCCGCGTAGCAGGTTATTTACTTTGCGTGACCACTCCAGCACCCCCTGTCCCGGGAGACACCATGCGAAGCAAGAGGCTCACGACCATCGCCCTGGCCGCCCTCGTCGGCTGCGCGGGCCTGACGGCGCTGTCCGTCACGCCCGCCGGAGCCTCCGCGCCGGCGGCGGCCCCGGCGGCGGCCGACTTCACGGGTTACCAGATCGTCAAGCTGCCCAACGCCAACGTCCCCAACTTCCAGCGCCGCACGGTCCGCTGCCCCAGCGGCAAGAAGGCCGTCGGCGGCGGCGCCGAGGCGCAGGGCAACGACGCGATCCTGGTCGGTTCCTTCCCCACCGATGACGGCACCGGCTGGATCGGCCTCGGCCGCCAGAACAACTACAGCGACGTCGGCATCAGCGTCTACGTGATCTGCGCCAACGTCAGCTAGCCCCGCCCGCCCCCCCAGCTCTGGCCAGACCCCCGCGGGGTCTGGCCAGAGCCTTTCTGCGGCGGGACTCCCCGCCTCTTCCCGCGCAGGGCCGCGATCATCCCGGCCATCGAAAGATCACCCGAGCGAGAACGAGCGAGAACAGGGAGGCTTCACGGGTGAGGCGCCTGCGATACCGCTTCGACAATCTCATCTCCCGGGGGCCTGGACGATGACCGGTCAACTACGCCACCGTGGTGGCGGCCGCGCGGGCGTACGGCGAGACGGCGATCGGCTACCGCGTCAACGGCACGGCCGGCGGCTCCGGCGGCGGCATCGTCCTGAACCCGTCCAAGAGCGGGGATCTCGTGTTCCGGCCCGGCGACATGGTGACCGTGCTCGCCGGCGGCGACCTCCGTCCGGGAGCGGGCCCCCGCCCGGCGGTCAGGGCACGGCGAGGGTGGCGGGGTCGACCTGGACGGCCGCGCTGAGGGCCCAGCGCATCCGGGCCTCGTACGTCTCGGGATGGTCTCCGGCCTCCTGCGCGACGCAGGCGGCGCAGGAGGCGATGTCCTCGTGACAGGCGCGCAGACCGTCTTCGATGACCGTACGCACCTGCTCCGGCGAGGGATGCTCGGATGCCTGCAACGTGGAAGCGAAAAGGATCTTTGCCAGGTCGGACACGCTCATCGTGGTCGGCATCGTCTGCCCCTCTCTCCGGGACCTGCCGGTTATACGGAACCTCGGCGGCGCCCGTTGATCGTCAGCCTCGTGTTCTCATCTCCATCGTCTCGCCTGATACCGACATTTTTCGCGAATCAGACAAGGAGCTTGAAGGGTACGAACATTGCTCTATTTGGCTATACCCATCGACCCATGCGGTGATGCCGCCCAACGGCCACGCCGATCACCCGGCAAGGGCGCGGCCACCCGGAAAACGCGAGAAGCCCGGCCGTGACACGGCCGGGCTTTTCGTCAGGTGCGCCGCCAGGGACTCGAACCCCGGACCCGCTGATTAAGAGTCAGCTGCTCTAACCAACTGAGCTAGCGGCGCTTGACCTCGACAAGAATACCGGATTCGCAGCCATGGTCCGTACATGAGATGACATGTGCCGGTCGCGGCCCCGCCAGGGGGCAGCCCCCGGTCCGTCCCGGCCTAGCCCGGGAACGGGCCCGCGTCGTGGACGAGGATCGCCGCCTGGACCCGGTTGGCCAGACCGAGCTTGGCCAGGGAGTTGCTGACGTGCGCTTTGACGGTCGCCTCGCTCATCGTCAGCTCGCGGCCGATCTCGGCGTTGGACAGGCCCCGGGCGACCTCCCGCAGGACCTGGCGCTCACGGTAGGTGAGCACGGCGAGCCGCTTGCGCGCCGCCTCGGCCGGCGACGGCCCCTTCTCCGCGAAGGAGCTGATCAACCGCCTGGTGACGGTGGGGGCGAGCATGGCGTTGCCGGCCGCGACCGTGCGGACGGCGGCGGCGAAGTCTCTCGGCGGCGTGTCCTTGAGCAGGAAGCCGACCGCGCCGGCGCGGAGGGCCAGGTGGACGTATTCGTCGATGTCGAACGTCGTCAGCATGATCACCTTGGGGGGGTCGGGCAGCCTGCCGATCTCCGCCGCGGCGGAGAGGCCGTCCATGCCGGGCATGCGGACGTCCATGAGGATGACGTCCGGGCTGAGCCGGACGGCCGCGCCGACCGCCTCGGCGCCCTCGCACGCCTCACCGACGACCACGACGTCGCCGGTGGCCTCCAGGATCATGCGCAGGCCCGAGCGGACGAGCACCTCGTCGTCGACGATCAGCACGCGGATCACACGGCCTCCTCCACCCGCTCCGCCGGAAGCCGGGCGGACGTCCTGAACCCGCCGCCGGGCAGCCTGCCGACCTCGAACTCGCCGCCCGCCAGCTCGACGCGCTCGCGCAGCCCGGTCAGGCCCAGCCCGGCGCCGGGCAGCGGCTCGGCCGCCGCCGTCGACAGGCCGTTGTCCACCACCACCTCGAACGTCCCGGGAAGATATCGCAGGAAGACGGCCGCGGACGCGTCAGCGGCGTGCTTGTGGACATTGGTCAGCGCCTCCTGGACCAGCCGGTAGGCGGTCCGTTCCACCATGGCCGGCAGTGGGCGGGCCGTGCCCTCGTCGTGCCGGCTGACGGGGATGCCCAGCGACCTCGACTGGTCGAGGAGCCGGTCGAGGTCGGCGAGCGTCGGCTGCGGGGCGAGGGGGACGCCCTCGCCGTCGCCGGGGCCGGCCGCCACGGCGCCGGGGTAGGGCGAGCGCAGCACGCCGAGCACCTCCCGCAGGTTGACCAGCGCCTCCCGGCCGATGGCCTGGATGAGGGCGGCCTCCTGCGCGCTGCGCTCCTCTGAGGTCCGCACCTCCAGCGCGCCGGCGTGCAGGACCATCAGCGACACCCGGTGCGCGACGACGTCGTGCATCTCGCGGGCGATCCGCGTGCGCTCCTGCGCCCGGGCGCGGTCGGTGCGGTCCCGCTGGTCGCGTTCGAGCCGTTCGGCGCGCTCGCGCAGCGCGACGACCACCTGCCGGCGGGCGTTCACCCACAGGCCCGCGACCAGCGGCAGGGCCACCAGCGCCGCCAGGGGCATGGCGCCGTCCACCACGGTCTCCGTCACGGTGCGGCGGGCGCCGCCGGCCACGGCGCCGGCCACCACGGACCCGCCCATGACCGCGGTGGCGGCCAGGGCGTAGGCCACGACGTCGATCCGCCGCCGCAGGCCCGTGCCCGCGTGGTAGGACGCGATGACCACCGCGGGCCACAGCCCGAACGACACCCAGCCCACGGCGGCCATGACGGACAGCGGCCACCGGGTCCGCCGTACGGCCCCCGCCGCCAGCGCCGACGCGGCCAGCACCAGGAGGAAGCCGGGATGCCGCCAGAGCGAGGGCGCCTGCGTCAGGCCGTCTCCGGACACCCATGACAGCAGCAGGACGGCCAGGCCCAGCGCCCAGGGGCCGCTCCGGTCGATCAGCTGGCTGACCCGCCTCAGCACCTGGCCGCCGACCGGTGCCGCCTCGCCGTACTCCACGGGTCCGAGCCTAGGGCGCTCCGGTGGAATGCGCCCGCGACGATCGTCGGGCCGACCCCCTACGAAAGTCGCAGCTCTCCGACCGTCCCTCGGCCGAGGCGCTCCCGGCCCCGCGCCGGGAGGGTGTGCCCCATGCCAACCTCGATTCTTCGCGGCGCCCTGGCCGCCGCCGTCGCACTGCTCGCGTTCGCGACACCCGCCGCCGCGGCGGCCGGCGCCCCCGCCGCATCGGCCTCCCCCTCCTCTCCCCCGCCGAGCGGCGCCCCCACCGCGCCGAGGTCGGCCCTCGCCCTGCCCAGGCCGACCGGCCCGCACCAGGTGGGCCTGACGACACTGCACCTGGTCGACGGCTCCCGCCCGGACCCGTGGGTCCCCGAGGAGAAGTCACGGCAGCTCATGGTCTCGCTGTGGTATCCCGCGCGGACATCCCATGGACGGCGAGCCCCCTACATGACCGCCGAGGAGTCGGCGCTGACGCTGAAGGGGCAGAAGATCACCGGCGTGCCCGGAGACGTCCTGAGCAAGACCCGGACCAACGCGCTCGTCGACGTCCCGCCGATCGGCCGCAGGCACGCCCTGCCCCTCGTCGTGCTCTCGCCGGGGTTCACCATGTCGCGCAGCTCGCTGACGGCCCTGGCCGAAGACCTGGCGAGCAGGGGTTACATCGTGGCGGGGATCGACCACACGCACGAGGCCTACGGCGCCACTTTCCCCGACGGCCACACCGCGACCTGCGTCGCCTGCGACGAGCAGTCCGAAGACATCTGGAAGTTCGGCGACAAGGCGACCAGGAGCCGGACAGCCGACGTCTCCTTCGTGCTCGACCGGTTGACCGGGCCGAGTCCCGCCTGGAAGGGCGGCGAGCTGATCGACCGCTCCCGGATCGCGATGGCGGGCCACTCCATCGGGGGCAACAGCTCCGCCTGGACCATGCTCAACGACTCCCGGGTGCGCGCCGGGATCAACATGGACGGCACCTTCTTCGTCCCGATCCCCGGCGAGGGGCTCTCCCGGCCGTTCCTCATGCTCGGCGCCGGAGAGGTCCACGAGCCGGGCGGGAAGGACTTCACGTGGGGCCGCGACTGGAAGAGCATGACCGGCTGGAAGCGCTGGCTCACCCTCGACGGCGGGGACCACGGGTCCTTCACCGACTATCCGCTGCTCCTGGAGCAGTCCGGCGTCGACCTCGGCCTCCCGGTCTCCGGGGCCCGCTCGGTGAAGGTCACCCGCGAATACGTCGGCGCCTTCTTCGACCTGCATCTGCGCAAGCGGTCCCAGCCGCTGCTCGAACGGCCCTCCCGCCGTTATCCCGAGATCAGGTTCTGGAGCTGACCTCGACAGGTAAGCGCTCTGATCACATCCAATGATTCTCCATGCGAGTGGGCAAGTCGTGGATTTAATTCCATTCGATGGCGCGTGTTCCGTTTAGCCTTCATGTCTCGGGTACGAGAGTTGAGCCCGGAGAATCAACCGAAAGGGAGATACGAACTATGTCGTCCGAGCTCTGGACCTACCGGACCGATGTCTACGACGTCAACAAGAGCCTCGACATTGCGGGCTATCACGTAGAGGCCACCGACGGAAAGATCGGTTCCGTCGACGAGGCCACCTACGACGTCGGCGAGAGCTACATCGTCGTCGACACCGGACCGTGGATCTTCGGTAAGAAGGTCATGCTCCCGGCGAGCACGGTCACCCGGATCGACCCGCAGGAGCGCAAGATCTACGTCTCGCGCACCAAGGACGAGATCAAGCACGCTCCGGAATTCGACGAGGCCACCTTCAAGGAGCCCGTCTACCGCGACACCGTCGGCGACTACTACAGCCGCTTCCCCCTCGGGGGCGGCCCTGGCGCCACGTACTGACCCGCACGGTGAACGGAGAGGGCCCCGCCGCCAGGCGGGGCCCTCTCGCCGTGTCCCGAGCCTTCTCCCGCTCAGGGCCAGGACGGGTCGTCGGCGGGTTCGGGGAGGCGGGGGATCACCTCAAGTCGCTCCAGCAGGGTCAGGAAGGTGAACGCGTACGGCGATGCCTGGACGACCGCCGCGACCCGCTCCCAGTCGACCTGCTCGCGCAGCGCCCGCACCTGGGGCAGCAGCGAGCTGTAGTCGCAGCTGTGCTCCGAGAGCGGCAGCAGCCAGGAGATGACCAGGTCGGTGGCCTCCAGGACGGGCAGGATCACCGCCGACGCCTTCATCGGCTCGGCGCGCTCCAGCAGCGCCGGAGTGACGGGGTGGTCGCAGATGGAGAAGATCAGATCCACCAGCCTTCCCTCGTCGTACGCCTTGACCAGCCAGTCCTCCGGGGGCTTGGCCGTCTCGAAACCCAGTCCGCGCAGCGCCTCCAGGGCGGTCGGCACATCCTCCTGCGGCAGGACGAAGTCCACGTCGTGCAGCGAGGGCGCGGCTCCGCGCGCATACGCCGCGCACCCCCCGGCGAGTGCGAACCTGACGTCCGCGTCCTTCAGCCCGCTGCTCGCCCGCTTCAGTGTTTCCAGGATCGCGTCGGTTACCTCGTGACTGTGGCTTCCCATTTCCCTCGCCTACCCCGTAGATCTCCAGGTAGGCATGGCAAACCTTGACTCGGGTAGGTGCCCCGCATGAATCAGCCGGAACAGGTGCAGAACGAAGAGGCGGAGCCCGATGAGAGCAGCAGAGCGGAGAATCCGGAGCCGGGAGAGAGCCACAAGGAGCGGGTAGACCGGGAGCTCGCCGAGCTGCTCCAGGGACTGCGCGTCGCCGTCACCGGTGTCCAGGTCCTGTTCGCCTTCCTGCTGACGTTGCCCTTCGCCGCCGGCTTCCACAAGGTGGACCTCCTGGGCCGCTGGCTGTTCTTCATCGCGCTGCTGAGCGCCGCGCTGGCCTCCATCTGCTTCATCACCCCCGCCGCCCAGCACCGCCTGCTGTTCCGGACGGGCCTGAAGGAGAAGATGCTGCACCGCGCCAACGAGCTCGGCGTCGCCGGAGCGCTGGGACTGGCGATCGCGATGACCAGCTCGGTGGCCCTCGTCGCGGAGACGGTCATCAACAGCTGGCCGGCCGCGCTGTTCGGCGGCACGATCGCGCTGGCCAGCGGCTGGCTCTGGTTTCTGCAGCCAATTGTCGATCTGTATCGGAGCAAGGATGTTAAGTCGTGAATTGTGAGGGCAGTCCCTAGTTATGGCTACTTTGCTCTGGATCATCGCAGTCGTTCTCGTCGTCGCCGGGATCTATGTAATCCTGGCCCGCCGCGACCTCCTCTGGGGGATCGTCCTTATCGTCCTCGGCTTCCTCGTCGGCCCCGGAGGTGTGAGCATCTTCAATGTGTGATGCGGGCCGATGGCTCGCAGAACGTCCGCACCAAACACCAAGTCGCCCCGAATTACCATCAGAAGCCTCAGCGGGCCGGGTTCTCACCCGGCCCGCTTCTTCACGCCCTCACGGCCTCATTTCTCCGTGGTTTCATCTCTTCGTGATTTCACCGCCGCGTGGCTTCATGCCCGGCGGCCGGCTCCCCACCCGGGGAGCGGCGCCGACGGTCCGGGCCCGGAGCCCGGAACCGCAGGGCCCAAAATCACAGGACCGGCACCGCAGAGCCCGGATCACAGGGTCCAGGGCCACAGGCCCCCGGGACTACAGGCAGTACACCCCGTACGCCCGGCCCAGCACCGGCAGCGCCACGTTGCGCACCCGGACGCCCCCCGGGGTGACGCCCTTCTCCGTCCCCGCGTGAGCGTGACCGTGGACGATCAGGTCGGCGCCCTCCGCGTCCACCGCCTCGGCCAGCAGGTAGCTGCCGAGGAAGGGATAGATCTCCAGCGGCTCCCCGTGCAGGGTGTCCTTGACCGGCGAGTAGTGCGACAGCACGACCCTCCGGTCGGCCTGGAGCTCCTTGAGCGCCACCCGCCAGCGCTCCGCGATCCGCTTGGTGTGCCCGACGAACGCCTTGATCTCGGGCTCGCCGAAATCACTGGCGCACTTGCCGGCGTATCCCCCGCCGAAGCCCTTGCCGCCGACCACGCCGAGCCGTACTCCGTCGATGTCGAGCACGGTCGAGTCGTCGTGCAGGACCGTGATCCCGGCGCCGGACAGCAGGGCCGCGATCTCGGCGGGCAGGTCGGAATGGTGGTCGTGATTGCCGAGCACGGCGACCACGGGGATCGGCAGGCCGCGGAACTCCTCCGCCACCACCCGCGCCTCCTCCAGGGTGCCGTGCCGGGTCAGGTCCCCGGCCAGCAGCAGCACGTCGGCGTGTTCCTCGATGCCCTCCAGCCGCGTGCGGTAGCTCCCCCTCAGACTCTCGTCCAGGTGCACGTCTCCGACCGCCGCGATCCGCAGCTCTCTCACAGCCTCTCCTCCTCCCCCGGGCCCCGGACGTCCATGACGGTGATCTCGTTGTGGACCGTCAGGCCGGGAGCCGCCTCGCCCGCCACGGCGGCGATCAGCGTGCGGCGCCCGGCGCCGGTCACCTGGCCGCGCAGGAAGAGCTGCTCACCCCGGACGTCCACCCGGATGCCGAGCTCGTGGGTTCTCTCGTCCTCGGCCAGCGCGCGTTGCACACGCGCGGCGACGTACTGCGGCGCCTCCATCGTTGAACTCCTCTCTTCAAAGCGATCGCGTTCCCGAGAAACCCGAGGTCAAACGCGTTTAAAACGCTCATGAGGGGAATGAGAGCTCCTCGGATGCCTAAGACGCAGGCACGTCGCCGCCGCATGCCGCGCCACGGGAGCCGTGCCCATGAAGATCGCGATGGTGTCCGAACACGCCAGCCCTCTGGCCACCGTCGGCGGTGCCGACGCCGGGGGACAGAACGTCCACGTCGCCGCCCTCTCCCGCGCCCTCGGCGCGCGGGGACACGAGGTGACCGTCTACACCCGCAGGGAGACCTCCGCCCAGCCGGAGGAGGTCCGCTTCGCCCCCGGGGTCACCGTGGTCCACGTCCCGGCCGGCCCCGCCGAGACCATGGCGAAGGACGACCTGCTCCCCTGGATGCCGGACTTCGGCCGGTGGCTCGCCCGGCGCTGGCACACCGCCCCGCCGGACCTGGCCCACAGCCATTTCTGGATGAGCGGCCTGGCCACGCTGGCCGCCGCCCGGGACATCGCGGTGCCCACCGTGCACACCTTCCACGCCCTCGGCACGGTCAAGCGGCGTCATCAGGGGCCGGCCGACACCAGTCCGCGCGAGCGCGTCGGGACCGAGAAGCTCATCGCCCGCCAGGTGGACGCGGTCATCGCGACCTGCGCCGACGAGGTGGCGGAGCTGGGCCGGATGCGGGCGCCCGGCGCCCGCACCATGATCGTCCCCTGCGGCGTCGACCTGGACGCCTTCACCCCGACCGGCCCGAGGATGGACCTCGGCCCCGGGCCGGTCCTGCTCGCCGTCGGCCGGGCGGTCCCGCGCAAGGGTGTGGAGACCACGATCCGGGCGCTGCGCCACGTCCCGGACGCCATGCTCGTGGTCGCGGGCGGCTCCCCCGGCGAGCCGGAGCCGGCCCGCCTGGCGCGGATCGCCGGCATGTACGGCGTGGCGGACCGCGTCCGGTTCCTCGGCAGGGTGGCCCGGCAGGACGTCCCGGCGCTGATGCGCGCGGTGGACGTCGTGGTCAGCGTGCCCTGGTACGAACCGTTCGGCATCGTGCCGCTGGAGGCCATGGCCTGCGGCGTGCCGGTGGTCGCCTCCGCCGTGGGCGGCCACCTCGACACGGTCGTCCCCGGCGTCACCGGCCTGCTGGTGCCGCCCCGCAGGTCGACCGCTCTCGGCCGCGCCCTGCGCGAGCTGCTCGCCGACCCGTTCCGGCGCACCGCCTACGGCGTCGCCGCCGCCGGCCGGGCGAGATCCCGCTACGGCTGGGGCCGGGTCGCCGACCAGACCGTCGCCGTCTACACGGACGTGCTCGCCTCTCGCGGCCGGTCACTCGGCATGACCGGCGCCTGCCCGGGTACGGGTGCCGCCTGAACCGGAGGAGGAACCGATCATGAAGAACAAGGTCGTGGTGGTGACCGGGGCCAGCGGCGGGGTGGGCCGGGCGGTGGTCCGGCGGCTGGCCGCCCGCGGCGCCACCGTGGCGCTGATCGCCCGGGGCACGGCCGGTCTCGGCTCCGCCGCGGTGGAGGCCGGCGCGGCGGGCGGCGCCGGGCTGGTCTACGAGGCCGACGTGTCCGACTACCAGCAGGTCAGGGATGCCGCGGAACAGATCGAGCGGGAGGTCGGGCCGATCGACGTCTGGATCAACGTGGCCTTCTCGTCGGTCTTCGCCCCCTTCACCGAGATCACACCGGAGGAGTTCGAGCGGGCCACCCAGGTCACCTACCTCGGCTATGTCTGGGGGACGCGGGTGGCGCTGGACCTGATGCGCCCCCGCGACCGGGGGGTGATCGTGCAGACCGGCTCGGCTCTGGCCTACCGGGGCATCCCGCTGCAGGCGGCCTACTGCGGGGCCAAGCACGCGATCAAGGGGTTCACCGAGTCGGTCAGGACCGAACTGCTGGGGGAGCGGAGCGGGATCCAGATCACCATGGTGCAGCTGCCCGCGCTGAACACTCCGCAGTTCTCCTGGGTGCTGTCCAAGCTGGGCCGCCACCCGCAGCCGGTGCCGCCGATCTACGAGCCCGAGGTGGCCGCCCGGGCGCTGGTCCACGCGGCCGAACACCCCGGACGGCGCGAATACTGGGTGGGCGGCTCGACGGCCGCCACCCTGCTCGCGCAGCGGATCGCCCCTGGGCTGCTCGACCGCTATCTGGCCCGGACCGGCCGGGACAGCCAGCAGACGGCGGCCCAGCCTCCCACGGGCGTGGCCAACCTGTGGAGGCCCGCCGACGAGGACGACGACTACGGCGCCCACGGCACCTTCGGCCGCCGCGCCCACGCCCGCAGCCCGCAGGCCTGGCTCTCGCGCCACCGTCGCCTGGCGGCCCTCACCCTGGCCGGCGGGGCCGTCGCCGCCGCGGTCACCCGCCGGGCGAGGGCCTGACGGGCTCGGCAGCCCCGGAGTCGCGGGGCTCTCGCCCCTCGGGACCGTAGTCCGGATCTCCGCGCGGACGCGTCGGGACCCCGGTCCGGATCCCCATGTCGGGACCCCTGTCCGGGCCCGCGGCCCGGATCTCCACGTCGGGACCCCGGCCCGCCGGGCCCGCGGCCCGGATCCCCGCGCGGACGCGCCGAGCCCCCGGTCCGTCAGACGGACCGGGGGCTCCCGGGTGAGATCACTTGCCGGTGGCTCGGTGAATGCTCCGCGCCGCGGACCTGTCGATCGCGGCCTTGACCACGCCGAAGATCGCGCCCTGGATGGCCGCCGCGACCAGGATCTCCCTCCAGCCGTACTCCTCGGACGTCGCCTGGGGCGCGTCGTCCTTGCCCGAGGCGAACTTCCAGACCTGCTTGAAGATGGCTCCTGCGATGGCGCCGCCGAGCATTCCGCTCACGGCGCTCGTCCCTCGGGATACGACCCTGCTCAACGTCCCGTCCTCCGTTTCACACTTGATGAGAGGCCCCACCTACCCGGCACGCGCGGACGCTAACGGGCGCACCGGCACGGGGTGGGCGGTCAGGCCCTGGAAACCTCGGCTCTCGTACCGCGGAGTGGGCGGGTCACACGACCGGGGGGTCGTTGTAGTGACGCTCCTCGTAGACGCGACGGTGGGTCACCGGGTCCTCGACCACCGTGGTGGTGGGCGTCTCCACGGCCCGGCGGGCGACGCTGAGGCGGTAGAGCGCGAACAGCAGCCACGCGAGACCGCCGAGCATCAGGATGACGCCGACGATGTTGATGTCGAACCCGGCGATGTCGAACTCGACCGCCCAGGTGAGAATGGCGCCGAGCATGATGAGGATGATGCCGCCTGCGATGGTCATGGGATTCCCTCCTTCGAGCCAACGCCTCATCCCCTATCCCCCACACGGATCTCAAACGTCGCGCCGCGTGGCCCGCCACGGGACACGGCCGCCCGGCCGCGGTCACGGCCCCGCCGATCCCGGGAGAAGCACGGGCGTCCGGCCGCCGTCACGGCCCCGCCGATCCCGGGGAGAAACGCGGGCGCGCGGCCCCGCCGACCCCGCAGGGGCCCAGGTCACCCCGGGAAACAGATCCGCCGCGCGGCCCCCGGCCGAGGTTTCCGGCAGGGGCCGCGCGGCGGCGGGACGGCGAGGTCACTGACCGGCGGGCAGGACCGCTCCCTTGTACCTGTCCTCGATGAACTTCTTGACCTCCGGCCCCTGGAGGATCTCCGCGAGCTTCTTGACGCGGGGGTCGTCCACCTTGGCCGGCACGGTCACCAGGCCGTTGGCGTAGGGGTTGCCCTCACCCTTCTCCAGGATCAGGGAGTCGGTCGCCGGCTGCAGGCCGCCCTCCAGGGCGTAGTTGCCGTTGATGATCGCGGCGTCCACGTCCTCCAGGGAGCGGGGCAGCTGGGCCGCCTCCAGGGGCTTGAACTGCAGGCCCTTGGGGTTGTCGGCCACGTCGCGCTCGGTGGCCTTGACGCCGACGCCCTCCTTGAGAGTGATCACCCCGTTGTCGGCCAGGAGCTTGAGCGAGCGGCCCAGGTTGCTGGTGTCGTTCGGCAGGGCCACCGAGGCGCCCTGGGCGAGCTCGGCGACGTTCTTGATCTTCTTGGAGTAGAGGCCGAGCGGCTCGATGTGGACCGGGGCGACCCAGCTCAGCTTGATGTCCTTGCCCTTGGAGAACTCCTCCAGGTACGGGATGTGCTGGAAGTAGTTGGCGTCCAGGTTGCCCTCGTCGAGCTGGGTGTTGGGCTGGACGTAGTCGGTGAACTCGACGATCTCCAGGTTCAGCCCGGCCTTGGCCGCGAGGTTGTCCTTGACGTATTTGAGCACCTCGCCATGGGGCACGGGGTTCACCCCGACCTTGAGCGGGGCGTCGGCCTTGGGTGCGGCGGCGGGCTCGGCCGTGTCGGTCGAGGATCCACCGCAGGCGGCGAGGCTACCGGCCAGGATCAGGCCTGCCACGACCCCGAACAACTTACGCATGACTCTCCCCTATTTCCCTTACATTAGGTAGGAAATATTCCATATCGGAGAGCGTGCGGACAAATCGATCATCAGACCCGCGGCCCGATCACTGGCCCAGCAGCGCCAGGATCTGCTTGATCTGCGCCGTACGCGAGGCGTCGATCCGCGCCGCCAGCGCCTTGACCTCGGCGTTCAGGCCGGTGCTCACCTCCATCCTGGCCATCTGGACGGCGTCGTCCTGCTGGGCGATCAGCATGTTGAGGAACTTCCTCTCGAAGTCGGCCGGGGCCGCTCCGGCGACCGCGGCGATCTCCGCCTTGCTCACCCCCGGCATGCCTCCGTGGGCGGCGTGCTCGCCGGGCTCCGCGCCGATGGGCCGGCCCCAGTCGATCAGCTGTTCGGCCATCGACGCGGCCTCCACCTCCTGGGTCGTGGCGATCGCCGCCGCCAGCGTCCTGACCTCCTGACGGGTGGCCCGCTCCGGCGCCAGCCGGACCAGCTCCACGCCCTGGCCGTTGTGGGCCGTCATCATCTGCAGGAACATCACGTCGGCGGGGTTGAAGTCCCTGCCCGCGACGGCGGTCCCGCCCGGGGTGCGGGCGGCGCCGTGTCCCGCGTGGGCGCCACCGTGCCCGGCGGGGGCGTCACCGCGGAGCTCCTGGATGCTGTGGGCACCGCAGCCGGCGAGAAGGAGGACCGCCAGGACGGCGAGGGCGGTGCGCTTCATCGTGGACTCCTCTCCGGGGTGGGGCCGGGGCGGTCGTGGCCGCCCCGGCCGGTCTGGATCAGACGCGCTGCCACAGCGAGGGGACGTTCGGCGGCTCCCAGCCCGGCAGCGCGGTGTGCGGCTGCAGGCACTGGTAGGTCAGGCCGCCGTAGGTCACCCGCGTGCCCGCCGTGTAGGCGGTGCCCGCGCTCCAGGTGCCGCCCGGCTGGGTCGAGGTCGGCGTGGGCGTGGGGGTGGGGGTCGGGGTGGGCGTCGGGGTCACGGTCGGCGTGGGGGTCGGCGTGGGGGTGGTGCCGCCGCCGAAGTCCACGTCGGAGCAGGTGTAGAAGGCTTCGGTGCTGCCCACCACGCGCTGCCAGATCGAGTAGACGAGCTGGCGGCCGGTGCGCTGCGGGAGGTTGATCGTCCAGTTCGTGAACGTGCTGGGGTTCTGGTTGTTGAACGTCTTGATGGGCTCCAGATCCGCCCAGCGCAGCGGCTGGGTCGGGTTCCAGCTCTGCTTGGTGATGTAGAACTCGAAGTTGCTGTTGGCGTGGGGCGCGGTCGCGTGGTAGGTGATCGTCAGCGGCCCCGGGGAGACCCGGGTGGCGGGCCAGTCGGCCCTGGCGAGGTCGAGCCCGCGATATTTGTCACGCCCGGCGCTGCACAGCTTGCCGTCCGGGATGATCGCACGGTGGTTGCCGCCGGCCTCGAGCCGGGAGACCTCGTGCCAGTCGTAGAACGCCTGGGTGCCGCCGGCCGCGACGGCCGCCTTGCACGCCTCCGACTTGGGGGTCTCCGGCCCCTCCGTCTTGCAGACGTAGGCGCGGCTGGGCGGGTTCGACATCGATCCGTGCGCGACCGCCGGGGCGGACGGCAGCAGGGCGAGCAGAGATCCAACGGTGAGGGCGGCGGCCGCGGTGGCCGCCTTGTGTCGCAGATGCACGTGGACTCCTCCTACAGGGGGATGGAGGTGGGACATGTCCAACGGCCGACGGATAGCACGTTATTAACAAGAAACCTTACTAAAAATTCGGTCGCCGATGCCATAGGTTGCGGCACATCCGAAGGATGATTCCCGCGCCGCGGCCCCGCCCTCCCTACTCGGGACGGGGCGGGGCCGTCGGGACGGGGTCAGTAGAACGCGTAGCACTCGACTTCGGATCGACGCTCGGTCAGCCCCGCCTCCACCGAGTGCTCGACGCACGCGGCCTCTCGCTTGCTGAGCGACAGGTCCCCGCAGACCGTGACCCCCGAGTAGGTCCGGCAGTCGAGGCCGGAGTTCTCCTGCCCGATCCGGTAGTTGCGCTCGACCGCCGAGCGACACTCGCTCTGCAGCCGCGCCGAGTCGGCGTACCGGCACTGGTCCATCAGCGCCTGGTACTGGTCCGGGCCAACCGGCGTGCCATCATCCCGCGCCTGCGCAGACGTCCCCGTCGCGACGATCCCAGAGGTGGCGACGATGAACAGTGCCGCCGCATGCATGAGTTTTCTCACGATGGCTCCCCCCGCCATACGGTCCTCAAAACGGACTTTACATGGGAAACGTCACTTGTTGTGTGCGTGTCACCACACTTCTCTCGGTTAAACGCGGAGATGATCTGAAGTTCGCTCAGCCGACGGCGAGGACGACCTTGCCCCGGCCGTGGCCGGTCTCGACCTCGCGGTGGGCGTCGGCGGCCCGGTCCAGCGGATAGGTCCGGCGGACGTGGAAGGTGAGCCTGCCGTCGGCGTAGAGGTCGGCGAGCTCGGCCAGCCGGGAGGCCAGCCGCACCCCCCGGGTCAGCTGGACCCCCAGCGCCTCCGCCCTCTCGTGCTCGACCAGCGTGACGACGCGCTCGCCCTTCACCAACTGCAGCGACACCTCCAGCGCCGCACCGCCCGCGCCGTCCAGGACCATGTCCACCCCGCCGGGGGCGAGGGCGCGCACCCGCTCCAGCAGGCCGTCGCCGTACGCGACGGGGG
This sequence comes from Streptosporangium sp. NPDC048886, assembly GCF_055586905.1. Taxonomy (NCBI): domain Bacteria; kingdom Bacillati; phylum Actinomycetota; class Actinomycetes; order Streptosporangiales; family Streptosporangiaceae; genus Streptosporangium; species Streptosporangium sp. NPDC048886. Next base: position 102,152 of record NZ_JBVJHH010000026.1, read on the forward strand.
TCGCGCCGAGCGAGCGCAGGTAGTCGTGGTTCTCCTCACGCGCGGTGCCGATGACCCGCGCCCCCCACAGCCGGGCGAGCTGCACCGCGGCGGTGCCGACCGAGCCGGCGGCGGCGTGGACCAGGACCGTGTCCCCCTCCCCCACCCCCAGCTGCCTCAGGGCGATGTGGGCGGTCTGGGTGCCGGCGGTGAAGCCGCCCGCCACCTCCCAGGGCATGTTCGCCGGCTTGGCCGTGACGTTCTCGGCCGGGACCACGACGTACTCGGCGTAGGAGTTCAGCAGGTTGAAGCCCAGCACCTCGTCGCCGGCGGAGACCCCGCTCACCCCCTCGCCCACCTGGTCGACGATCCCGGCGAACTCGTTGCCGGGGATCCGGGGCAGGCCCCCGGTCACCCCCGCCGGGCTCCACCCCTGGCGTACCGCGACGTCGAACGGTTGCACGCCCGCCGCCTTGACCCGCACCCGGACCTGCCCCGCACCCGCCTCGGGGGTCTCAAGCTCCATGACCCGCAGCACCTCGGGCCCGCCGAACTCGGAAAAAGCAGCAGCCTTCATCAGAAACTCCTCCGCTCGTCGTTGCCGGACCCCACTCTGCAACCTCAACTTTGATTGAGGTCAACCGGTCCGCCCCGGCCGCCGCCTCTGGCCGGCGGCCGCGGGCCCAGGCCGCCGGGCGGGCGTCAGCCGTGCGCGCCCGGGTCGTACGGCGAGCGCCGCTGCAGCAGGAACAGCCACACCATGGACGGCACCACCAGCAGCGCGCCCACGGCCAGGACGGCGAGCGTGGCGCCGAGCACGGCGGGGGTCGCGGCGGCCTCGCCGACGGTGAGCGCGGGAGGGAGCATGACGGGATACTGCGCCAGGGGCCAGCCCCACATCACCGCCGCGACGGCCGCCGCGGCGGTGACCCGGACCGGCAGGTAGCGCCGCCGCCACAGCAGGGCCAGCGAGAACAGGCCGAGCACCGCGCCGACGACGACGAGGGGCAGCGCCCGGCCGGTGAGGCCGCCGAACAGCCGGGGAGCGTCCCAGCGCACCACGGCGATGCCGCCGAGCACGACGGCGCCGACGCCGAGCCCCGTGGTCACCGCCCTGCGCCGGAACCCCTCGGCCAGGTCGGGCAGTCCCGCCCGCACCGCGTCGTCACACAGATACACCGCGGCGAGATAGGCGCAGACGCCGACCGCGAGGACCCCGCCGAGCAGCGAGGTCGGGTTCAGCCAGCTCCTCACGAGATCTCCGGCCGCCAGCCCCGGGGGGACGCGCCCCGAGGCGACCGCCCCGGCGACCGTGCCCAGGAAGAAGGGCGTCAGGACGGAGGAGAGCGCGAAGGCCGCGCCGAACAGGCGCTGCTGCCACAGCTCCGTGCTCGCCTTGCGGAAGACGAAGGCCGCTCCCCTGGCGATGATGCCGAGCGCCGCGAGCGTCAGCGGGATGTAGAGCGTGGACATCACCGCCGCGAAAACCGGCGGGAAACCGGTCCACAGCACGACGATCACGAAGATCAGCCAGACGTGGTTGGCCTCCCACACCGGCCCGATGGAGTGCTCGATGAGACGCCGCTGCGGCAGGCCGGCACGGCTGCGCCCCGCCACCAGGTCCCAGATGCCGCCGCCGAAGTCGGCCCCGGCCAGCAGCGCGTAGAGCGTCAGCCCCACCCACATCACGACCAGCAGGATCTGCGCCGCGTCCATCGGATCACCCCGGTTCCTGGGGGGCTGCCGACTCCTGGGGGGCGCGTGCCACCCGCCGCATGACGTAGACGGTGGCGACGGTGAGGACCACGTAGACCAGGGTGACGATGACGGCCCCGGCCCACAGGCCGGGCGCCGGGTTGACCGCGTCGAAGGTGCGTAGCTTGCCGTACACCACCCACGGCTGCCGGCCGACCTCCGTCACGACCCAGCCGGCCTCCACCGCGACGACGGCGGCCACCCCGGAGACGGCCGCGAGCCTCAGGAACAAGCGGGAGCGGGGCAGGTCGTGCCGCCGCCACCAGACCGCGGCGTACCAGACCGACAGCAGGAGCAGGAAGAATCCGATCCCCACCATCGTGTCGAAGGCCAGGTGGACGGCGGTGACCGGTGGGCGGTCGGCCACCGGCACCCGGTCCAGCCCCTCGACCACGGTGTGCGGGCTGTAGCCCACCAGCAGGGACAGGCCGTTGGGGATCTCGATCGCGTAGCGCAACTCGCCGTCGACGACGAAACCGCCCAGGCTCAGCGGCGCGCCCGAGCGGGTCAGGAAGAGCCCCTCCGCCGCGGCGAGCTTGGCCGGCTGGTAGTCGGCCAGGAACTTGGCCGCGTAGTCGCCCACCAGGATCTGGACCGGGGCGAAGACGGCCGTCATCGTGAAGGGGATCAGGAAGCCCAGGCGGTGGTAGCGGTCCCGCCGCCCGCGCAGCATCGCCACCGCGTACACCGCCGCGGTGACGGACCCGGCGACCATGAACGCCGCCACGATCATGTGCAGCGTCTGCGGCGGCGTGGCCGGGTTGAACATCGCCCGCCACGGGGAAACCTCCGTCACCCGGCCGTTCTCCATCACGAACCCGACCGGCTGGTTCATCCACGCGTTGGCGGTCACCACGAAGAACGCCGAGGCCACCCCCGCGACCAGCACGGGCACCCCGCTCAGCAGGTGCGCCACGGGCGGCAGCCGGTCCCAGCCGTAGAGGTAGACGCCGATGAAGATGGCCTCGACGAAGAAGGCGATCCCCTCCAGCGCGAAGGGCAGGCCGATCACCTCACCGTAGATCCCCATGAGCCCCGGCCACAGCAGGCCCATCTCGAAGCTGAGGATCGTCCCCGAGACCGCCCCGACCGCGAACAGCACCCCCGTCGCCCTCGCCCACTGCCGGGCCAGCCGCATGGAGTCTCCGTCACCGGTCCGGATCGCCCGCCACTCGGCCGACAGCAGCAGGACGGGCATCCCGACCCCCATGCAGGCCAGGATGATGTGCCAGCCCAGCGAGAGGGCCATCTGCAGGCGCGCCGCCGCCAGGTCCGCCGCACTCGCCGGGCCGGTGGTCCAGCCGAGTGCCGTCACCACGGCGTCGACACCGCCCCCGATCCCCATGGAAGGGCTCTGCCCCAGCGCGGTAACCGACAAACGACGCACACGCCCCATCAGGTCACTTCCGTCCCACGGCCGGACCGGTACGGCGGGCGGGCAAAGGGCCCACAAAGGGCCGGTAACCACGACGGCCACAGGCGACGGCGAGCTGAGCGACCTGAGGCGGCAGCGGTGACGGTGGCGGCCCAGCGGCGATGGCGGCCCGGTGACGGCGGCGGCGCAGGTGAGCGGGGCCCCTGGAACCGGTGAAGCCCAGGTCGATGATCATCGACCTGGGCTTCACCGTGTGGTGCGCCGCCAGGGACTCGAACCCCGGACCCGCTGATTAAGAGTCAGCTGCTCTAACCAACTGAGCTAGCGGCGCTTGCAACGGAGGTAACTCTAGCAGCAGCCCCGGCGGTGGCGCACATCGGACGGATACCCGCTCTCCCCTGGCGGAGCGGGGCCGGACGGCTCCCCTGCCGCGATCGGAAAAGGGGCCGGACGGTCTCCCGACCGTCCGGCCCCCACCCCCAAAGACTCGGGACCGGACAGTCCCCCAACTGTCCGGTCCCGGCCTCCTCGCGGGCCTCTCCTTCGTCTCCCCCAAGACTCCGGCGGCTCCGCTCAGGGACGCGATCCCCCTCGCGTCCTGTATCCGGTGAAAAGTCTCTGCAATGCTCCCCCCGGGCTTCGCAGAACCCCTTGACCTGCTTCAACAGTACAGAACCAAATGTAACGAGGACGTCATCCAAGGGTTGATTTTGGGCCTACAGCCGGGGTTGACCCGGTATTGCCAGACCAAGCGCGCGGGTCCCGGCCGGGCTCGGCGGCCGCCGCGAGACCTCCGGTCATCCGCCGGACACAGGCGGCCGTTCACGGAGCACGGCAGCCGTCCCGGAGCCCTGCCGGTCGCCCACGGGCGCGGCGGTCACTCGGGGAGTTCGAGCCGGATCTCGGTCTTCTCCCGCAGCGCCCGGCTCACCGTGCAGTATTTCTCCTCCACCCGCTGGGCCACCGCGCGGAAGACCTCGTCGGCCTTGTCGTCGCCTTCCGGCAGCTCCACGTCGTAGGTGATGGTCATGGGCCCGAGCAGCGTCGGCTCCACCTTCTCCGCCTGGACGGTCATCGCCAGGCGGACCAGCCGGTGACCGCGCTGGGCGGTGAGCGGTTCCACGGTGACGATGTTGCAGCCGCCGAGCGCCGCGAGCAGCAGCTCGACGGGGGTGAACACCCCCTGCTCGTCACCGCCGCCCATGGCGACCTCGGCACCGCGCTCGTTGCGGGCCACGAACCCGTCCTCGGTCCGCTCGACTCTCACCTGTGCCATGACCGCTCCTCCCGTAACCTTGCCGGTCACCCTATCGAAGCGGCCGGGGACCGGAGCGGCCGGAGCCACGGCCGGCTATGCCTCGGGATGTTTGGAGAGGTAGTCGATGTAGAACGGACGCAGCGCCTCGCCGAGCCGGCCCTCACCCGACGCCATGGCATCGCTGAGCAGGGCGGAGACCCGGCTGAGATCGTTGGCCGTCTCGGTCTCGTTGCCGGCGGACGCCTCGGCCGCCGGGATCACCTTCAGCAGATCCCACAGGAAGGCGAAGTCCCCGTGGTGCACGGCATATCGGACCGCACGATCATGTAGTTCCTGGGCCGACAGCGCCTCAAGCTCGTCCGTTTCCACCTAACCCACCCCCTCTCGCCCCTCCTGCCCCCAGATTGTGAGGATTATGCACGGTCACCGGGCCAACCGGACGAGCATCTTGCCGGTGTTGGCGCCGCCGAGCATGTCGATGAACGCCCTGGGGGAGTTCTCCAGGCCGTCGACGACGGTCTCCCCGAAAGTGATCTCACCGCCGCGGAGCCAGGCGCCCACCTCCCTGATCATGTCGGTCATGCGGTCGTAGTGGTCGCCCACGATGAAACCCCGGAGGGTGAGCCGCTTGCCGACGGCCAGGAAGAGGTTGCTCGGGCCGGGGACCGGCTCGGCGGCGTTGTAGACGGAGATCGCCCCGCACATCGCGACCCGGCCGTAGGTCTTCAACGCGTCGAGGGCCGCCTCCAGGTGCTCACCGCCGACGTTGTCGAAATAGACGTCGATCCCGTCGGGAGCCACCTGGGCGAGCTGCCGCCGCGCGGGGGCCGTCCTGTAGTTGAAGGCGGCGTCGAAGCCGAGCTTCCCGGTCAGGTAGGCGATCTTCTCCTGTGATCCCGCGCTTCCCACGACCCGCGAGGCGCCCTTCAGCCGGGCGATCTGCCCGACCAGGCTGCCCACCGCCCCGGCCGCCCCGGAGACGAACACCGTGTCGCCCTCCTTGAACGCGGCGATGTCGAGCAGTCCCACATAGGCGGTGAGACCGGGCATGCCGAGCACGCCGAGGTAGGCCGAGAGGGGGACCCCGGGGATCTCCTCGATCTTGCGGGCCCGGTCCGCGCGGACGAGCGCGTACTCCCGCCAGCCGTACCCGTGCAGGACGAGGTCGCCGGCGGCGAGGCCGGGGGCGCGCGACTCGACGACCTCGCCCACCGCGCCGCCGTCGAGAGGCCTGCCGAGCTCGAAGGGCGGGACGTAGGACTCGACGTCGTTCATGCGGCCCCGCATGTACGGGTCGACGCTCATGTAGCGGTTGCGGACGAGGACCTCCCCCTCACCGGGGGCGGGGATCTCCACCTCCACGAGCTCGAAGTTCTCCTCCGTCGGCCAGCCCTCGGGTCGCGAGGCGAGCCGGATCTCCCGCGACGCCGTACGGCCGGCGGCTCCGGAGCCGCTGGATGTTTCGTTGGACATGATGAGGCCTCCCTCGGCGGCACACGCTCTCGCCGGGAGCCATTCCCCTCCGCCGGGGGAGCGACGGGCCGTCTATGAAACCTTTAACCTCACAACTACGCGGAGTCACGGGAGGAGGCTCTCCGTGTCCGCTTGACCCCCCTGGCCCGTCCGGAATCCTCTCGCGCCCGGTCCGCCACGGTTCCGGCGCCCACCGCGCCTCCAAAATGCCTAGTGTCCTGATATATCCGCATCTAATGCTGCGGATCTATCGCCCATCCGACGACCCATGCGAGGATGCCGAAACGTGAAAATCATCATCAAGATCCTGGCCGTGGCGGCCGCCCTGTGGGTGGCCACCAAACTCGTGAGCGGCATCACGGTGACCACCGAGACCACCACCATGCAGATCGGGACGCTCCTGGCGGTCGCCCTCCTGTTCGGTGTGATCAACACGGTCCTCAAGCCGATCATCAAGACCCTCGGCTGCGCCTTCTACGTCCTCACCCTCGGCCTGTTCGCCCTCGTCGTGAACGCCGGCCTGCTGCTGCTCACGAGCTGGATCGCCGCCCAGGCCAACCTGCCCTTCCACGTGGAGGGGTTCTGGGCCGCGTTCTGGGGCGCGATCGTCGTCGGCGTGGTGAGCTGGCTGCTCGACCTGGTGTTCGGCGACTGACCCGATGACGGTTGTCCTCGACGGCGCCCACCTGACCTGCGAGCAGGTCCACCGGGCCGCGCACGGCTCCGGGATCCTGCTGGGCTCCACCGACCGCGCCGAGACCGCCTGGCAGACGGCCCGCTCCCTCAGCGGGCCGCTGTACGGCCAGACCACCGGGGTGGGGGCCAACAAGGGCGTCACGGTCGAGGCCGCCGGTCTCGACCTGCTCCGCAGCCACGCCGGCGGCGCCGGTCCGCTGATCGGGGAGGCGCGCGCCCGCGCCACCCTCGTGGTCCGCCTCAACCAGCTCCTCACCGGCGGCTCCGGCCTCAACCCCGGCCTGCTGCCCGTTCTCGCCGCCGCCGTCAACCGGGGTTTCACCCCCCCGATCCGCACCTACGGCGCCATCGGCACCGGCGACCTCACCGCGCTGGCCACCACCGCCCTCTGCCTCCTCGGCGAACTCCCCTGGACACCGCCCCCCGGCACCGGCGGCCTCGGCCCCCGATACGCGCTGGCCTCCAGCGACGCCCTCCCCTTCATCAGCTCCGGCGCGGCGACCCTCGCGGACGCGGCCCTGGCCTGCCACCGCCTGCGAGCCGTCCTCACCGCCACGACAGCGGTCGCGGCCCACTCCTTCCAGGCGATCGACGCCTCGCTCGAACCGCTCGCGCAGGCCGTGCAGCGCAGACCGGACCAGGCGGCGGTGGCGGCCGGGCTCCGCGAGCTGATCGGCGCCACCCTCCCGCGCCGGGTCCAGGACCCGTACGGCTACCGCGCCCTCCCCCAGGTCCACGGCGCCGCCCTCGACGCCCTCGGCCGCGCGGAGCGGGCCGTCACCGAGGAGCTCAACGCCGCCCCGGAGAATCCGCTGATCGCCGACGGCCGGGCCTGGCACAACGGCAACTTCCACTCCGTCAAGGTCGCGCTCGCCCTCGACGCGCTCCGGGCCGCCGTCGTCCAGACCGCCTCGCTGAGCGCCGCCCGGCTCGCCACCCTGACCGACCCCGCCCACACCGGCCTGCTGCCCTTCCTGGCCGAGCGTCCCGGCCTGTCCGGCGTGATGATCCTCGAATACGTCGCCCACTCGGCCCTGGCCGAGCTCCGCCAGCTCGCCTCCCCGGTGACCCTCGGCACCGCCGTGCTCTCCCTGGGGACCGAGGACCACGCGAGCTTCACCCCCCAGGCCGCGCGCTCGGCCCTGTCCGCCCTCGAACCGCTGGAAACGGTGCTGGCCTGCGAGCTGGTCGCGGCGGTCCGGGCGCTGCGCCAGCGGGGCCTGCCCTGCGACGTCGGCCTTGACGCCCGGATGGCCGACCGCCCCCTCGACGCCGACCTCGACGCGGCGCGCGGGATGCTGCCCGGCCTCATGTGCGGGCCCCACGCGCGGGCGGGGGCCCGGCCGCCGGGCGGCCCGCCTCCCGGCGGTCCGCTGCCGGACGGACCGCCGCTGGACGGCCCGCTGCCGGTCTCCCCGGCGCCGGGCGAGCTCCTGCCGGATCTCGCCTAGCGGCCGTGCGCGGGCAGGCACGGCACGCGCGGGCGGACACTGACAGGCGCGGCTCGGGCGTCGGGCCCGGGTCAGCCCACCGAACCGCGTTCGCGGAGCTCGGGGGCCTGGACGATCCGGCGGCGGCGGGTGTTGCCGTCGGCGGCCGCCACGACCAGACGGACGGCCGCGCGGACGATGCCGTCGATGTCCCAGTCGACCGTGGTCAGTCCCGGGCTGAGCAGTCCCGACATCGGGTGGTCGTCGTAGCCCATCACGGACACCTCAGCGGGGATCCGCAGGTTCCGCTCGGCCGCCGCGGCGTACACCCCGTAGGCGATCGAGTCGGCGAAGCAGAAGAACGCCCGGTGCCCGTCGGCGAGCATCCGCCGGGCGACGTCCGTGGCGGCCGTCAGCGCCTGGGGCGCGGTGACCACCTCGATGTCCAGCCCCAGCCGTCCCGCCTCGGCCAGGACGTGCACGTCGGCGGGGCGGTCGGGGGTGCTGGCCCGGGTCGGGGTGAGGACGGCGACACGCCGGTGGCCCCGGTCGCGCATGTGCTCCAGCGCCAGGGTCACACCGGCGCGGTTGTCGAACACGACCTCTCCCGCCGTGCGCGCCCCGGCCAGCGAGTCGCCGATCGACACCACCGGCAGGCTCTCGCACAGCTCGGACCAGAGCGGCGCCGCCGGGTCCACCGGCTGCACGATCAGGGCGTCCACCCGCTGGTCACGGAGCTGCCTGGCCAGCGTGCGCTCCCGCACGGGGTCGCCGGTGGCGTCCAGGATCAGCGCGTAGCGGTCGTTGTCCTTCAGGGCCCGGCCGATGCCGACCGCCAGGGCCTGCTGCCAGAGGTCCTCAAGGGAGCCGCAGAGCAGGCCGATCATCCCGGTCCGGCCGCTGGCCAGCGCGCGGGCGATGGGATCGGCCTCGTAGCCGAGTTCGGCGGCGACCCGGCGCACCCGCTCGATGGTCTCCTCCGAGACCTGCATCCCTCGCAGGGCATACGAGACCGAGGCCGGTGAGAGGCCGGTGGCCTTCGCCACCTCGCGTATCGTCGCTCGTTTCCGGGGCTGGGGCACCCGGCCAGCCTATGCCTCCAGCCTCCCGAGAGGGCCGTTCTCCGTATATCACGGCGTTTTAGGGCATTGACACACAAGAGGTGAAACGGTTCACTGAAACGGTTCACTGAAACGCGTCACCTGAATGCGTAGCAAGGTCAGGGCGGTTACCCCTATTCTAGGTAGGGAATATCTCGAAAGGAGGGGGAGAAATGACCGTCGACGTGCACCAGCACCTGTGGACGCCCGCGTTCGTGGACGCGCTCCGGCGCCGCACGGCCCCGCCGCGCCTCGACGGCTGGACCCTCCACCTCGACGGCGAACCCGCCTACGAGGTCGATCCCGCCGACCATGACCTCATCAGGCGCCTGGCGCTGAACGACGGGCTCGACCTGGCCCTGGTCTCGCTGTCCAGCCCGCTCGGCATCGAGTCGCTGCCGCCCGAGGACGCCTGGCCGATCATCGACGCCTACCACGAGGACGCCCTCGCCCTGCCGGCCCCGTTCGGAGCCTGGGCCGCGACCTGCCTCAGCGAGATCGACCCGTCCCGGCTCGCCAGGGCGCTCGACCAGGGGGCGGCCGGGCTCCAGCTGCCGGCGACGGCCGTGGCGACCGGCGCGGACCTCGCCAGGGTCGCCCCGCTGCTCGACGTGCTCGCCGCCCGCGACCTGCCGCTCTTCGTGCACCCCGGACCGGCCGCCGAGCCCCGGGGCCCCGGCTGGTGGCCCGCCGTCGTGCCGTACGTGCAGCAGATGCACGCCTCCTGGTACGCCTTCTCCGCCTTCGGCCGCCACCGCCACCCCGGGCTGCGGGTCTGCTTCGCGCTGCTGGCCGGGCTGGCCCCGCTCCACTCCGAGCGGCTGCTCAACCGGGCCGGCGAGGGCCGGGGCCAGGTGGACCCGGACATGTACGTGGAGACCTCCTCCTACGGCCCGCGCGCCATCGACGCCATCGTCCGCGAGCTCGGCATCGACGTCGTGGTCAACGGCTCGGACGAGCCCTACGCCAGGGCCCCTGACCCCGCGCTCGGCGATGCCGCCCGGCACGCCGTCGCGGTCACCAACCCCAACCGCCTGCTGAACCGGAAGGAGTCGCGCAAGTGAACGTGAACCAGTCCCAGGGCAGTGAGCGCTGTGCGCTCCCAGGAGGCCGGCGATGAGCTACGGAGAGCTGCCCGCCCGCACCCTCGACCGGCGCGAGCTGCGCGACCTGGTCGACGAACTGGCCGCCGACCCCTCCCGCTGGGAGGAGCAGGTCGACTTCCCCGAGGAGGGCGGCCGCCACTACGCCTCCCTCTACCGGGACGCCTACGTCGACGTCTGGCTGCTGTGCTGGCGGCCGGAGGACGACACCGGCTGGCACGACCACGACATCTCCTCCGGCGCGGTCCGGGTGGTGGCCGGGACGCTGCTGGAGTGCAACCCCCGCATCGGCGGCGAGCACCTGGAGACCGTGGTCTCGGCCGGCGAGTCGTTCTCCTTCGGCCCCGACCACATCCACCGGCTGACCGGCGCGGTGGACGGCAGCGTCTCCATCCACGCCTACTCGCCGCCGCTGTGGCGGCTGGGCCAGTACTCCATCAGCGACAGCGGCGTGATGCGCCGCGTGTCGGTCAGCTACGCCGACGAGCTGCGTCCCATGGACGAGGTCGCCGTCGCCTGACGCCCCCCAGAGGTCTCCGCCGCTCACCGCCGCCCACCGCGCGGTGGCCGCGGACCTCGCCCGGACCTCCGGCGGCCGCCTCAGCCCAGGCGCCGCCGGAGGTCACCGGTAGCCGGCCCGGCGATCCGGATGGCCGTCCGTGGGTCGCCCGGTCATCTGGATCGCCGTGGTCACCGTGCTACAGGAGACGCTCCCGGACGGCCCGGGCCACGCCGGGGTCGTCGGCGAAGACACCGTCCAGCCCGAGCTTGTACAGCTTCTCCAGCCAGCCCATCACGTCGCCCGTGGCGCGGGGGAAGGCGGGGTTGGCCGGGTCGCCGAGCCGGAAGTCCACCGGGAGCTGGGAGTTCTCGTTCCGGACGGTCCAGGTGTGGACCTTCAGGCGGGCCCGGTGGGCGTCGGCGACGAGCGTGGTGGGCGGCAGGAGACGGCCGTCGGGGCCGGCCGGGACGATCCGCCGGGTGTCCACGCCGATGCCGTCGGCGTAGCCCGCCACCTCGCGCAGCCCCTCGGGGGTGACCATGGTGTCGTAGGTGCGCGGGTCTCCGGCCGCCGTCCAGTCGTACGGCGCGCCGGTGGCGGTGATGAGCTGGATCAGCGGCAGCCGGGTCCGCTCCCTGAGCTCGCGCAGGTTGGCGGTCTCGAAGGACTGGATGAAGACCGGGTCGCGCCGCCCGTTCCAGCCGTACCGGGTGAGCGTCTCCAGCAGCGGCTCCTCCAGGGACAGGCCGATGGAGTCGAAGTAGCTGGGGTGCTTGGTCTCGGGATAGACGCCGACGCCGTGGCGCTGCGCGAGCTGGACGATCTCCTCGAAGGTGGGGATCTGCGCGAGGCCGTTGAAGACGGTGTTGTCCGGTCGCAGGTCGGGGACGCGCTCCTCGGCCCTGAGCGTACGCAGCTCGGCGAGGGTGAAGTCCTCGGTGAACCACCCGGTCACCGGGCGCCCGTCGATCGTCTTGGTGGTGCGGCGCGCCGCGAACTCGGGGCGGCCGTCGACGTCGGTGGTGCCGGAGATCTCGTTCTCGTGCCTGGCGACCAGCACGTGGTCCTTGGTGGAGACCAGGTCGGGCTCGATGTAGTCGGCGCCGAGCGCGATCGCGGCCTCGTAGGACAGCAGCGTGTGCTCGGGCCGGTGCGCGCTGGCGCCCCGGTGGCCGATGACGATGGGCGCGTCGCCACGGCGGTCGGCCGTCGCGGGTTCGGGTTGGTGCAGCACAACGGTGACGGTACCGCCCACGAGGACGGCCAGCGCCACGGGCAGGAGCCTACGGATCATGCGCAGGACCGTAGGGGCCGGAGGTGACCGTCAGGTGCCTTCGACACGACCGTCAGGTGCCTTGGACACGACGGGCAGCACACTCTGGAGGTTTCAACAGCTTTTGTCCTATTTTGCGATGGCGGCGGAATGCGCCTTCTCCGTGCCGGCGGCCACCGGGCGGCCGGCCAGGAACCCGGCGACCAGTTGCAGCCCGCACGCGCCGAGCCCGGCCAGCAGCGGCAGCGTCCAGCCGCCCGAACCCTGGCGGAGCACCCCGATCAGGAACGGGCCGAGCGCCGCCAGCACGTATCCGGCGGACTGGGCGACGGCCGACAGCGCGGTGACCGAGGCGGGGTCGGGGGCGCGCAGCGTGATGATCAGCAGGGCGAGCGCGATCGAGGCGCCCTGCCCCAGGCCCAGCACCGTCATCCACAGCCAGGGAAGGGTCGCCGGGGCGGCCAGCACGCCGACGTATCCCGCGATGGTCAGCACGGTCGCGGCCGTCACGTGCGGCACCTGCGACCGGACCCGCCCCGCGAGGATCGGGACCGTGAGCGTCGCGGCGATCTGCGCCAGGTTGGTCAGGCCGAGCATGTAGCCCGCCTGGTCGGCGGGGAGTCCCGCGTCACGGAAGATCGTGGGCACCCAGGCGAGCATGATGTAGAAGGTCAGCGACTGAAGGCCCATGTAGGCGGTGACGGCCCAGGTCACCCGGCTGCCCAGCACCGCGCGGAAGGACCGGGGCGCGCTCCCCCGGTGCGCCGGGGAGCGCAGCGCCTGGGGCAGCCAGAGCACGGCCGCCGCCACGGCCGGGACGGCGGCCGTCGCGGTCGCCTCGCGCCAGCCGTACCCGGTGGCGCGCTCCAGCGGCACCGTCAGCCCGGACGCGGCGGCGGCGCCCAGCACGAGGCCGGAGACGTAGACCGAGGTGAACAGGCCGACGCGGGTGGGGAAGTGCTGCTTGACGACGCCGGGCATCACCACGTTCATGATGGCGATGGCCGTGCCGGCGACGGCCGCCCCCGCGTAGAGGGCCGGGACGCTCCCGGCGGCACGCAGCACCACCCCGGCCGCCAGGATCAGCAGCCCGGCCAGCAGCGTGCGGTCCAGGCCGGCCCGGCGGGCCAGCAGCGGGGCGAGCGGGGCCAGCACCCCCAGGCAGACCACCATCACCGTGGTGATCGCCCCGCCGCCGGCCGCGCTCAGCCCGAGGTCGGCCATGATCTCGCTCAGCACCGGCGAGACCCCGGCCAGCGCGGGCCTCAGGTTGAGCGAGGCGAGCACGAACCCGGCGATCAGCAGGGCCCGCGACAGCCTGAGTCCCCGATCAGTCATTGCCCCACTTTCCCACAACCCCGACTTAGACCATCAGAAGGTGCATTTCGCGATATTTCCTGCATTGACCTTCCAGGCGGCGGGTCAGTATGTTCGCTGAAAGAACAGTCGTCCGCATGACGAACATACCCACGAGGGGGCGCGATGGCCACGGTGGTTCCGCTCGCCGACGCGGTGGCGGATCTCGTGCACGACGGTGACAGCGTGGCGCTGGAGGGCTTCACCCACCTGATCCCCTGCGCGGCCGGGCACGAGATCATCCGGCAGGGCCGCCGCGACCTCACGCTGATCCGGATGACCCCCGACCTGATCTACGACCAGATGATCGGGATGGGCTGCGCCCGGCGGCTGGTCTTCTCCTGGGGCGGCAACCCCGGGGTGGGGTCGCTGCACCGCTTCCGCGACGCGGTGCAGAACCGCTGGCCCGCGCCGCTGGAGATCGAGGAGCACAGCCACGCGGGCATCGCCAACGCCTACGTCGCCGGGGCCTCCGGACTGCCCTTCGCGGTGCTGCGCGGCTACCGGGGCACCGGCCTGCCCGCCCACACCGCCCGCGTCCGGCCGATCACCTGCCCGTTCACCGGTGAGGAGCTCACCGCCGTCCCCGCGATCAACCCCGACGTCGCCGTGGTGCACGCCCAGCGCGCCGACCGGCGGGGCAACGTGCAGCTGTGGGGGATCACCGGGGTGCAGAAGGAGGCCGTCCTGGCGGCGCGGCGCTCCCTGGTCACCGTGGAGGAGGTGGTCGAGGAGCTGGAGCCACGGCCCGGCGCGATCGTGCTGCCCGGCTGGGCGATCACCCACGTGTCCGAGGCCCCCGGCGGCTCCCACCCCTCCTACAGCGCCGGCTACTCCACCCGGGACAACGACTTCTACCGCGCCTGGGACCAGATCAGCCGCGACCGCGAGACCTTCACCGCCTGGATGGCCCGACACGTCCTCACCCCCGGAGCGGAGGCCCGCCGATGAGCGCCGTACCCGTCCCCCCGCGAGGAGCCCGGCCCGTGGGGCACGCCCCCGGCCCCGGCCCGGAGGCCCGCCGATGACCGCGGCCTACACCGCCGACGAGATGATGACCGTGGCGGCCGCCAGGCGGCTGCGCGAAGGCCAGTCGTGCTTCGTGGGCATCGGCCTGCCCAGCACCGCCGCCAACCTCGCCCGCCGCACCCACGCCCCCGGCCTCGTGCTCGTCTACGAGTCGGGGACCATCGGCGCCAGGCCGGACCTGCCGCCCCTGTCCATCGGGGACGGCGTGCTGGCCGACACCGCCGACGCCGTCGTGAGCGTGCCGGAGATCTTCAACTACTGGCTCCAGCCGGGCCGCATCGACGTCGGTTTCCTGGGCGCCGCCCAGATCGACCGGTTCGCCAACATCAACACGACCGTGATCGGCCCCTACGCCGACCCGGAGGTCCGCCTCCCCGGCGCGGGCGGGGCCCCGGAGATCGCCGCCTCCTGCCGCGAGGTGACCGTGATCGTACGGCAGAGCCGCCGCGCGTTCGTCGACCGCGTGGACTTCGTCACCTCCGTCGGCTTCGGCTCCGGCCCGGGCGACCGGGAGCGCCTCGGCCTGCGCGGCGGCGGTCCCCGCACCGTGATCACCGACCTGGCGATCCTGGAACCCGACCCGGCGAGCAGCGAGCTGGTCGTCACCCACCTGCACCCCGGCGTCACCCTCGACCAGGCCCGCGCGGCCACCGGCTGGGACCTCGCGACGGCCGCCGAGCTGCGCGAGACGGCTCCCCCCACCCCCGAGGAGCTCGGCGTCCTGCGCCACCTCACCGGCGACAGCGGGAGAACCCGGCCATGAACGACGTCTTCGTCCTCGACGCGGTCCGCACGCCCATCGGCCGCCACGGCGGCGCGCTGTCGGGCGTCCGCCCCGACGACCTGGCCGCGCACGTGGTCCGCGCGCTGGCCGCCCGCTCCCCCGGCCTCGATCCGGCGGCCGTCGACGACGTGTTCTTCGGCGCGGCCAACGGCGCGGGCGAGGACAACCGCGACGTCGCGCGGATGGCCGTCCTGCTCGCCGGGCTCCCGGTCACGGTGCCGGGCACGACCGTGAACCGGCTGTGCGGGTCCGGGCTGGAGGCGGCCGTCGCCGCCTCCCGCGCCGTGGCCGTGGGCGACGCCTCCCTGGTGATCGCCGGCGGGTCGGAGTCGATGAGCCGGGCGCCATGGGTGATGCCCAAACCGCCGCGCGGCTTCGACCGGGGGCCGCAGACCCTGCACGACACGGCCCTCGGCTGGCGCATGGTCAACCCCCTGATGCCGGCCGAGTGGACGGTCGCCCTGGGCGAGGGCGCGGAGATCCTCGCCGACCGCTACCGGATCACCCGCGAGGCCCAGGACGCCTTCGCCCTCCGCAGCCACCGGCGCGCGGCGGCGGCCTGGGAGCGCGGCGTCTTCGGCGGCGAGGTGGCCCCGCTCGACGCCCTCGACCGTGACGAGTGCGTCAGGGCCGACGCGACGCCGGAGGCGCTCGCCCGGCTCAAGCCGGTCTTCCGCCCCGGCGGCACCGTCACCGCCGGCAACGCCTCCCCCCTCAACGACGGCGCCGCCGCCCTGCTCATCGGCGACGAGGCGGGGGCCGGGCGGGCCGGCCGTACGCCGCTGGCGCGGATCGCGGCGCGGGCGGCGGTCGGCGTGGAGCCGCATCTGTTCGGCATCGGGCCGGTGGAGGCCGCCCGCACGGCGCTCGGCCGCGCGGGTGTCACCTGGTCCGGTCTGAGCGCCGTCGAGCTCAACGAGGCCTTCGCCGCCCAGTCCCTGGCCTGCCTGGCCGAGTGGCCGGACCTCGACCCGGAGATCGTCAACGTCAACGGCGGCGCGATCGCCCTCGGCCATCCGCTCGGCTCCTCGGGCGCCCGCATCCTGGGCACCCTCGCCCACGAGCTGCACCGTCGCGGCGGCGGCTACGGCCTGGCCGCCATCTGCATCGGGGTGGGCCAGGGGCTGGCCGTCGTTCTGGAAGGTGTTTGACGTTCACCGCGACGCCCACCCATATACGTGACAATCTGTCGACATCATCATTACTGGAGGTGAGCATGACCTTGTCGGCGCGTGACGGACTGTTCTCGGGGATGTTCGCCAGGGGCGGTGCCGCACCAGAGGTGTCGGACGCGGCGTGGCTGGCGGCGATGCTGGACGTCGAGGCCGCGCTGGCCACCGCCCAGGCGGGGATCGGCCTGATCCCGGGCGAGGCGGTCGAGGCACTGGATGCGGCCTGCCGGCCGGAGCTGTTCGACCTCGCCGAGCTGGGCGGCCGGGCCGCGCCGGCGGGCAACCCGGTGATCCCCCTGGTCGCCGCCCTGCGCGAGCGGGTCAAGCCCGAGCTGCGGCGATACGTGCACTACGGCGCGACCAGTCAGGACATCAACGACACGGCCGCGATGCTGGTGGCCGGCCGCGCCCTCGCGCCGCTCCTGGCCGACCTGTCCGCCTGCGCCGACGCGTGCGCGCGCCTGGCGGCCGGGCACCGCGACACCGTGATGGCCGGGCGCACGGTCCTGCAGCAGGCGGTGCCGATCACCTTCGGGCTCAAGGCCGCGGGCTGGCTGAGCGCGCTGGACCGGTCGCGGGCGGAGCTGGCGGAGCTGCCGCTGCCGGTCCAGTACGGCGGGGCGGCGGGCACCCTGTCCGTCCTCGGCGGCCGGGGCCACGAGGTGCTGCCGCGCCTGGCGGCCGGGCTGGGCCTGGCCGAGCCGGTCCTGCCCTGGCACACCGACCGCGCCCCGGTCGCCCGGCTGGCCTGCGCCCTCGGCACGGCCGCCGGGACGCTCGGCAAGATCGCCACTGATGTGAAGCTGCTGGCCCAGACCGAGGTGGGAGAGGCCGCCGAGCCGTCGGCCCCCGGCCGGGGCGGCTCCAGCGCCATGCCGCACAAGCGCAACCCGGTGGGCGCGGTGTCGGTGCTCGCCTGCGTCCAGCGCGTCCCCGGCCTGGTGGCCTCGGTGCTCGCGGGCATGGTCCAGGAGCACGAGCGCGCCGCCGGCCCCTGGCAGGCCGAGTGGGAGACGCTCGGCGAGCTGCTCCGGCTCACCGGCAGCGCGGCGTCCTGGCTCGGCGAGGTGCTGGAGGGCCTGACCGTCGACCCGGCGCGGATGCGGGCCAACCTCGGCGCGGCGCGGGGGCTGCCGATGGCCGAGCACGTCGTCGCCCGGCTCGGCGGCACCCCTGAGGCACGCGGGCTGGTGGACGCCGCCTGCGCCCGGGCGGCTGTCGAGGACCTGTCGCTGCGCGAGGCGCTGCTGGCCGAGCCCGGCCTGGCTCTGACGGCGCAGGAGCTGGAGGCCGCCCTGGACCCGGCGGGCTGTCTCGGCTCCGCCGGGGTCTTCGTCGACCGGGTGGTCGAGGCCCACTTCAACCCCTCAGGATGACCGGGTGGTCGAGGCCCGTCCGACCCCCCGGGGTGACCGGATGGTCGCGGCTCACCCCACCCCCGGGGTGACCGGATGGTCGCGGCCCGCCCGAACCCCCCGGGGGGACAGGCGGCCGCCTCGCGCGGGGACGGCCCGCGGCGACACGACAAGGAGCTGACGGATGGACATGTGGAGCGCCGGAGACGCGACGCGCCGGGCCGTACTGGGCGACGAGCACGTGGACCGCGCCGCCGCGGGCACCACGCCGTTCACCGCGGACTTCCAGGAGCTCATCACCAAATACGCCTGGGGGGAGATCTGGACCCGTCCCGGCCTGGACCGGCGCACCCGCAGCTGCCTCACCCTCGCCCTGCTGACCGCGCTCGGGCACGAGCGGGAGCTGGCCATGCACGTGCGGGCGGCGCTCCGCGTCGGGCTCACCGAGGAGGAGATCAAGGAGGTGCTGCTGCACACCGCGGTCTACGCGGGCGTGCCCGCGGCCAACCGTGCGTTCGCGGTGGCACAGGCGGCACTAGAGTTCGACCGGAACGAGGAGGACGGGGATGGACGGACCGGTTGACCAGGGCGTCGACGGACCGGTCGACCGTGGCCCCGACCACGTGCAGTCGCTGGCCCGGGGGCTGTCGGTGATCCGGGCGTTCGGCGCGGCCACCCCCGAGCTGACGCTCAGCGAGGTCGCCCGCGCCACCGGGCTGACCCGGGCGGCGGCCCGGCGGTTCCTGCTGACGCTCGTCGACCTCGGCTACGTCCGGACCGACGGGCGGCTGTTCGCGCTCTCCCCCCGCGTGCTGGAGCTCGGCTACGCCTACCTGTCCGGTCTCTCCCTGCCCGAGGTCGCCGAGCCGCACCTGGAGCGGCTCGTCGCCGAGGTGCACGAGTCGGCGTCCGTGGCCGTGCTCGACGGCGAGGACATCGTCTACGTGGCCCGGGTGGCCACCACCCGGATCATGCGGGTGACCATCGCCATCGGCACCCGATTCCCGGCCCACTGCACCTCGATGGGCCGGGTGCTGCTGGCCGCGCTCCCCCCGGAGGAGCTCGACGCCCGTCTCGGCGGCGCCGGGCTGCGCGGGTTCACCCCCCGGACCGTCACCGAGCCCGCCGCCCTCCGGGCCGAGCTGGACGGCGTCCGCGCGCGGGGGTGGGCGATGGTCGACCAGGAGCTGGAGGAGGGTCTGCGCTCGGTCGCCGTGCCCGTCCGGGAACGCTCCGGCCGGGTGGTCGCCGCGATGAACATCTCCTCCCACGCGAGCCGGACGACCGTCGAGTCCCTCCAGCGCGACCTGCTGCCGCCGCTGCTGGCCGCCGCCGCGAGGGTGGAGTCCGACCTGCACGCGACGGGCGTGCGGGGCGGCGCGCTCTCCCGGTGAGCGGCCGGACCGGATGACAACGTTGTCAACCGGCTGGACTTGGGCGATGATCGGGCCGTGGCAGACAGTGTCCGTGGACGTCCCACCATGAAAGATGTCGCGGCGGCGGCCGGGGTGGCGCTCAAGACCGTCTCCCGGGTCGTCAACGAGGAGCCGGGGGTCAATCCCGCCACCGCCGAGCGGGTCCTGTCGGCCATCGAACGGCTCGGCTACCGGCGCAACGAGAGCGCCCGGGTGCTGCGCCGGGGCCGGACCGCGAGCATCGGCCTGGTGATCGAGGACGTGGCCGACCCGTTCTACTCCGGGATCAGCCGCGCGGTCGAGGACGTGGCGCTCCGGTACGGCTCGCTGGTGCTCAGCGGCTCCTCGGGAGAGGAGCCGACGCGCGAGCGGGAGCTCGTCCTCACCTTCTGCTCCCGCCGGGTGGACGGTCTGATCATCGTGCCGGCCGGGGACGACCACGCCTACCTGAGGCCCGAGCTCGACGCGGGCATCGCCGCCGTCTTCGCCGACCGGCCGGGTGGGCTGGAGGTGGACACGGTGACCTGCGACAACAACGGCGGGACGCACACCGGGGTCACCCACCTGATCCGGCACGGCCACCGCCGGGTCGCCTTCCTCGGCGACAGCGCGTCCATCTTCACCGCCGCCGAGCGACTGCGCGGCTACCGCCGTGCCCTCGCCGACGCGGGCCTGCCGTTCGACGGGTCGCTGGTGGCGACGGGCCCCCCGGAGCAGGCCGGGCCCGCGCTGGCCCGGATGCTCTCCGGCGACGACCCGCCCACCGCGGTGTTCACCGGCAACGGCCGGATCACCGTGGCCACGCTGCGCACCGGGCACCGGCTCGCCATGGTCGGCTTCGACGACTTCGAGCTCGCCGACCTGCTGGTGCCCGGGGTGACCGTGGTCGCCCAGGACCCGGCCAAGCTCGGCCGGACCGCGGCCGAGCTGCTCTTCCGCCGCATCACAGGGGAGCCGGGCCCGGCCGCCCGGATCGAGCTGCCCACCCGGCTCATCCCCCGCGGCTCCGGAGAGCTGCGGCCCTAGGCCGGCACCGGGGCGGGTCCCCGGTCGCAGTCGTCCGGTCACAGGCGTCCGGTCAGCGGGACGGGCTGCGGGTCAAAAAACGGCCGGCGGGATGGACGGCGGTCAGGAGAGGGACGGCCGCAGGGAGCGGTGGAGGGCGAGGGAGCACCCGATGACCGCCAGGCCCGCGGCGGCGATCGCCAGGTGCGGGGCCGCCAGCTCGGCGGCGGCGCCCACCAGCGCGGCGCCCAGCGCCTGGCCGGTCATGGCGCCCGCCGACACCAGCCCGAAGGCCTGTCCCCTGACCGGCTCGGGCACCGCCTCCAGGAACCTCCGCTGCAGCCCGAGCTGGTAGGCGCCGCTGCCCGCCGTGGCGAGCACGGCGATCAGGACGGCCCCCGCGAGGCCCGGCTGGAGGGCGAAGCCGAGCAGCGGCACCCCGGCGAGCACCGCCAGGGGCAGCGCCAGCCGCTCCCGCGCCGACGGCACGGCGAACCGGCCGACGGCGAGGTTCCCGGCCAGCATCCCCGCGGACGCGGCGGCGAGCGCGATCCCGGCCGTGCCGCCCAGGTAGGGCACGAGCATCGCCTCGGCGCCCGTCACGAACGACACCGGCAGCCAGTGGGCGAGCAGCAGCCCGCGCACCCTGGCGTCGGCCAGCAGGGACCGGTTGACCCGCAGGCTCTCCCGTACGGCGCCGCCGTCCCCCGCGCCCCGGGCCGGCAGGCCGGGCAGTCCGGCCCGGAGCACCACCGCGGCCACGGCCGACAGCGCGGCGGTGCCGGCCAGCGCCCCGGCCGGGCCGGCGGCGGCGAGGATGCCGCCGCCCACCGCGAGCCCGCCGATCTGCGCCCCGGCGGCCGTCATGGACAGCACTGACCTGGCCAGCACGAACGCGTCACCCGGCAGCAGGTCGGGCAGGAGGGCGCTGCGGGCGGCGGCGAAGACCGGCGAGAACAGCCCGGCCAGGAGGACCAGGGCCAGCATCGCCCAGACGGGCAGCCCGGCGAAGGCCAGCAGCAGGCAGGTCACCACCCGGAGCAGCTCACCGGCGATCATCAGCTCGCGCGGCCGGAGCCGGTCGGCCAGCGAGAGCAGGAACGTCCCGCCGGCGATGTAGGGCAGGAAGCCCAGCATGTACGTCGCGGCCGACAGCCCGGGCGACCCGGTCCGCGTGTAGACCAGTGCCGACAGGGCCAGCATCTTGATCTGGTCCCCGGCCACCAGGAGCGCGAAGCTCCCGAACAGCACCCGGAACTCCCGGCCCGCGAAAACCTCTGTGTAGGTCGCGCCGCGCTCTTGTGTGGGGGTCATGCGGACCATGCTCGGGCGGGCCGGGACGGCTGACTAAGCTTTCGGGTATATCCGAAAGGTCGCTATATGGTCTACCTGATCGAGGTCAGCCCGCAGGACGTCATGGCGAGCAGGTTCGCCATCTCCCCTCTCATGGTCACCAAGCAGGCGCTCTGGCTGCTGTCCGGCAAGAAGGACGACCCGGTGTGGCGGGCGTGGGTGGAGCGGATGCGCGGGCCGTACGAGGGCCTGCTGGTCAGGCAGGCCGGCCTGGGCGCCCTGGTGACGCTGTACCGGGACCGGCTCTACAACGCCGACTTCCCCGCGCCGCCGCCGGCCGGGGTGAGCACCCCCTTCGACGCCGAGCTCGCGACCGTGCGGGCGACCCCGGCCGCCCAGGCGCACGGCGAGATCGTCCGGAACCTGGAGGGCATGGCGCGCCCCCCGGACGCGGTCATGGACGTGCTGTTCTCACCGGACGTCGTGGAGCTGTTCGCCGCCGCGCTCCAGGCCGTCTGGGACGAGATCGTCGCCCCCTCGTGGCCACGCTTCCACGCGATCCTGGAGCGGGACGTGGTCCAGCGGGCGGGCCGGCTGGCCGCCTACGGCTGGGCGGCGGCGCTGGCCGACCTCAGCCCCCGGGTGCGGTGGCGCCCGGACGGGGTCATCGAGGTCGACGCGCGGAGCCCGGACGCGACCCACCGGCTCGACGGGCGCGGCCTGCTCCTCGTGCCCTCCCCCTTCGACTGTGGAGTGGGCTCCTACCTCGAGCACGCGTGGCCGTACGCGATCAGCTATCCGGCCCGGGGCGCGGGGATCCCGCACCGGGCGCCCGACGGGCTGGCCGGGCTGATCGGCCGGACCCGGGCCCGCGTGCTCCTGGAGCTGGCCGGCCCGGCGACCACCACCCAGCTCGTCACCCTGCTCGGCCTGAGCCTGGGCACCGTCGGAGGCCACCTGGCCGCGCTGCGCAGGGCGGGCCTGGTCGCCGGGAGCCGCACCGGCCGGGGCGTCCTCTACCACCGCACCGCGCTGGGCGACTCCCTGGTCCATCCTGAGGCGCTCCGGCCGTGAGTCACCCCTTGAGCGCCCCGGCCATGAGGCCGCGCATGAAGAACCGGCCGAGCAGGACGTAGACGACCATCGTGGGGATGGAGGCGAGTAGGGCCGCGGCCATCTGCTGGCTGTAGGGGACGGTCTGGGCGCCGGCGATGTTGTTGAGCATGACCGTGGTGGGCCAGCTCTGCGGGCCGGTGAGGAAGACGGCGAACAGGAAGTCGTTCCACATCGAGGTGAACTGCCAGATGATCACCACCGCGAAGGCCGGTCCGGAGACCGGCAGCACCACCGACCAGTAGGTGCGCAGCATCCCCGCGCCGTCCACCCGGGAGGCCTCGATCAGCTCGTCCGGGATGGTGACGTAGTAGTTACGGAAGATCAGCGTGCAGATCGGGATGCCGTAGACCACGTGCGCCAGGAGCAGCCCCGGTATCGCGCCGTAGAAGACCCCCGACGCCCCGGTGAGGGACTGGGTGATCTCGTTGAGCTTCACCAGGAGCTGGACCAGCGGGATCATGACCCCCTGGTAGGGGATGAACATGCCGAACAGGAACAGCGTGAACAGCACGTCGGCGCCGGGGAAGCGCCACTTCGACAGCACGTAGCCGTTCATGGAGCCCAGGGCCGCCGAGATCAGCGCACCGGGTACGGCCAGCAGCACGCTGTTCCAGATGCCCGGGGCGAGCTTGTCCCAGGCCACCCGCCACGGCTGCGCCGTCCACACCTCGGGCAGCGCCCAGGCCTGGCTGGGGTCGGCCTCGGTCAGCGGCTTGAAGCTGGTGACCAGCAGCACGTAGACCGGGATCAGGAAGATCACCAGGAAGGCGGCCAGCAGCGCCAGCCGGACGCCGCGCGCCCAGCCCGCCCGCCGCGCGGCCCGGCCGCCCGGCTCGTGCGCCCGCGCCGGAGGGGTCCGCGTCTGCGTGGCCGTCATGGCCGCCTCTCCTTGCGAAGGGTCCAGACCAGGTAGGGGATGACGAACACGCTCACCGCGAGCACGATGTAGGCGGCGATGGTGGCGCCCTTGGCCGGATCGTGGGAGTCGAAGACCGCCACCCACATGAACACGGCGGGGACGTCGGTGATGATCTGCTTGCCGGACACCGCGACGATCAGGTCGAAGACCTTGAGCGAGATGTGCCCGAGGATGATCAGCGCGGACAGCGTCACCGGGCGGAGCAGCGGCAGCACGATGTGCCGGTAGACCTGCCATTCGGTGCAGCCGTCGACCCGGGCCGCCTCCCGGAGGTCTTCGGGGACGCCCCGGAAGCCCGCCAGGAACAATGCCATGACATATCCCGACATTTGCCATATCGCGGGGATGGCCATGGCCGCCATCCCCCAGTCCGGGTTCCGGAACCACTCCCATTGCAGGAAGTCCAGGCCCAGGCTGTCGAACAGCCGGTTCAGCCCGACCGCCCGCTCGTCCTGACCGGAGTTCATCAGCCAGCGCCAGACCACCCCGGTCGCCACGAACGAGATCGCCATCGGGAACAGGTAGACCGCCCGGAAGGTCCCCTCCCCCCTGATCCCCTTCTCCATGAGGAAGGCCAGCAGCCAGCCCAGCGCCAGCGCCCCGAACACGAACACCACGGTGAAGACGATGGCGTGGTTGACCGAGATGCCCCAGCGCTTCTGATCCCAGAGCGTGACGAAGTTCTCCAGGCCGACGAAACTCCCCTCGGAGATCTCGTCGTGTTTGTCGGTCATGGCCAGCCGGAAGTTCCAGCCGAGCATGCCGTACACGAAGACCGCGATGGCGATGATCGACGGCGTGACCAGCAGCAACCCCGGCAGCCACCTGCGCACCCGTGTCACTGACACCCCTTCCACGGGGTACGGCCCGCGTCGCCGCAGGCCGTACCGGACATCACTGACCCGAGTTCTTGGCGGCCTCGGCCAGCGAGGCCTGGAGCGCGGCCACGTCCTTGTCGGTGTGGAAGAGACCGACCGCCTCGTTGATCGCGACCCGCCAGGCGTCGTTGACGACGACGCCGTGCTGGATGGACCCGGCGAGCTTGTTGCTCCCCCAGTCCTTCAGGGCGTCGGCGAGGTAGTCGGTGTAGAGGGAGGTGTCGGCGTCCTTGCGGGCCGGGATGGAGCCCTTCTTGGGGTTGAAGGCGTCCTGGCCCTCCTTGCTCGCGGCCACCTTCAGCCACGCCACCGCCCCGTCACGGTTCGGGGCGCCCTTGGGCAGGGTGAAGCTGTCCGACAGCCACATGAAGGTGCCGCCGGTGCCGGGCGAGGGCGCCCAGTCGAAGTCGGTCTTGGACTTCTTGCCCAGGCCGCCGTCCGGCGGGTTGTGGAAGTAGCCGTAGGCCCAGTCGCCCATGATGGTGAAGGCGGCCTGGCCGTCGGCCACCTGCTTGGCTGCCGGCTGCCAGTCGTCGGCCGGGTCCCCGGCGTAGGACAGGACCGTCTTGAAGTCGTTCAGCGCCTTGGTCATCGCCGGACCCGACCAGTCGGAGCCCGCGGTCCAGAGCTTGTTGTAGGCGTCGGTGCCGAGCGAGCCGAGCAGCACGCTCTCCAGCAGGTGCACCATCGTCCACTCCGAGCCGATCGAGAGCGGGATCTTGCCCGTCTTCTTGACCTTCTCCAGGGCGGCGACGAACGCCTCGATCGTCGTGGGCACCTCGGTGACGCCCGCCTCCTTGAGCACGGCGGGGTTGAACCACATCACGTTGGAGCGGTGGATGTTCACCGGGACCGAGTAGATCTGGCCCTGCACGCTGATCTGGTCGACCAACTGCTGCGGGAAGACGTCCTTCAGCTTGAGCTCGTCGTAGAGGAAGTTGACCGGCTCCAGGTCACCGGCCTTGATGTAGCCCTGCAGCTCGGCGCCCGCGTGGCCCTGGAAGGTGTCCGGTGGGGTGTCGGCCTGCAACTTGGTGGCCAGCAGGGCGCGCGCCTTGTCACCGGAGCCGCCCGCCACGGCCGCGTCGAAGAACGTCAGACCGGGGTTCTGCTTCTCGAATATCTCTTTCATGGCCTTCAGGCCGTCGGCCTCACCCGGTCCGGTCCACCAGGAGAAGACCTCAACCTTCTTCTTGCCGTCGGCCTGCGGGCTCTGCGCGGCGCCGCCGCCGTCACCGCAGGCGGTCA
This sequence comes from Streptosporangium sp. NPDC048886, assembly GCF_055586905.1. Lineage (NCBI taxonomy): Bacteria > Bacillati > Actinomycetota > Actinomycetes > Streptosporangiales > Streptosporangiaceae > Streptosporangium > Streptosporangium sp. NPDC048886. The sequence continues at coordinate 127,666 of NZ_JBVJHH010000026.1, forward strand.
GGGTAAGTAGGCCCGCCACGGTGACCGCGACGGCCGCCATCCACCGTCGTCGCATAGCTTCCCGTCCCTTCGGGGTCGAGGTTTCACAGATTCCCCCGAACAAGATGACAACGTTGTCAGTAGATCAATCAATTCATCTGACACCGAGCGACGTCAAGGTGTGCGCGGATAACTTCTGCGCATCCCGGCCGGGCCCTGTCGCACGGATCCCGCCGCGGCCGGTGGCCGCGAGTGACCGTCGGCAGGGCCGCGGCCGCCGGATCCCCGCCACACCGGGCGCGCCCCGGCCCACCGCGCGCGGACCGCGCCGATCACAGCCCTGAGCTGCATCTTTTGACCCGCGGACGGGCTCAGGCCAGCTCTCCGCGGCACGCGGGAGAGCCGGACCATTCGGATTGATCACACCAAAGTCGGCAGATATGTTGATCAGCGCTGCCGCCAAGGCGCGCGAAATTCGCAATCGGGGAGCCCCTCACGTGTTTGCCAGACGGATCACTCTTTTAGCCGCGGCGGGAGCCCTCGCCGCCGCCAGCCTCGTCTCCGGGGGGCTGGACGCCTCCCCCGCGGAGGCGGCACCGGCCGCCCCGTGTGCCCGCCCGACGGCACCACCCGAGCCGAGTGCCCGCCCGACGGCGTCACCCCAGCCGAGTAGCCATACGACGGCGTCATCCCAGCCGAGCACCCGCACGACGGCGTCACCCGACCCGAGCACCCGCACGACGGCATCACCCGGCTCGGGTGCCCGCACGACGGCGTCACCCGAGCCGGTGAGCTGCGTCGACGGTCACGACGTGTTCCCCGGCGCGCGGCTCGGCGCGCGGACCGGACCGCAGGGCGATACGGCCCGGCTCACGGCGGCCCAGGCCGAGGCCGCGGTGGAGGCGGCGCCCGCCCGGGTGTTCTGTGAGGGCGACGGGGTGAGCGGCAAGCGCGTCGAGGTGCTGTACGTCCGCGAGCCGAGCATGCCCGACCGCTACAGCAGGCTGCTGCCCATGTTCCAGGCGTGGCTCTCCAACGCCGACGACTCCTTCAACGACGCCGCCGCGGCGGCCGGCAAGAGCCGGCACATCCGCTACGTCACGGAGGCGGTCTCCGGAGGATGTCAGGTCGCGGTCCGTGAGGTCGTCGTGCCCGCGGAGGCGCTGGCCACCCTCGACAGCGGCATCACCGCGGTGCAGGCGCTGGGCTACAACCGCGCGGACCGCAAATACCTCATGCTCACCGAGGCGACCGCCGTCTGCGGAGTGGGCCAGAGGTACGTCGACGACCGGCCCGGCGCCGAGAACTACAACAACCGCCTCACCTACGCGCGGGTCGACGCGGTCCCCAACTGCTTCGGGGCCAACGCCATCGCCCATGAGCTGGGCCACACGTTCGGCGCGGTGCAGGAGAGCGCCCCGCACTTCTACGGCTCACACTGCTCGGACCAGTTCGACCTCATGTGTTACGGCGGGACCCCGTCCTGGGCCTGCCTGAAGTGGAACGACTACCGGCTGCCCGACTGCAACCGCGACGACTACTTCAACGTCAGCCCGGCGGCCGGCAGCTACCTCGACACCCACTGGAACATCGCCGACAACGAGTTCTTCGTCAAGGGGGACACCAGCGACGCCGTCGCCCACCCCACGGTCGGCCTCACCTACGTGATCACCAGCGTGTCGACCGGGGGAGCCATCGAGCCGATCGGCGGCTCCATGGCCGGGCTGACCAAGCTGAGCCAGCGTGCCCGTACCAACACCCTGGGCCAGAGCTGGCTGATGGGGTACAAGACCGGCCTTCAGCTCGTCAACATGAACAGCCGGATGTGCGCCGACAGCGCCTACAGCGGAACCGCCTCGGGGACCCAGGTCCTGCAGTACAACTGCAAGGGCACCGACGGCATGCGGTGGGCGTACCTGCCCCAGACGGACGGCAGCTACGCCATCGTCAACTGGCTGTCCGGGCTGGCCCTGACGGTCACGGGCGCGTATCCGGCCCCGCTGGAGCAGCGCCCCTACACCGGCGCGACCAACCAGCGCTGGAAGTTCAACCGGCTCCTCAACTCCGTCGGTCCGGGGAACGGCTCGACCTACTACCTGACGGGCGTCGGGAACCGGGAGAACGCCGAGGTCCTCAACGGGGCGCTGACGTCCGGCGCACCGGTGACGCACAAGGCGCATTCCGGTGCGAAGAGCCAGCGGTGGATCCTGCGCAACCCCGACTCGTCCACCTCCCCGGACTGGCAGCTGGTCAACGCCAACAGCGGGAAGTGCCTGGACCTGAAGGCGACGAGCACCGCGGCCGGGACCCAGATCGTCCAGTCCACCTGCTCCGCCACCTCCAGCAGGCAGAAGTGGCAGCTGCAACGCGTGGCGGACAGGACCTACGTCATCGTCAACAAGTACAGCCAACGGGCGCTCAACATGACCACCGGTGCGCTGTCCGTCCTGGACCAGCAGGTTCTCGCGGGCGACAACGGCAACCACTTCTGGGCGCTCAAGCAGGTCTAGGTCCGGACCGGGCGGCCTCCGCCCCTTCCGACGACGCGCCGCCCGGCTCCCGTGCCGGGCGGCGCGGCTCCACCGAAGGGCACCCGCCCGCCGCCGCGGCAGGACCTCCGGGCCAGTGCCCGGCGGGACGGGGCCAGGGGCTAGACGCGCTGGACGGCTCCGTCGAGCAGCGCCATGACGGTGACCCCGAAGTCGTGGATGGTCGCCGACAGCTCGGTGGGCGACAGGCCCGGGGCCACCACGACCAGCGCGCCGCGCATCAGCGCCAGCCCGACCAGGGTCGTCATGGCCAGGGTGCAGTCGAGGGACCAGGTCACCAGCAGGACGTCGGACTTCTCCAGCACCGTGTGCCCGCCCAGCTCGTGCATGCGCGCGATCAGCTCCTGATGGGTGAACAGCCCCTCGTCCTCGGTCAGCAGCGCGGGCTGGACCGAGGGGTCGAACAGGGGCAGCGGGCCGGGTTCGAGCAGCAGCAGGTCGGCGAAGTCGACGGTGTCGCGCGCCTGGCCGAAGGCGATCACCTGGCGGACCCTGGACGCCTCGGCGGCCAGCAGCGACGTCTCCGCCAGACCGGGGGTCGTGATGAGCAGCCGGGCGTCCCACCGGGCCAGCAGCTCGGCCGTCGCCCCGTCCCAGGACGCGACCGGGGCCGCCACCCCGCCGGCCGCGATGACGGTGTGCACCGCCAGGGTCTGGGCCGCGGCGTTGTCGACGTGGATCCCCGCCACCTGGCGCCGCCGGGCGCCCCGGCGGACCAGCCCCGAGGCACCCCGTGTCACCTCGTCGGCCAGGCGGCGGTAGCCGTACACCACTCCCGCGCCGAGGTCGATCAGTGCGGGCCGGTCACCCCGCTCGTACGCGTAGCCGAACACCGCTTCGGTGACGGTGCCCTTTATGGACGAGGTGGGTCTCATTCCACCGACGCTACGGCCGCCCTGTCGGCCGGGCATCGACAGATGTATGTAGATGGGTGTGTATTCGGAATCCGTCCCTCCGGAAGGCGGGCCCGAGCCCTGCGCGGCTCGGGCCCGCTGTCGCGTGGCCCATGGCACTGAAGTCCCCACCCCTCCGAGGAGACCTCGACCGTTGGGAGGGACACGCGACGCTACCGGTGTGCTCGACCGAGACGCCGGGGATGGTGTGGGCCTGCCGTACCGGATCACCGTCATGACGGGCACGGTGCGGAAGGCTGGGCGTCATCGGTCGAACACGAGGGAAACCTACGGCGGCCAGCCACCCCGGCGCATGCTCCGGAGTGCGTATCCCGAGATGTATCTATGCGGCGGCTGATGTGTAGACCCGATGTGTAGGCAGGGCCCCGGGCGGGGAGCGTCCACGGCCTTTTCCCTGCTACGGCCCTGCTACGGCCCTGCCCTCCCCCGCCGCGGCGGGAGGGCGGGCGGGACCTAGCCTCGGTTCTGCTCGATGACCCAGGTGGCGACCTGGGTGCGTGAGGAGAAACCGAGCTTGGCCAGGATGTTGGCCACGTGCCGGGCGGCGGTCGCGGGACTGATCACCAGCTCGTCGGCGATGGCCTTGTTGCTCAGGCCCCGGGCGATCAGTCCGGCGATCTCCCACTCCCTGCCGGTGAGCGTGGTGAGCGGGGCGGCGACCGGGCCCCGGCCCGCCATCAGGGGCGCGTCGGACTGCTCGTCGCCCTCCAGCGCGTAGCGGACCGCCTGGTCCTGGGACATCTCCTTGCCGTGCGCCCAGAGCTGGGCGACCATCGCGTCGCCGAGCCGCATCCGGGCGGGCTGGAGCAGCTCCTCCATCCGCGCGCCGAAGCCGGAGGGCAGGACGGCGCCGCTCATCGAGCTCCGGATCGCCGCCGAGGCCCCCGCCAGGCGCACCGCCCGGCGGTCGTCCTCCTCGGCCAGCGCGAGCTGCGCGAGCGTCTCGATCCGCCGGGCCACGCCGAGCCGCTGGCCCGTCCCCTGACACAGCCGCAGGCTCTCGATCAGCCTGACCCGCGCGGTGGCGAGGTCGCCCTGGGCCAGGGCGATCCGGCCCAGGCCCGCCAGGCAGGTGATGGTCTGCCAGTGGGCCGTGATGTCCTGGAGCAGGTCGAGGGCCTGCTCGTAGTAGGCGCGGGCCTCCGCCAGGTCGCCCCGGAGCCAGGCGACCTGGGCCAGGCCGATGAGCGCGACCGGGGCCGCCCAGTGGTTGTCCAGCTCGTGCGCGATGGCCAGCGCGGCCTCGAAGGAGCGCTGCGACTCCTTGGCCCGCCCCTCCGACAGCGCGAACGTCCCCTCCATGGCGCGGATCACCATCTCGTGCCAGGGATCGTCCACCCGGCGCACCGCCTCCAGCGCCTCGTCCAGGAAGGCCCTGGCCCGCTCCGGCCGGCGCTGGTAGATGGCCACCCAGGCGAGGATGGCGAGCGCCCCGCTCAGCGGCCCGTGCAGACCCGTCGCCCGGCACAGCTCGGCCGCGGCCGTGCAGGCGACCTGCGCGGTGTCGGGGTCGCCCTGGCCGAAGGCCACCTGTCCGCGCAGCACGAGGGCGTCACCGCGCACGCTCGGCGGCAGCTCCGTCTCCTCCGTCGCCAGCAGCCGGTCCAGCCACTCGTCCGCGGGGGTGAACCTGCCGCCGGCGATGGTCGGCCAGCGGAGCAGGACCAGCAGGCGCAGCGCGCTCTCCGGGTCGTCGGCCTCCGCCGACCAGCGCACCGCCGCCCACACGTTGGCCTGCAGCTCGTCCAGCAGGACCAGCAGCGGGCAGATCTCCTCCCAGGTCGGGCGGGGGCGCCGGACGATCGTCTGGTGGATGTGGCCGGCGATCTCGATCATGTGGTCGCGGTGCCGCCGCCGCAACGCGGCCTCCTCCCCCGAGGTGTCGAGCTGCTCGGCGGCGTACTGGCGGATCGTCTCCAGCATCCGGTAGCGCGTCTCGCCCGCGACCTCGGCGTCGGCCAGCACCAGGGACTTGTCGACCAGGTCGCAGAGCACGCCCAGCACGTCGTCGGCCCACAGCCCGTCACCCGCGCAGACCTGCTCGGCCATGTCCAGGGTCCAGCCCCCGGTGAACACCGCCAGCCTCCGCAGCAGGATCCGCTCGGGGTCCTTGAGCTGCTGGTAACTCCAGTCGACGGTCGCGCGGAGCGTCTGGTGCCGGGCCGGGGCCATCCTGTCGCCGGTGGACAGCAGCCGGAACCGGTCCCTGATCCGGGCGTGGATCTGCTCCACCGTCAGCACCCGGCACAGCGCGGCGGCCAGCTCGATGGCCAGCGGCATCCCGTCGAGCGCCTCGCACAGGCTGGCGATGTCGCCGGCGTTGTGCTCGGTGACGGCGAAGCCGCGCGAGGCGGCGCTGGCCCGGTCGACGAAGAGCCGTACGGCCTCGCTGCCGGCGAGGTCCTGGACGCCGGTCCGGGGCAGCGTGAGCGGCGGCACCCGCCACACGGTCTCCCCCGCCACCCGCAGCGGCTCCCGGCTGGTCATGAGCATGCGCACGCCCGGACAGACGGTGAGCACCGCCCGGCAGAACCGGGCCGCCTCCTCGATGAGCGACTCGCAGTTGTCGACGATCAGCAGCAGGCGCCGGTCGCCGAGCGCGTCGATCAGCGTGTCGGACAGCGGACGCGGCGGCTCGGCCTTCACCCCGAGCACGGCGCCCACCCGGGGCTCGATCAGATCGCCGCGCACCGCCTCGGCCAGCTCCACCAGCCAGACGCCCCCGGGGAACTCCGCCGCCACCTGGGTGGCCACCCGGACCGCCAGCCTGCTCTTGCCGATGCCGCCCGCTCCGCACAGGGTCACCAACCGGGCGACACCCAGCAACTCGACGAGCTCCTCCACGTCGCCTTCACGGCCGACGAAGGCGTTGGGTTCGAGAGGCAGGTTGCCGCCGGTAAGAGAAACGTGTGCGGTGTCCTGTGTCATCGGCTCTTAAGGGAGGTCGCGGGCCATCCGTCACAGAAAGTGTGACACCAATTACCGTGCCGTGCCCAGGCTTAGCCCCATTTCGCACACTCGGCTTAACAGCACTACTCGCGAAATGTTATTGCACCGAATTCATGTGCGGCGGCGGAAGTGCCGACCCCACGGCCTGGAGCCCTCGCCTCGGGGACGGGCCGGGTTGACCGCACGTGGCCATCCGATGGCGGATCGGCCGTGGGGCGCTTCAGACTGCACCCATGGCGGACACTCCCCTGGAACCTGCTCCCCGTACCGCGACCGATGAGGACACCTCCTCCGGCTCCATTCCCGAGCTCGGCGAGCTCAGCCTGTCGGAGTGGCACGCCCACGTCGGCAAGATGACCGGCATCGGCTTCCTGACCATCGCGCGCCGGCTGCCCGCGCTGGTGTCGCACGCCGTACGGCTGGCGTGGCTGGCCAGCCCCCGCGACACCGTCGTCGCGATCGTCCTGAGCCTGCTCGGTGGCGTGTTCACCGCGTTCGGGCTGCTCGCCACGACCGGGGTGCTGTCGGCCCTGTTCGAGGCGGGGCCCACTCCGGAACGGGTCATGGCGGCCCTGCCCAGCCTGATCGCGGTGGGGGTGGCCGGCACCCTGCGCACACTGATGCAGGCGGGCGCGGGCTGGGCGCAGTCCCGGCTCGACCCCCAGGTCAGCCGGATCGCCGAGGAGCGGCTCTACGGGCTGACCAGCAGGGTCGGCCTGGCCGCCTTCGACGACCCCGACTTCCACGACGCGCTCCAGCGGGCCCGGTCGCGCGGGGTCGCCATGGCGGACGTGGTGGTCGGCACGGCCATCAACGTGCTGACCGCGATCATCGGGATCGTCGCGGCGGCGGGTGTGCTCGGGGTGCTCCATCCGGTGCTCCTGCCGCTGCTGGTGCTGGCGGTGGTGCCGGACGCGTGGGCCGCGGTCCGCTCGGCGCGGATGCGCTACACCACGATGTACGCGCTGATCCCCGCCAGCCGCCGCAAGTGGATCATCGCGGAGCTGCTGGCGGAGCGCGAGTCGGCCGCCGAGGTGCGCTCGTTCACCATGCGGGGCTTCCTGATGCGGATGTACGACGCCGTGGCCACGGCCGAGCAGAGCATCCTCCTGAGGCTGGCACGGCGGCAGACGTTCGCGAAGATCGTCGGTGAGGCGCTCGGCGGGGTCGGGACGGCCGTCGTCTACGTCGCCCTGGGCATCCTGCTCGCCGTGGGCGCGGTGCCGCTGGCCGTGGCGGGCACGGCCGTGCTGGCGATCCGCTCGGGTCAGACGTATCTCGCCAACCTGATGTTCGCCACCAACCGCCTCTACGAGGAGGGCCTCTACTTCACCGACTTCCTCGACTTCTGCGCCGACGCGGAGAGCCGGATCGGGCGCGGGCGCTCCGGGCAGGCTCCCGAGACCTTCGAACGGATCACCGCCGAGGACCTCGTCTTCACCTATCCCGGCTCCGGCAGCCCCGCCCTGCAGGGGGTGTCGGTCCGCGTCGACCGGGGCGAGGTGATCGCCCTCGTCGGCGAGAACGGCTCGGGCAAGAGCACGCTGGCCAAGATCCTGTCGGGTCTCTACGAGCCGGACAGCGGGCGCGTCCGGTGGGACGGCACCGACCTCGCCGACGTCGACCCCGACCAGCTGCGCGGCCGCATCGCGGTCATCGCCCAGGACCACACGCGCTGGCCGCTGACCGCCCGGCACAACATCAGCATGGGCACGGAGAAGGGGGAGCCCGCGCTGGTCTCGGCGGCCGAGGTGGCGGGCGCCGACCAGGTCGTCGCCGAGCTGCCCCACGGCTACGACACCCTGCTCGACCGGCGCTTCAAGGACGGCCAGGAGCTGTCCGGCGGCCAGTGGCAGCGGATCGCCGTCGCCCGCGGCTTCCACCGGGACGCCCCGCTGCTGATCTGTGACGAGCCGACCGCGGCCCTCGACGCCCGCGCCGAGCACGCCCTCTTCGAGCGCATCCGGCAGCACGCCGACGGCCGCACCGTCCTGTTGATCACCCACCGGCTGGCCAGCGTCCGCTACGCCGACCGGATCTACGTCCTGGACCACGGCAAGGTCACCGAGGAGGGCACCCACGACCAGCTCATCGAGCTCGACGGCCTCTACGCCGACCTCTACAACCTGCAGGCCCAGGCCTACTCGACCGGAGCCTCGGCGGAGCCCGCCGTACCCGGGGCCGGAGGCCCGGCACGGCCCGCGTGACGGCCGCCGCGCCCCGGCCGGACCCGCCTACTCCGGGCGGATGCCCAGCACGGCCCGCATGACGGCCGCCGCGACGGGAGCCGCCGTCCGGCCGCCGGATCCGCCGTGCTCCACCAGGACGCCCACGGCCACCCGGGGGGTGGCCGCCGGGGCGAAGCCGGTGAAGACCGCGTGGTCCTGACCGGGGACGGCGTTCTCCGCGGTGCCGGTCTTGGCCGCGACGTCGACGCCCGGGATGGCGGCGGCCGTGCCGGTGCCGCCGGGCTGGGTGACCGTGACCATCATCGCGGTGAGCCGGTCGGCCTCGTCCTCGTCGAGCGTGCGGCGGTAGGGCGACGGATCCGCCTCGTCGATCACCGCGCCGTCGGCGAGGCGGACCTGCTCCACCAGATAGGGGCGCATCAGCACGCCGTCGTTGGCGACCGCCGCCGAGATCATCGCGATCATGAGCGGGGTGGCCCGGTCGTCGAACTGTCCCAGCGCCGACATCGCGGTCTGCGCCCGGTCCATCCCCCGCGGGTAAACGCTCTCGGCCACCGGCATCGGGACGGTGAGGTCGTCGGCGCCGAACCCGAACGCCTCGGCCTGCTCGCGGAGCGCGTCCTGGCCGAGGTCGATGCCGATCTTCGCGAAGGGGGTGTTGCACGAGGTCTTGAAGGCGTACGCCAGCGGCGGGTCGCCGTCGCCGCAGGCCGTACCGCCGGAGTTGCGCAGGTAGGTGCCGGTGCCGGGGAGGCGGAGCGCGGTGGGGGCCTCGACCCGCACGGTCGGACTGTATCTCCCGGAGATGAGCGCGGCCGCGCTGGTGACGACCTTGAAGGTGGAGCCCGGCGGGTAGTTCCGCTGGATCGCCCGGTTCAGCAGCGGGTCGCCGGGGTCGCTCCGCAGCCGCCCGTCCACCCTGTCGAGTTCGGCGCTGTCGAAGGTCGTGTAGAGGTTCGGGTCGTAGGAGGGGAAGGACACCATGGCCAGGATCGCGCCGGTGGCCGGGTCGATCGCGACGGCGGCCCCCCGCAGCCCGGTGGCGCGCAGCGCCTCGTAGGCGGCCCGCTGCGCCCGTCCGTCGATGGTGAGCTCAAGCGTGGCGCCGCCCTCGACGCCGTCCACCAACGAGCGCAGCTTCACCCAGGGGTCGCCGCCGGACAGCACCGCGTTCTCGGCCGCCTCGATGCCGGTCCCGCCGTAGAGCGAGAGGTGCCCGGTCACCGGCGCGTACAGCGGGCCCCAGGGATAGGACCGCCGGTACCGGTAGGCGCTGCCCCCGCTCTCCCGGCTGGTGGCGACGACCGTGCCGTCGCGCAGCAGGATCTCGCCCCTCGGGGTCTCGAACCGCGCGATCCTCCTCTGGGGGTTGCGCGGGTCCTCGTTGAGCCGGTCGGCCTCGAATGCCTGGATATGGGTCGCCTGGGCGAGCAGCGCGAACAGCATGGCCCCGCACATCAGGGCGACGTGCCGGAGCGGGATGTTGATCCGGCGCGCGCGTGGTGCGGCCATGGGCCCCTCCCCCGATCCCGCCACCGGTCACCGATATACCGGTTTAACAGCCGGACTGAAAAGGGGGGACCGTCCTGGGGCAAAGCGGCCGTACGGCTTCTAATCAACCACCGCGCGGTAGTAATTGATCTTGTTCAGGACGGCCTCCTGCTTCTCGCGCAGGTTGGCCACCTGGCTCTCCACCCGCCGGTTGTGGGCTTCGAGGAGCTCGATCCGGTCACGGATCGTATGGTCGCCCGCCCGGACCAGCTCGGCGAAGCGGAGCATCTCCGCGATCGGCATCCCGGTGTCCCGCAGGCAGCGGATCGTGCCGAGCCAGCCGATGTCGTCCTGGGTGAACCTGCGCTGGCCGGCCGCGTTACGGCCGACCGGCTCCAGCAGCCCGATCCGCTCGTAGTAACGCAGGGTGTCGAGACTGAAGCCGGTCTCCTCCACCGCCTGCCCTGGCGTGTAGACCTGCCCTGGTGTGTAGACGCTCACGCCTGGCAGCATCCCACCTGGAGCCCACTCCAGGTCAAGGCGGAATGTCCGGCTTGACCTGGAGTGAACTCCAGCCTGCAAGGTGATGCCCATGACACACATCCCCCTGGCGCTGGGAACCATCCCGTTCGGCACCGCCCTGGACGACAAGGCGACCTTCGCGATCCTGGACCGCTTCGTCGAGGCCGGCGGCGCGCTGCTGGACACCGCCAACAACTACCCCTTCTGGAACGAGGGCGCCACCGGCGACGAGAGCGAGCTGGCCGTCGGCCGGTGGCTGGCCGCCCGGGGCAACCGCGACCGGGTCGTGCTGAGCACCAAGTGCGGCGCCCGGCCGACGGTCCCCGGCGACCGGACCCTGGACTCCGCCGAGGGCCTGTCCGCCCCCGCGATCCGCGCGGCCGCCGAGGGCAGCCTGAGGAGGCTGGGGACCGACCACGTCGACGTGTACTGGGCCCACGTCGAAGACCGGTCCGTCCCCCTGGAGGAGACGCTCGGCGCGTTCGCCGAGCTGGCCGGGTCGGGCAAGGTCCGGGAGATCGGGGCGAGCAACGTCCGCGCCTGGCGCCTGGAGCGCGCCCGTGCCCTGTCGGCGGCCAACGGCTGGCCCGCCTACACCAAGGTGCAGCTCCGCCACACCTACCTCCGGCCCCGGCCGGGACTGCGGCCGGTGGAGTCGGGCCACGTGCTCGTGCAGGACGACACGATCGACTACCTGCGCTCCGAGCCCGGTCTGACCCTGTGGGCCTACAACACGCTCATGGCCGGCGCCTACACCCGGCAGGACCGGCCGATCCCGGAGATCTACGACCACCCGGGCACCACCCGCGGGCTCGCCGTACTGCGCGAGGTGGCGGGCGAGCTGGGCGTGACCGTCAACCAGGTGGTGCTGGCCTGGCTGATCGGCGGCGACGTCCCGACGGTCCCGATCGTCGGCGTGAGCTCCATGGCCCAGCTCGAGGAGGCGCTCGGCGCCGTGGATCTCAAGCTCGACGACGAGCTCCGCGCCCGCCTGGAGTCCGTCCGATGAGGCCGGCCGAGGAGCTGTGGTTCCTGACGCCCACGCCCCTGGGGGTGTGGCGCTTCCCGGGCGCCCGGTCGAGGAGGCCCGGGGCGGGCCTCTCCTGGTGGGCGCGGATCACCCCTGGGGGAGGTAGTCGGACAGGTAGCGGCGGACCAGACGCTTGCACTCGGCGATCAGTTCGGGGTCCCCGTCGGGCCGCGAGCGGAAGGCGAGCTTGAGCACGGCGTCGGCGGCCTCGACCGCGACGACCAGCGCCCGGTCCAGGGCCGGGCCGATCGGGGCGCCGAGCAGCTCGATGGTGATCGCGCGGAGCCGGTCGGCCACGATGACGTTGTTCTCCAGCGCGGCGTCGAGCATCCGCTCGGTCCCCTTGAGCGCCGGACCGCCCGGCGAGGGCAGCACCTCGCCGAAGTCGACGACGGCGAACCCCGGCGTCGTCCGTTTCATCGCGACGAACTCATCGATCGCCAGGTCCACCACCTCGGTCCAGTCCGACAGCTGCACGGCCGAGAGCCGGGTGGTGATCCGGCCGAGGAACGCCTCCAGGTTGCGCAGCGCCAGCGCCCGCACCAGCCCCTGTTTGTCGGTGAAGAACTGGTAGAAGGTGCCGATCGGCACCTCCGCGCGGCGCGCGACCTCCTTGGTGGTCAACGCCTCGTAACCCGCCTCGTCCAGCAGCCGCGCGCACTCGTCCAGCATCCGCTCGACCCGTTCCAGGCTGCGCCGCTGGGCGGGGCGACGGCGCAGCGTCCCCCCGGAAACGTTCGTCATCGCTCCATCATCCCCTACGTGCATCCCCTACGTGGGCCCGCCAGAGGCTAACATGAGCCACACTCATGCCAGCTGGAGGTCAGGATGTTCCTTTGGGGTACGGCTACCGCGTCCTATCAGATCGAGGGCGCCGTCGCCGAGGACGGCCGGGGCCTGTCGATCTGGGACACCTTCACCCGCGAGCCCGGCCGCGTCCGCGATGGGCACACGGGCGAGGTGAGCTGCGACCACTACCACCGCTGGCCCGAGGACGTCGCGCTGATGGCCGGGCTCGGCGCGAACTCCTACCGCTTCTCCATCGCCTGGCCGCGCGTCCAGCCCGACGGCAGGGGCCGGATCAACCAGGCGGGCCTGGACTTCTACGACCGGCTGACGGACGCGCTCCACGACAGGGGCATCGTCCCGGCGGCCACGCTGTTCCACTGGGACCTGCCGCAGGCCCTGGAGGACGAGGGCGGCTGGCTCAACCGTGACACCTCCTACCGGTTCGCCGAGTACGCCGCCGCCGTGGCCGACCGGCTCGCCGACCGGATCCCCATGTGGATCACCCTGAACGAGCCCTTCGTGCACATGGTCTTCGGCTATGCCATGGGCAACCACGCTCCCGGCAGGACCCTGCTCCTGGACGCGCTGCCGGTGGCCCACCACCAGCTCCTCGGACACGGCCTGGCCGTACAGGCCCTGCGCGCGCGGGGCGCGGAGCAGGTGCTGATCACCAACAACTGCACCCCCGTCTGGCCCGCCTCCGACGCCCCCGCCGACCTGGCCGCCGCCGACGCCTACGACATCCTGCACAACCGCCTGTTCAACGACCCCGTGCTCATCGGCAAATACCCGGATATGTCGGCATATGGCGTGAGCCTCGACTGCGTCCAGGACGGCGACCTCGACCTGATCGGCGCCCGGCTCGACGGGCTCGGCGTCAACTACTACAACCCCACCCGGATCGCCGCCCCCGCCGACGAGGGCCTCCCCTTCAGCGACACCGGCATCACCGGCCATCCCACCACCGCCTTCGGCTGGCCGGTCGTCCCCGACGGCCTCCGTGAGCTGCTGACCGGCCTCAAGGCGCGCTACGGCGACGCCCTCCCGCCCGTCTACATCACCGAGAACGGCTGCTCCCAGCCCGACGTGCCCGGCCCGGACGGGGTGGTCGACGACCAGGACCGGATCGCCTACCTCGACGGCCACATCGGGGCGGTCCACCAGGCCCGGGCCGAGGGCGTGGACGTACGCGGCTACTACGTCTGGTCCCTGCTGGACAACTTCGAGTGGGCCGAGGGCTACCACCAGCGCTTCGGCCTGGTCCACGTCGACTTCGCCACCGGGCGGCGCACCCCGAAGGCCTCCTACCACTGGCTCGCCGGGCGGATCGCCGAACACACCGGACACCCCGAGCCCCGCTAGCTGTATCGACCCGCGGGGTTGTCGACACGGCTGATGAGGGGGTCGGCCGCCCGCAGGAGCGGCGGCACCCGCTAGCGCGGGTAGGGGCTCAGCATGGCGCCGGAGTGGGCGTCGAGCTCGCGCTCGAGATAGTCCATCCGCCGCTCCCAGAAGTCCTTCATGTGCGGCAGCTCCATGTGCCGGTCGAGGTCCTCCTGCGAGCGCCACACCTCGTAGAGGAAGAAGGTCCCGTCGGCCTCCTCGTGAACGTGATACTCCAGGCTGCCCGCCTCCTGGCGGGTGGGCTCCACGAAGGAGAGCAGGAGCTCCCTGAGCTCGGCGGCCCGTTCCGGCCTGGGGTGGGCGAAACCGTAGAGGGAGACGGTGCCGGTCGTCGCGTGCCGCGCCTGGTCTGTCAGCGCTGTCGTGTCTGTCATGACGGCAACGCTAGAATCTCACACGGATGTGAGGTTCAAGCGTATGTGAGGCGGATCACATGAAGATCGGCGACCTGGCGCGCGAGACCGGCGTGAGCGTGCGCCTGCTCCGCTACTACGAGGAGCAGGAGCTGCTCGTGTCCGAGCGGGCCGGCGGCGGCCACCGCCGATACGCGGCCGACGCCCCCGCGACGGTCCGGCGGATCCGGACCTTCCTGGGAGCGGGACTGCCCACCAGGGTCATCCGCGACCTCCTGCCGTGCGTCACCGGCGACGGACCCGACCTCGACCCCTGCGTGATCGGGCACCTACGGGAGCAGCTCGGCGGCATCGACGAGCGGATCGCGGGGCTCCAGGAGGCGCGCGCCTCCCTCACCGGTCTCCTCCAGGCCACCGAAGGCGCCCGGCCCACCCCCGCCGGCCACCGTCTCCAGCCCGAGCCCGCGCTCCACTGACACCGGCGCCCCACTGAAGCCCGCGCCCCACCGACACTCGCGTCCCACTGACACGACCGCCCACCCCGGCGGATCCCGCCAGGCCGGTGCGCCATCGAGCACGGCGGATCCCGTCGGGCCGGTACGCCGTCGAGCACGGCCGGCGGCGGACAGGCCCGACGCCCCCTGCCCGCCGGTGCGGCAGGCCGGCCCTCCATACCGGCGGCAGGCCGTACGGCAGGGCCTCACACGGACGGCGGCGCCGTACGGCCGGCGGCCGCTCACCCGGCACGGCCGCTCACCCGGCACGGCCGCTCACCCGGCGCGGCCGCCCGCCTCTCGTCCCGCGTGATCCGGGAGGACTCCCCCGCCGACCTGCTCCAGAAGTGCTTCCCGCTCCGCGTGGTCCAGGAGCAGGGAGAGCCTGCCGGCCGCGGCCGACCCCGGCTCCGCCGTGTAAACGACGACCAGCAGGTCGGGGTCGCCCGGCAGGGCCAGCGTCTCGTATCCGACCTCGAACTCGCCGACGAGCGGATGGCACAGCCGCTTGCCGCCGTACGACTTCTCCTTCACCCGGTGCTCCGCCCACAGGCGGCCGAACGCCGGACTCGCCGCCGACAGGTCCGCGACCAGCGCGGCGAGACGGCCGTCGGCGGGATGCCGCGCGGTGTTCAGGCGCAGGTACGCCACCGTCTCGACGGCGACGGCCGTCCAGTCGGGGTAGAACGCCGACGCCTCCGGCGCCAGGAAGGCGTGGCGGGCCATGTTGCGTGAGCGCGGTTCCATCAGGGAGAACCCCATGACCGCGTCGGCGGGGGCGTTCCACGCGAGCACGTCCATGCACCGGTCGAGCACGAACGCCGGCGTGCTCATCACGTCGAGCAGCAGCTGGATCCCGGGGCGGGAGGAGGAGGCGGGCGCCGTGTCACGTGGCGGGTGAACGAGATCCCGCAGATGGGCGTGTTCGGTCGGGTCGAGACAGAGGACGCGGGCCACCGCGCCGATGACCGCGTCGGAGACGTTCAGGTCGCGGCCCTGCTCCATGCGTATGTAGTAGTCCACGCTCACCCCGGCGAGCTGGGCGACCTCCTCCCGGCGCAGGCCCGGCACGCGGCGGCGGCCGCCCACGGGCAGCCCGACGTCCTGCGGCCGGATGCGCGCGCGGCGGGAACGCAGGAAGCCGCCCAGATCGTCCGCGGGTGTGTTGCTCATGCCGCCAACTCTAAGGAAACCCGGTGCCCCCCTCGGGCATGGGCCTGAAGCCCGTCCACCCGCCCCGCACGGCGGTCCCCCGGGGACCGCGTGAGGGTGGGTCCGGCAGACCCAGGAAAAGCGCTGCCCTGGGCACGCCCTGAGCGCCGCGGCATGGTTGTCCGTGCCGGCAGGACAGCATCGGCGCCGGCAGGACATCATCGGCCGTCCGTGCCGGCAAGACACCTTCGCACCACCCGCAAGGAGCACCGATCATGGATTACACCTCTCTCACCGGCCGCACCGCCGTCGTCACCGGAGCCGCCAGCGGCATCGGCGCCGCCACCGCCCGCCTCCTCGCCTCGCACGGGGCCCGCGTCGCGCTGCTGTCCCGCCGTGAGGACCGCCTGAAGGATCTCGCCGCCGCCATCACGGCCGACGGCGGTCACGCGATCGCGGTGGCCGTCGACGTCGCCGACGCCGCCTCCGTCGAGGCGGGGGCCGCCCGGATCCACGCCGAGTTCGGCCGCGTCGACCTCGTCGTCAACGCCGCCGGCGTCATGCTTCCCAACCCCGTCGACGACGGTCGCGTGGACGAGTGGACGCGCATGATCGACACCAACGTCACCGGGGTGCTGCGCGTCATCCGGGCCTTCACCGCCGACCTGGTCGGGTCCGCCGCCGACGGCGGTCCCGCGGACCTCGTCAACATCTCCTCGATCGGCGCCCACGTCACCTTCCCCAACTACGCCGTCTACGGCGCCACCAAGGCCGCGCTCACCCACCTGTCGGCGTCGTTGCGCCCCGAGTTCGGCCCACGCGGCGTCAGGGTGACGAACATCGAGCCCGGCCTGACCGACACCGAGCTGGCCTCCCACATCGACAACCCGGAGCTGGGCACCGAGGGCCAGCTCGGTCAGATGATCGACGCCATCGGCCCGCTGTCCGCCGAGGAGGTCGCCGACCTGGTCGGCTACGTGGCCAGCCGGCCCAAGCACGTGAACCTGCGCCAGGTCATCGTGATGCCCACCCGCCAGGCGTGATCCCGGTGACAGCCTGCGCCGGGAGGACGTACACCACCCTTCTGGCGAGCGCCCCCGGAGTCTTCCTGACCTTCTGGGAGCGTCCCCGGAGTCGAGGGCGCGACGCGGGGTGCGGCGGAGCGCCGTAGCGGGGGCCGGGGGCAGCCGTAGCGGGGGCCGGGGGCAGCCGTAGCGGGGCCCCGGAGCGAGCGGCAGGGCGGGGCGCCGCCGACGGAGGTCTGCGGTGGCCGATGGCCGGGATGTCTTCAGGTCGCCGGTTCCCGGCGGGTGGCCTGGGGCGCGGCGATGACCTGGGGGCAGTGATGATGACCTGGAGGGCGATAATGCCCTGAGGAGCGGTGATGATCTGAGGGGTGGTGAGCTCCGCGGTCGCCTTCACGCGGATCTGCTCGGTGCTCGTGCCCTCATCGGTGCGGGCCCGGAGGGCGATGCCTCCGTTTGCCGGCCTGCTGTTCACGCCATTGTCCGGGCGGAAGGGCGAGTATCCGGACTCCGTCGATCGACGAATTCCACAGCGGCTCTGAAAGGGCCCGCCACACCTTCGGCTCGACCGACGTTATTGAATTCTTCCATATGTTCCGGGCGGATCCCCGGAGCGTTTTACAGCGTGGTCGTGGTGGCCGTCGAGTCCCACGTGGT
Organism: Streptosporangium sp. NPDC048886; assembly: GCF_055586905.1. Taxonomy (NCBI): domain Bacteria; kingdom Bacillati; phylum Actinomycetota; class Actinomycetes; order Streptosporangiales; family Streptosporangiaceae; genus Streptosporangium; species Streptosporangium sp. NPDC048886. The sequence continues at coordinate 145,163 of NZ_JBVJHH010000026.1, forward strand.
GCCGTCCGTACCGGCGGCGTCCCAGGTCGTACCGTCGGTCGAGTCCCAGGTGGTGCCCGCCGCGAGCACTGACACGGAGTCCCAGGTGGTGCCGTCGGTCGAGTCCCAAGTCGTACCGTCCGCGCCGGCGGAGTCCCAGGTGGTGCCCGCCGCCACCGTCGACGCGGAGTCCCAGGTGGTGCCGTCGGTCGAGTCCCAAGTCGTACCGTCCGCGCCGGCGGAGTCCCAGGTGGTGCCCGCCGCCACCGTCGACGCGGAGT
>NZ_JBVJHH010000026.1:145521-146144 GCF_055586905.1 Streptosporangium sp. NPDC048886
TCCCAGGTGGTGCCGGCCGCGGTCGAGACGGAGTAGCCGCCGATTGCCGCGGTGAATGCGACAGCACCGGAAACAATTGCGACCGACAGCTTGGCGGCGACATTGAACTTGACCAGGGAAGCGGCGGAGTTCTTCATTTCTTAATCTCTTTTCTTGAGCGGTTGTTCTTTCCTCGCACAACCAACTCTGCGCCTTTCGGAGCCCGCGGACCAGGCATGTCGGAGTCAGCAAGTTCCCCGCCGATGGCAGCTTCCTGCCACCGGCGCCGGACACCGCCTACCCACGCCGGGGCCGTCCTCCCGTCGGAAGCGGCGGGCGGCGCCGCATGCCCTCCCGCTCCGGCGGGCCCCTACAGCGCGATGAGGCCCGCGCCGGTCGCCTGGAACCCGCAGGATTCGAGGTAGAAGCCCCGGAGATGATCGTCGAAGTCGACGTGGAGCCACTCGCACCCGGCCGCCCGGGCCTGCCTGACGGCGGCGGCGTTGACGAGGCTCGGGGGCCGGGCGGCCCCAGATCCAGGGTCGGGCGCGGGTGTTGAGCTGCGTGGTCGCCACGGCGGTGGCGTAGATGATCTCGTCGGGGTCGGCGAAGGTCTGCCCGGCCAGGGCCTGGCGGCGGAGGAT
>NZ_JBVJHH010000027.1:0-1359 GCF_055586905.1 Streptosporangium sp. NPDC048886
GACACCGTGCTCCTGGCCCCCGACGGACCCCGCGTCTGCGACATCGGCCTCGGCACCACCGGCCCCGAACCCGACTACCGCGCCCCCGAACTCCTACGCGCCGGGCTCACCCCCGCCGCGGACTCCGGTGCCGTCGCCTCGGTCCCCGGTCCCGCGACCGCCGCCTCGGGCCCCGGTGCCGAATCGGATCCCGGTCCCGGTGTCCCCGCCTCCGGCCCCGGCTCTCCCACCCCGGGCTCCGGCTCCGCCTCGGCTCCCGGTGTCCCGGCCGCGACTCCCGGCACCGGGCCCGGCCGGCCCGCCGACCTCTTCGCCTGGGCCGCCACCATCGCCTACGCCGCCACCGGACAGCACCCCTTCGACGGACAGCCCGGCAAGGTCCTCGACGGCCCCGCCAACCTCACCGGCGTCCCCGCCACGCTCGCCCCCCTCCTGGCCGCCTGCCTCGACAAGCACCCCTACGAACGACCCGACACCAAGGCCGCCATGCTCCGCCTCCTCGGCGAGGAGCCGGCGGGCCCGACGCCCTCCGGCGGCGACCGTACGACCGGCTCCGAGACGCCGGGCGGGCCCGTTCCCGCGGGCGCGGCCGGTCCCGGCGAGACGGCCGTTCTCCCGGGCGCGGCCGCGGCCGGTGGGCCGCCGCAGCCGACGGCGCTGCCCCTCTGGGGGGCGCCGGCGCTGCCGGGGGCCGCCCCTCCGGTGGCCGTACCCGCTCCGGCGGCGGCCGCACCGGCCGGTGACCGGCCCAAGCGCGGCGGTTTCCCCGTCGTGCTGGCCGCCTGCGCCGGCGTGGCCGTCCTGCTGTCCGGGCTCGGGCTCTGGGCCGCCGGGAGTTACGCCTCCCTCGGCGACGTGGGACGCGCGGCCGCCGAGGAGAGGGTCTCCGGCATCCTCCCGGCCGCGGCGGGCCAGGAACCGGCCCGGCCATCAGGTCAGAGCCAGGAGGTCGGGGACGGGCCGGCCGGCGGGGACGGGCCGTCGGACAAGGCGACCGTGCCCTGGGCCACCACGACCGGCCCGCAGGTCCCGGACGTCGGGCCGCTGCGGCTGAACACCGAGGCCCCGGCGGTGACGCCCCCCACCTCGTCGATGACGTCGCCCGTCACCCCGCCTCCGCTCCCGGTGCCCACGATCCCGGCCCCGGTCCCCACGGCGCCGGCGGCCACGCGCAAGGCCGACGCCAGGCCCGCGCCGACCTCGAAGCCCAAGAACACGGCCAGGAGCACCCGGACCCCCAAGCCCGGCCGTACGGCCAAGCCGACCTCCGGACCGGCCACCAGACCCACGCCGACGCAGAAGCCCACGCCGACGCGGAAGCCCACGCAGGCCCCGGCGCCGACCCGGACGGCCCAGCCC
>NZ_JBVJHH010000027.1:1457-141958 GCF_055586905.1 Streptosporangium sp. NPDC048886
CCACCAGACCGGCGCAGCCGACCAGGACGGCCACCGCGCAGCCCACCAGGACCGCGCAGCCCACCAAGTCAGCACAGCCCACCAGACCGGCGCAGCCGACCAGGACGGCCACCGCGCAGCCCACCAGGACCGCGCAGCCCACCAAGTCAGCACAGCCCACCAGACCGGCGCAGCCCACCACCGCCGCGCCGAAACCGGCGCAGCCGACGAAGACGGCCACCGCCGCGCCGAAGCCGACGAAGTCGACACCGCCGCCCTCGCGTCCCAACCCCTACACCCCGCAGCAGGTGTGCGGAGCCGGCTTCGCCGTCCAGCGCTCCGGCTCCTTCAACGGCGGCACCACCTACCAGCTCTACAACTCCGCCACCGGCTCCAACTGCGTGGTCACCATGAAGACCGCCAGTGTGGGCACCGCCACCTCGGTCTGGGCCACCCTGGAGGTCCAGGGCGGCGGGAGCAGGACCGACCGAGGCAACTTCGAGTACTACGCGGGCCCGGTCATCCTGCCCGCCAAGGGCAAGTGCGTCCGCTTCTCCGGCGGCGGCCCCGGCGGCAGCACCGGCGCCGACTGGGCGAACTGCGGATGAGACCCGGGGGACGGCCGAGTCCTCGGCCGTCCCCCGGGTCCGTCCCGGCTCCCGGCCGGGTCTCTCCGCCCTGCGGGCTCAGCCCTGGCTGTTCAGGTCGCGCAGGGTGCGGGCCAGGTCCTCGCCGATCTCCTCGAACCGCCGGCGGGCGCTGTCCATGTCCAGGGCGACCGGCTCCCCGCCCGTCGCCTCCCTCAGCAGCTCCTCGTTCTGGCGCTGGGCGGCGTCCTGGGCGGCCCGGACGGCCTCGGTCGCGGCCTCGGCGATCGACTGGCTGTCCAGGCGCGTGATGCGCGGGTCGAAGGTGATCTGCTGGATCCGGCCGGTGCCGTCCACCAGGGCCCGGGCCAGGCCGTCGGCGCCGAAGCCCTCTCCCGTGACGGCCGCCAGCTCGCCGTAGACGCCGCCGAGCCGGCCCAGCGTCTCCTCGCTCCGCCGTACGACCTCTTCCAGGTCCTCCAGGCTCTCCAGCTTCAGGTCGTCGGCGTTGAAGTTCGTCACTTGTACTTCTCCGGGAGTTCTTTCTTGGGCGACAGCCATTCGAAGCCCGCGTGCGGCGGGAGCTGGGGCTGCTGGCCGGGCTTCTGGACGGGAGGCTCCTGGAAGGGCGCCAGTCCCTTGATGTCGATCTTGGCCTTGGTGAAGTCGATCTTCGCGCCCTCGGTGGGCTCCAGGTTGAACGCCTGCAGCCACGCCTTGCCGGAGAAGTAGATCGACATGCTGCTGGCCCCCGCGGCGACGACCTTCCCGAGCGCGGCGGTCGAGGCGGCGATGACCTTGCTGGCCATGACGCCGAGCATCCGCAGGTTGAGCGCGGCGTTGCCCGCGTAGGGCGTCGCGAGCATGGCGGCGGCGATCGAGGCGAGGAAGAGCAGGGTCCCGGCGACCTTGGCGATCGCCAGCCAGTAGGCGCGGTAGGAGTCGCCCAGCTCGTCCACGATCCCGGCGATCGTCTTGATGTAGGCGCGCAGGCTCTCCAGCGCCTCCTGGTAGCGCTGGACGGCGTCGTCGAAGGCGTCACGGTCCTCGGCGATCCAGCCGTCCTTGTTCTTGTTCAGCAGGGCGGCGGCGTAGCTCTTGTTGGCGGTGTCCAGGCGCGCGTGGATGGAGTCCCAGTTGTTGTAGATGTCGGCCATCCCCGGCACGTTGGCGACCGCGGTCGTCGCGATCGCCACGCCCGCCCAGACCGTGGGCGCCAGCCGGGCCCCCTTCTCCAGGCTGCTGAGCACCTTCGTGGAGTTGACGAGCACGCCTCTGGCGCTCTTGCCCGCGGTCAGCGGGCTCGGCTTCTTACCCGGTGGTACCGGCATGTCGGCTCTTCCGGGTCACGTGTAGACGACGGTGCTGTTGTCCTCGGCGCGCTGCCAGTTGATCCTGGCGTTGTCCAGCGTCTCCTGCCAGGACTCCAGCACGTCCACGGCCTGCATGAACTTCTCCCTGACGTCCTTCTGCACGTCGCGGTAGCGGAGCCCGACCGCCACCTCCCCGACGAGGCCCCAGCCGAGGCCGTCCAGGTTGGTGCTGTCCACCATCCGGCGCAGCTCCGTGACCTTCGGAAGGACGTCCTCGCCTATCTCCTTGCGGATCCCCTGGATCGCCTTCGACGTGACGTACCTGTCCTGAGTCATGCTGCCTCCCCGATCAACAACCGTTCCGGAATATCTCCTATCACCCCGTCCTGGCTGTCCCGCGCCCCCATCTGGCCTGTTCAGCATGGTTTCGATGATCGGAAACTTCGCGGACAGCCATTGTTCACCCGTCACACCGGTGCGGCCGTCCGGTGATCACGCTTCTATGCTGTGGGCTACCGCGCACCCGGCGAGGCGGAGGTGGGATGCAGACCCGTCGCGATCTTTACCAGGCGTACAAGCTGATGACCCAGCGCCTGGGAATGGCCCTGCTCCAGGGCGAACCGGACCTTCCCGAGTCGCCGATGCGCAGGCACAACGTGGCGATGTTCGGCAGCGTGCTGGTCGCGGTGCTGGTGACGGCCGTCTTCGGCATATTGGGGCTGCTGTGGCCCGGCAACGCGACCAAGCTCACCCAGCCGGGGACCCTGATCGTGGAGGAGGAGTCGGGCGCGACCTTCGTCTACAGCGCCCCGCAGGGGAAGATGATCCCCGTCGACAACGTGACCTCCGCCCGGCTGCTGCTGGGTGAGGGGGAGGTGAAGGTCCGCACGGTCACCGCGGCCTCGCTCGCGGGGTTCCCGCGCGGCGCGCTGGTGGGCATCCCGGGCGCCCCCAAGTCCCTGCCCGCCCACGACCGCCTGGTCCGCACCCCCTGGTCGGCCTGCGTGGTGGAGGGGGTGGACGCCAACGGCGAACGCCGCCCGTACACCTCGCTGGTCGGCGGCCTCGACATCGGCGGCAGGCCGATCGGGGCGGACACGGGCATGGTCGTCGAGGAGGGCGGCCAGGTCTGGCTGCTCTGGTCGGACCAGCGGATGCGGGTGCCGGCCAAGAGCATGCCGGCGCTGACCCAGGAACAGCCCCGCCAGGTCCCCTCCGCCTGGCTCAACGCACTGCCCATCGGACCCGACTTCGAGAGCCCGTCCATCCCGGGTCTCGGCACCGCGGCGCGCGGGCCCGACGGCAGGAGGTCCGCGGTCGGCAGGGTGTTCACCGTGCCGTCGATGACCGGCGGGGCCCCGAAGTGGTACGTCCTGCTCGCCGACGGCCTGGCGGACCTCACGCCCACCCAGGCCGCCCTGCTGCTGGGGGACCCCGCCATCAAGAAGGCGTACGGCCGCACGAAGCCGTTGCCGGCGGACCTGGCCCCCGCGGAAGCGAACGGGATGAAGCGCTCAGCCACCAAGCTGGGCGGCGAGGAGCTCCCCCCGACCATGCCGAAGATCACCACGGCGCCGCCGACGAGCCCGCTCTGCGCTGTCTACGCCAACACCGAGCGTGGTTCGGCCCGGGCGGCGCTGACGGTGGGCAGCACGGCGCGGATCCCTCCGCCCCCGAAGGGCTGGTTCAACCAGGAGGTGGTCGACCAGGTGGTGCTCCCGCCGGGCCGCGGTGCCCTGGTGGGCCTGCTGCCGGGCAACGGCAGGATGGACGCGATCGGGCCGCTCTTCCTGATCAGCGACCAGGGGCGCCGGCACTCCGTCCCGTCCGCGGACGTGCTGTCGATCCTCGGCTACACCCCGCAGGAGGTCGCCCCGCTGCCGGCGCATCTGGTGCGGCTGATCCCCGAGGGCCCGGTGCTCGACCCGGCGGCCGCGAGGGCTCCCATCCAGGTCAGCCAGCCGGCGCCGGTCCGCTCCCCGGGGGCGCAGGGATAGCCCCACCGGGCGGGCACGGACCCGCGGACCGGTGATGGGCGGGCCCGCGTTCCGGCGCCCGCCCCCGGCTCCCCGGTGCCCGCCCCCGGCTCCGTCCCGGACGGGGCGGGGCGGGGCGGGCACCGGATCTCAGGCCGGGCGGCCGCTCAGCCGCGGTCCGACCGTCGCGTGGGCCCGCCCATGCGCTCGTCCATCGACCGGGCGAAGCTCTCGTACGCCTGCGACAACTGATCTTCCGTCTTGGTGAAGTCGATCGGCCCCTGTGGGAGTGGCATGTCCTCCCCCAGCGCACCGCTCAGCAGCTCGCGGGTCTGACGCTCGCCGTCCTCCTGAGCCTGGCGGAAGGCCTTCGTCAGCTCATCGGCCAGCTCATGGCTGTCCAGGCGCATCACGCGCGCGTTGAGCTCGATCTTCTCCACGTGGCCGGACCCATCGATGATCACACTGATCAGGCCGTTGGCGCCCGTTCCCGTGCCGCGGATCTCCCCGAGCTCCTGCTGGACGTCGGCGAGACGCTCCATCGCCTTCTCGGCTTCCTTCCCGATTCTTTCCAGACTTTCCAGATCAAAATTATCGGGATCAAACATCCGCGCCCCCAACCGAACCGTGTGTGATCAAAAGTAACTCAAACCACTCCTGACATGGAAGAAATTAACCGATAGTGTCCCGACAGCGTTAACAACACACCATTAATAAGCAACACCGGGCGAAACGTTCAGTGATACGGACCGGAGGATCGTCACCCCATGGCCCAGGACAAGTACGTCACTTCCTCCGCCATCGCGAACATCCAGCGGAACCTAGGCGAGCGGGTCATCCCGGGACTCCATGAGCTCAAAAAGGACATCGACTCCACCGATGTGGGCTTTCCGGGGTTCGGGCTGCTCGGCATGTTGATGGGCAGTAAATACGCCCAGACGCAGGACGACATCAAGCAGATGGTCGACGACGCCGTCACCACCGTCGACGCCTGGATCTCCGCGCTGGAGACCGTCAAGAAGAACTGGCGCGCCGCCGAGGACGCCAACACCGTCGTCTACCGGTGACGACCGGGAAGAAGGAGGGGACAGATGTCCTTCCCCCTGGCCACAGTGGCCATCGAGAGACTCAAGGCCGCCGCCAAGCTGGACCCCCGGCTCTGGTTCGCGGTGGCCATCGTCACCCCGGCGCTGGCCAACGTCCCGGGCATGGGTGACGCCAAGGCCAACTGGAACGGCCTGGCCAAGGATCTCGAGGTGAAGTACCCCAGCATGGTCGGCAACGCGGTCTTCCTGTCCCGCGGGAACTGGATCGCCGACGACGCCGAGTCCTTCCTGCACGCGACCGCGGTGTTCGGCGGCGAGCTGCAGCGGCTCAGCGGCATCTGTTACAACATGGAGGGCCAGCTCGACAAAGTACGCGGCGCCTACTACGACTACTGGCTGGGAGTCGTCAAGATCGCCGGCGTGGCCCTCCTCTTCGCCCTGACCACCACCGCGCTGGCGGCCACCCCGTGGGGGCTCCAGGCGAGGCTGATGATGACCAAGCTCGCCATCACCGAGAAGATCCTTCTCGCCAAGATGTCGGGGCTCCTGGTGACCCATCTCCAGCTGTCGGGCGACACCCTGGTCAACCTTCTCAAGTCGATGAGCGACCTGTTCAACATCAAGCCCACCGACGGCCTCAAGATCGACTTCAGGCAGGCCGTGATCTCGACGCTTCCGCCCTCCCAGTGGGTGGCCCCCAAGCGCGACGTCCCCGCGCCGTACCAGGTGCCCCCGGCCACGCCTCCGGCCACGCCTCCGAGCACTCCTCCGACCACACCCCCGAGCACGTCCTCGACCACACCTCCGGCCACTCCTCCGACCACGCCCGCCGGCGGCCGCTGACCCCGCCCGCCGACCGGCCCGCGGCCGGCTCGGGGCGGCCACTCGGCGGGCCGCCCCGAGCGGGTGTCACCAGCCGAAGTCCGGCATCAGCGACGGCGTCTCCACCTCGGGCGTCTTGGGCAGGGGGGCGGTCAGCCCTCCGGTGCTCGGATCGTAGTTGAGGGCCTGGGTGAACTCGGGGGTCTTCCCCTGGACGGCGGCCACACCGGGCAGTGACTGGCTCTGCTGGTTGTAGAGGATGGCTATGGCGTTGACGATCCCGGTGATCTTCCAGACGCCCTTCGTGTGCGCGTTCACGATCCGCTGCATGGTGGCCCCGAGCCTGAGCGTGATGCCCAGCGCCTGGCCCTCGGCGGTCGCCGCGAAGGCCGCGGTGGCGCGGGCCAGCGAAACATACGTCGCGAGCCCCGCCAGAACCGTCGCGATGCCCTGGCAGACGACCGCACCCCAGAAGTAGATCTCCGCCGCCACCTCGAGGCTGCCTCCCACGCCCTTGCGGCGGCTCTCGAACAGCGCGAGGTTGGTGTCGAACTCGTTGAAGGCCTTCACGAACGTGTCGTAGGAGGTGCCCACCCACTGCTTGTTGCTGCCGATCTCCCTCACGAGCCGCCCCATCTCCTGCCGGAGGAGGGCGATGTCACCGCCCGCGGCCTGGACCGGGTCGATCATCGGGGGGCGCACCTCCGCGGGCTTGGGATCGGGCTTGGCGCCGGGCTTGAGGAAGAGGGAGGCAGGGCTGGCGAGCGGCTGGACGTGGACGGGCGACCTGTCGTTCCACTGCCCCGCGGCCCGCTCCATCTCGGGCGAGTCGCCGCTCAGCAGCCCCATCTGGAACGTGATGGGCCGCGCGTACGGGATGACGACCGCGGCCATCGCGGCCAGGGCGGTGGCGCCTATGTACATGGCCGGAGCTGAGTCGTACTTCCCCATGGATGTCCCTCCCTACTCGATCACCGCGGGTGCGACGTCGCCGTCGCCGCCCCAGACGCTCTCGTCCTCCGAGAGCCAGGTGGAGCGGTCGCGGTCCTTGTCACCCTCGCCCATTCCGCCGGCCATCGGGGCCATCGGCATCATCGGCATGCCGCCGGCGCCCAGACCGGCCCCCAGACCGCGCCCCAGACCCGCGCCCAGGCCCGCTCCGGCGCCCGCGCCGGTGCCCACCCCCCCGGCGAAGGATCCGACGCCGGCGCGGTTGCCCGTGCCCAGGCCCCCGGTGGACGAGCCGTCCGTCCCCGGCGCCCTCAGGTCCGAGATGTTCGGTGTCCTCGGCGTGTTGAGGGCGTCCGCGATCGACTGCTTGGGGTCGTATCCGGCGAGCTGGGTCTTGAGGGGGTCGTCCAGCCCGTTCCTGCCCTGCGTGCCGTCGTCGAAGTTCGGGGGCTTGGGCAGGTCACCGGCACCTGGAGGCTTCGGCAGATCGTCCTCGCTCGGAGGCTTGGGCAGATCGTCCTCATTCGGAGGCTTCGGCAGATCGTCCTCGCTCGGAGGCTTGGGCAGGTCGTCCTCATTCGGAGGCTTGGGCAGGTCGTCGTCATACGGAGGCTTCTTCAGGTCATCCAGGCCATCGTCATACGGAGGCTTCTTCAGATCATCCAGAGGCTTCAGCAGGTCGTCCTCACTCGGAGACTTCGGAAGATCGCCGAACTTGGGGCCGCCCAGACCCTTCGGATCGAATTTCGGAGTCTTGATGCCCCCGGCGGGGAGCTCGGGGCCGCCCTTCTCCTCCGGCGGCGCCGCGGAACTGGCCTTGTGGGCCTCCTTGGCGTTCGCCACCACACCGTCGAGGGCCCTCTTCCAGGACTCCAGCACATCCTTGGCCTTCGTCAAGGCGTCGGCGGCGCTGTCACGCACCTCGCGGTGCGCCACGTTCAGACCTCCGCCGACGACGCCGAAGGTGAGCACGTGCATGTCGATGGCCCTGGTCCTGCCGCTGAGCTCCGTCATGACCGGAGCGCGTTTACCCATGCTGTCACCGAGACCGATGACCTTGTCGTGCTGCATCTCGAACCCGGAGTCCATCATGCGCGGGTCCACGACACCGGGTTTCGTGTTCGCATTCGGCAGGCCGTAGGAGCCGTAGGGATTGGCTCCGGAGGGGGTGGCTCCCGAGGAGCCGGAGGAGTCGGTCACAGTGCCCTCCACCACGGGGACGGGCCCCGCGAAAGCTGATCGCGTCGATCATGCAGACTACGTCAGCCTTCCGGAGGCCGTACAGGGCGACAAGCCACCAAATAAGGACTTAACGCTCTATATAGGACATAACTCATATGAGTACATGTAAGTTAGCCTCACCTTACGGATTACACATATATCGGATATATATGCAATTGTAATCAAATGTTAACTTGATCAGCCGGTGATGCTGTGACACTTGATCGCTACTGTGGTTTTTCGTCGTCATCGCCTGACCATCCGGGGGCGGGCGAGTGCGAGCAGATCACGTGGAGGTGACCGTGGCGCAGCAGACACAGGTAAGCGAAGCCGACCTGGTGGCGGCCATCAACTGGATCGAGGAGTCCGCAGTGCGGATCCGCGACATCCAGAAGAAGCTTGACACGGCGGGCGCCGAGCTCAAGGTCAACTGGGTGGGCCAGTCGCACGCGGCGTTCGACAAGGTCCACCGGCTGTGGCACCAGCGCATCGACGTCATCCTGGGCAGTCTCCAGACTCTCGCGGAGAACATCGGGTCGAGCAACAAGAACTACGCGGCGTTCAACCAGGAGCGGGAGCAGGCGATCAACCAGATCGAGGCGCTCATCAACGCCGCGGCTCCCGCTCAGTACGGCAAGTGAACACCTCCCCACGCTGCTCTTCGATGACGAACGGAGACCATGATGGTTGATTTCGACGTTACAAAGGTCAACTTCGGCGGCCTGGAGACCGGTGAGGGCGCCTTCCAGTCGGCCTTCAACAGCCTCGTCGGCGAGCTGGAGGACCTGGAGACCAAGCTCCTCCAGAAGACCGCGATCTGGCAGGGCGCCGCGCAGGAGTCCTTCAACGCCACGCGGACGCTCTGGCAGACCGAGGCCAAGGGCCTGTCCGACATCGTGTCGCTGATGGCCAAGAACATCAGCATCACCCGGATGAACATGCAGGACGTCGAGCGGGTCAACGCCGCGATGTTCGACGGCAAGTGATCGAAGGCACATCCGTGCAGCCCTCTCGGCCGCCGAAGGCTGGGAGGGCATGGGGCGTGACCATGAACGGGGAGTTTAGACATGGGTCGCGATGGTGGGATCGAGGTCGCCCACAAGGCCGTCAAGGACGCCAAGATCGACCTCGAGGAAGTACTCAAGATACTCAGCCCCGATCCGAAGGACCGTAAGGCGACCCCCGTCTTCTCCCAGAGCGGGCCCATCCAGCAACTGCTCCAGGACCCCGCGGCGATCGGCGGTTTCTGGCCCGCCGCCCAGGGCTTCCAGACCAGCGTGCGCAACGCCGGGAGCGCGGTCGGCAACTCCTACGTGGAGATCACGACGCAGCTCACGAACGCGATCGGACTGCTCAAGGTGGCGCTCACGCGCCTTGAGACCGCCGAAAAGGCCGGGACCGAGCACGCCGGACAGGCGCAGGTCTGACAGGCGCGGACTGCTCATGCACGACGGGACAGGCAGCATGCCGGTCCGAGGGGACGGGTGAGGCACCGTGGCCGCCAAAGAACTGCCGATCAAGCAGAAGATCGACACATCCGAATTCGACGGCGTCACGCTGGACACGCTGAAGTCCGCGCTCGGCAACGCCAAGCCCGAGCTGATCGAGAGCGCGGCGGGAGAGTTCAGGACGGCGATGGCCAACCTGAAGACCCTCATCGAGTCCCTCGACCGGCACCTCAAGGCCTTCGACGAGCACTGGACCGCCGGCGAGGACGCCAAGGTGGTCAAGGCCCAGCTCCGGCGGATCCGCGAGTCGGCGCAGAACGTGGTCGACACGGTCGTGGCGCCCAATCCCCCCGGGAAGATGGGTCCCTTCGCCCCCCAGGGCATCGCCCCGGCCATGGAGATGTACAGCACCACCCTGAGGGCGTTCAGGGGCGATCACATACCGGATAAAGCGGATAAGGACGTCTCCTTCCTCGAAGGCGCCTTCCAGGGCGGGATGGCCGGCGCCGGCGCCGGCGCCGGCGTGGGGTTCTTCGTCGGCGGGGTCGGCGCCGTGCCCGGGGCGGTCATCGGCGCCGTCGGCGGCACGATCGTCGGTGGCGTCACGTCTCTGTTCACCGACGGGCCCTTCCAGAACATGTTCGGCGAATCGAAGGCCGAGCAGGACCTGAAGGCCGCCAGGGAACACCTGAAGAAGTTGACCGCGGCCACCGCCCAGGTCAACGAGGCCTTCCCGGTCTCGGTCAAGACCGACATCCCGGAGTTCACCCCGCCCGACCTCACCATCCCCCCCGTCCCGCCCACGGGGGACAAGTACGGACCCAACGGCACCGGCTCCTACCCCCCGGGCGGCGGGCAGCCGTACGTCCCGGCCTTCACCATGAACGGCCTCCCGCCGGGCTCCGGGCCGGGCGGGCTGGACGGCGGCCCCGGCGTCCCGGGAGGCGAACTGCCCGGTGGCGGTCTGCCCGGTGGCGGCCTGCCGGGCTGGAACGACCCGGACGGGAACGGCCCCGGCCAGAACGGGCCCGGCTGGGACGACCCCACCGGGAACGGGCCCGGCCAGAACGGACCAGGTCAGAACGGACCAGGCCAGAACGGCCCCGGCGCGGACGGCGGACACCCCGGCGGCCCGGGGACCGGCGGGAACGGCACCCGTCCGGGCGGGGACTCCGGGCAGGACACCAAGCTGGCCGGCTACAACGCGCAGCTCAACGACCTCGCCGGCCAGCAGGGCCACCTGGGCGACACGGGCCGGCAGAACCTGCTGGGCGGCACCGGCCAGCAGGGCTCCTCGGGCAACGGCTCGGCGAACACCGTCACGGGCGTCGGATCCTTCCCGCCGGGGGGCGCCGGCGGTCACGGGGCCGGCGGAGCGGGAGCCGACGCCAGGGGCATGGGCGGCACGCGCGCCCTCGGCGCGGGCACCGGATCGACGGTGCCCGTCGTCCCGCACAGCGCCTCCAAGGCGGACGAGGACAGCGAGGAGCGCTCGCGGACCACCTGGATGCTGGAGGACGAGGACCTCTTCATGAGCGACAAGCCCGTGACGTCGCCCTTCATCAACGGGGCTTCGAAAGGTAAGGCATGAGCAGGAACGACGATTTCGGCGACCCGCCCCCCGAGCTGGAGCTCGCGAAGAGCTGGCCCGGGCTCGTGGAGGCGAGCGGCGCCGACATCAAGGCCGACCACGGGCGGATCAGGCAGATCGCCAAGGCGCTGCGGAGCGAGCTCGACGCGCTGCACGGCCAGAGCCCGGCGTCGATGAGCGCCACCTGGAGCGGCCCCGGCACCCTCGGTGAGATCTCCGGGCTCGGCAACGTGGGCCCCTCCGACACCGGGAAATGGCAGACGGCCGAATACTTCGGCCAGAACGTCGCCCAGAGCTACACGGTGCTGAGCGGCAAGTACTACAAGCTGGTCGAGCACTACGAGGCCCTGGTCGCCGCGGTCGAGAAGGCCGTCGGCAACTACGAGAAGGCCCACGGCGGCGACAGCACGGGAGGCCAGGGCGGCGGTAACGCCGCCGCGGGCGCGCGCGGCTGGGAACCGCTCAGGATCTACTCGGCTCTTTACGGCATCGACGAGGGGCAGCTGACCAGGGCTCAGGTCGAGGCCAAGCTCCAGGCCACCGATCCGGACCGGCTGGAGCGGGCCGGGCAGTCCTTCCGCACCGCCGCGGAGATGCTCGGCTGCAAGTCGGGCGGCAACGGCGGCGGCGAGCTGGGGATCCAGGCCGCGATCAGCAAGAACGCCAAGGAGCTGTCCGAGGCGTGGAACGGCAAGGGCTCGGCCAATGTGCAGGCCGTGCTCCAGAGGCTCCACGGCACGGCGGGAGCGCTCGGCGACGCGATGCTGGGTACCGGCGTGGCGCTGTCCTGGTACGCCGGTCGGCTCAAGCACTACCGCGACACCGTCCCGCCCCTGCTCCTGACTCCCGATCTGAACAGCACCCCCGGCCTGAAGATCGACCCGACCTACACCCTCCCCACGCCGAACACCAGCACCACCCCCTCCGGCACCACCCCCTCCCCGTACGCGCCGCCGTCCCTCCTCCTCCAGCCGGACCCGAACGAGCCGGCCCGGGCCCACCTGCGCAAGTTCAACGAGGAGATCAACACGATCAACCAGTCGATCTCCGAGGGGCTGGCCTTCGATCTCCCCGCCATCGACCCGATCGAGTTCGCCCCGAAGACCCAGCAGAAGCCGATCACCGTGGGCGACGTGAGCCCGACCGACAAGGATTCGGGCGGGGTATGGAACGGCGGCTCCCACAACTCCTCCGGCGGCTCCGGTGGGTCGGGCGGCACCGGCTCCGGCGGCTCGGGCGGGTCGGGCGGCACCGGTGGGTCGGGCGGCTCGGGCGGCCAGGACGGCTCCGGCGGTTCCGGTGGGTCGGGTGGCTCCGGCGGCTCGGGCGGTTCCGGCGGTCAGGACGGCTCCGGCGGCTCGGGCGGTCAGGACGGCTCCGGCGGCTCGGGCGGTCAGGACGGCTCCGGCGGTTCCGGTGGCCAGGACGGCTCGGGCGGCCAGGACGGCTCCGACGACGGCCGGCAGGACGGGACGGCCCCGGAGGCGCCCGCCGTCATCGGCGGCACCGACCAGCAGTCCCAGCAGACCGAGCTGGCCAACGCCCACCAGAACCCCTGGACCGGGCCGAACCCCAACGGCCAGACGGGGCCGAACACGCTGACCAACACCGGGACGGGTCCCAACACGCTGACCAACACCGGGGTGATCCCGCCCATCCGGGAAGGCGGCCCGACCGGTCTCCGCCCCGTCCTCGGCCCCGGCACGATGTTCGGCGGCCAGGGCGGCGGCGCGGCGGCCGCGGCGGAGCTGGGCGTCCTGCGGGCGGGCATGCCCGCGACGGGCTCGCCGTTCATGCCGTTCATGCCGGGGGCCGGCGCCCACGACGAGGGAGCACAGGAGCGCGACCGGACGGTCTACGACCCGGAGGGCGACGTGTGGATCTCCCAGAACCAGACCATCCCTCCCCTGATCTGCTGACCGGGACGAGATGCACCAGGAAGGACAGCGCTTCGGCGACCTGCTGGCCGACAGCGGGCGGCTGCTCTCGGAGCTGGAGAACCTGCAGGATCTGGCGGAACAGCCGCTCCGAGGCAGCGGCCAGGCGGCGGACGGGCAGGTGAGCGCCGTGGCCGGCCCGGACGGACGGCTGTGCGAGCTGAACCTCAACCCGCGGGTCATGCGGATGGCCTCAGAGGATCTCGCGAGGGAGATCCTCACCGCGGTGAACGCCGCTCTCGACGACCTCCGTGCGGGCCTGCCCGACCTGGACGCGGTGACGGCCATGGACCCCGCGGCGCTCGCCGAGAGCCTGGACGGCGTCCACGACGACGTGGTGCGCCGCCTGGAGGAGTTCGCCTCGGGGATCGAGCTCACCGTGCGGCGTCTGGAGGAGCGTTGAGCACCGGCGACGGCGTGATCGTCTCGCACGCCGACCGCCGGAGCGGAGGCATGGGGCTCTCGGCGGCCGGCGCGAGCCAGGCGGAGGGGGTCCGGACCCTGCGCGCCTACCTTGAGGGCGAGGGCGACCCCTGGGGGGACGACGAGCTGGGGAGCATGGTCGGCGCCGCCTACCGCGAGGTGACCCGGCAGGCGCTGGAGGTCTACGACTCACTGGTCGAGCACCGTGTGACGACGGGTGAGAACATCGAGACGACATCGGCGAACTACCGATCGGTCGAGCAGCGGAGCGAGGAGGAGACCGCCCGGCTCCTGCGGGCCGTCCAGCAGGCCTGAGGCCCGCCCACCGCCGGCGGCCGCCGGACCCGCGGGCCGGTCCCACCGATCTGAAAAACGACCACCGCCCGCCAGGGCCGAGGGCCGCCCGCCGCCGACCGCACGGGCCGGTCCCGTAGGTCTGGGCCCGCCTACCGCCGCAGGTCGGCGGAGGACAGCAGCACACCGGCCTGGCTGAAAGGGTTGAGCGCGACACCGACGCCGGGGGGCAGCAGGCCGGCCAGATCGCCGCCGCGGATCCGCTGCCAGCCGGTGGCGCCCTCGGGGAGCTCGCCGGGCAGGTGGGCCTGGGCCGTGTAGACGAACGCCGCCCGTCCCTCACCCGTGTTGAACACGGGGATGCCTCCATCCGGCCCGGCGGCCACGATCACCTGGGCCGCCAGGAGCAGGGGGACGATCTCCTCCCCCGTGGCGTAGCCGGCCGAGCTGAGCTGGACGGCGCCGTCGACGGGGTCGGTCGGCTCGGGGTAGCCCAGCGCCACCGGCGAGGGCCGGTAGTTCGGATTGTGCCGGAACTCTCCGGTGATCTCGCCGCGTTCGTCGGCCCGCCACGCGCCGACGACGCCGTACGGCGGGACCTCGCCCCCGGGGTCGAAGAACGGGTCGACCGCGTAGAGCCACGTCCCGGGGCTGCGCCGGGCCCGTTCGCGCAGTTCGTCGGTGAGCGGCGGGGGCGGTGGGGCGTCGTTCACTCAGATCCTCCTGGTCATGCCCGAGGGTAGCCCGGGTAAGGGTCGTAGTGCGGATTGGGGATGAAGTTCTCCGGCGTTTTGGGCACCCCCTCCGGCCAGGCGCCGGAGATGTATCGCCGGTGCACGCCTCCGGGGAAAGCGATCTCCTGTTCGTGGTGCAGGCGGGCGCCGTTGTTTCCGTAGGTGGAGAAGGTGTCACGGACGTCGATCCCGCCGGGGGCGTCCACCTCGTAGACGTAGCGCCGCGGGAGGACGTTGTCGATGTCCTGGCGCGTGCTGGTGCCCACGAAGGCGGAGGGCCGGTTTCTGTTGACGTAGTCGTCCAGATTGGTCATGGAGGTGTCCCGCGGGAGGAAGCCCTGCTCGAACACCTCCTCCGGCGGCCTGTTGTCGGCCCGGTAGACCGGCTGGCGGTCCCTGCGCCAGAT
This sequence comes from Streptosporangium sp. NPDC048886, assembly GCF_055586905.1. Taxonomy (NCBI): domain Bacteria; kingdom Bacillati; phylum Actinomycetota; class Actinomycetes; order Streptosporangiales; family Streptosporangiaceae; genus Streptosporangium; species Streptosporangium sp. NPDC048886. The sequence goes on from NZ_JBVJHH010000027.1 coordinate 16,187, forward strand.
CGGGTACGGGACGATCGACTTCACGTCGACGTTCTTGTCGGCGGCCGACTCCAGATAGTTGTCGGGGCCGCGCAGGGGCGTGGGCGGGCGCTTCGGGGGCTGCGGGCCGGGGGCGGCCTGCTGCCGGGCGGAGGACTTGCGCAGCAGCTTGGAGGCCTGTCCGAACAGCCGGAGCGCGCTCCGTTTCAGCAGGTCGACGATCCGGCGGACGGCCTGCCGTACGGCCAGGCGGGCGCCGCCCACCACGGCGGGGATCGCCGTGAGAGAGGCTCCCGAGGTGGGTCCGGCGGCCGTGACGAGCCGGGACATGTTCACCGCGAACCGGACGATGATGACGATCAGCGCCACTTTCAGGGCGAGCACCGCCATGGCCGTGATCTGCAGGGCGGAGCCGATGAGCATGGCGGCGCTGACCGCGTCGCCGTTGCGGCCCGAGTTCTTCTCCCAGTCCCGCTCGAACGCCCTGACGTCGCCGCCCTCGTTACGGGAGACGGTCCGGACGGCGTGCGCGTCGGCGGCCGCCGAGGCGCGCGCCAATGTCGTCCCGCACGAGATCCACTGCTGCCCGGACTCGTGCATCTTGTCCTCGTCGCACACCGGCCAGGGCACTCCGACGATGTTGGCGAAGGCGGCCAGCTCGGCCGGCGGTTGCAGCGCCAAGTGACGTACGGCCTCAGAGGTCCAGGCGGCGGGCGATGCGGTCGAGCTCGCCCATCGCGTCCTCGAAGGTCCGGTTGTAGGCCGCCTCCGCCTCTCTGACCTGGCCGAGCGCCGCGTCGGGGTCGTTGACGTATCTCATGGGATTGGCCTCCTCCCCGAACGACTCCTCCATGACCTGGCCGATCCGCTCCTGAAGGTCGCGGGCCGCGTCACGGATGACTTCCTTGATCTTCTCGGCGAGCTCGCCCGAGCTCAGGCGCATCGCCTTGGGATTGAGCTCCAGCTCGCGCAGCCCGTCGCCCGTGTACTCCACGGTGACCAGCCCGTCCTCGTCGCGGGCCCGCCCGACCACCGTGGTCAGGGCCTTCTGGACCTCCCCGATCCGGGCGAAGTGCGCCTCGGTGTCCCGCAGGACCTTGTGGATGTCGACGTTCGCGAAATCTCCGAGCTCCGCCACCGGCTGCTCCGTTTCCACCGCGGTCAGGTCGGCCACGTACGTACCGGAAGGCACATTCAGCCACTTCCGCAACAACCTAACCGATTCTTGTACTTCCGGGACACCGACCTGAGGGTCTCTCCGGCCCGCGCTCAGCCCGCCAGACCGCGCACCCAGGAGTAGACGTCCAGCACACCGAGGGCGAGCGGGAACAACGAGACGATCAGCAGGACCTCCAGGATGTCCCCGGCGCGCCCCCAGAAGGGGGAGGGCTTCCCGGACGGCAGCCACAGCCCGATGACCGCCGAGATCACCGCGACGCCCAGCAGCCCCATCACCGCGGCGACCGCCGCCACGCCGCCCGCGCCGGCGACGTGCGAGATCACGAGGGTGACAATCCCGACGAGGCCGGAGGCGATCAGCCAGAGCCGCTGGCCGAGCCCCTGGAAGACCCGGGCCCGCATGATGAGCGTCAGCGACAGCGTCGACGCGGTGGCCACGGCGACCCAGCCGTCGGCCATCGCGAGATACAGCAGGGCGACCAGCGCCACCATGCCGACCCCGGCGACCAGCCCGGTCGCGTAGCGCTGCGCGTGGACGGTGCGCTCCCGGATGGAGGCCCCGTCGATCTGCTGGTTGTCGTTGCGCAGCTCGTCGGCGCTGGTCGGCATCGTGGGCATCGGCAGGCGGGCCAGCCGGAAGGACAGCATCGGGATCAGCGGGCTGAAGGCCAGCAGGATCGCGAGGGTGACCGCGGCGACTCCCGCGGCCGAGGCATCGGAGATCATCACGACGGCGGCGCTCAGCGATCCGGCCATCGAGGCGATCGCGGTGCCGAGGAAGCCCGGCACGCCGTCGGCGATCGCGATCACGCCGATGGTGGCCACGAGGCCGACGGTGGCGAAGGCGGCGAGCATGTTCGGCGCGCCGAAGCCGAACGCGCCCCCGGCGCCCGCCGGCGCCATGAGCCCGGCGAAGAAGCCGTACGGCAGGGCCGCGTAGCCGATCAGCGCGCCCGCGGACGAGTCGCCCACGGCCCGGGACAGCGCGGTGCCCGCGACGATCAGCAGGAACGCGAACACCCCGGCGAGCACCGCGGAGACCGTCCACGGCGGCCCCGTCAGCGCCAGGGCCGCCGAACCGGCGACCAGGACCGCGGTCGCGACCCCCACCCCCACCAGACGGGTGTGCCGGTCGGTCCACTTCCCGTTCCCCTCCGTGACGCCGGTGGCGACCACGTCGGCCACGTCGTCGAACATGGCGGGGGGCAGCACGGCCTCGCGCGGCCTGAGGTAGAGCACCTCGCCGTCGAGCACGCCCAGGGCGCCGAGGCTCTGGCCGATGTCGAGCGGGGGGCCGCCGAGCCGCTGGAGCACCCATCCGGGGGCCGCCGCCGAGTCGCCGCCCACCTCGTCGACCGCGCGCAGCAGGCTCGGCAGCACGTGGGGCAGCGGGATGTCGGCGGGCAGCGCCAGGTCGACCTTCCTGCGGGGGGCCACGATCGTGACGTGGCACAGGGTCGGCAGCGGCGGGGCGAACTGCGCCAGCGCGCTCTGCAGCATCGGCCCCTGAGCGGGCGGTTGAGCCAGCGACCTCACAGTCGTACTCCCTCTCACCACAGGCATCACGGACATCGTGGACATCCACGGATACGGTATCGGGGAGAACGGGGATCATGCGCGACAGCCGCACATAAACGTTTTCTGGTAGGAAAGGACCGCAAACGATCAGGGGGGCGATTCCAGGGTGAGCATCGTCATCGTACGGCGCCCGGAGCGCCGGCCACCGCCCAAGCCGCCGCGGGGCGAGATCCTGCTCGAGTCTCCGCCGGAGATCCCCGAGGTCCAGTCCCAGGGGTTCACCGCGGTGCTCACCTATCTGCCGATGGTCGCCGGCGGCGCCGCGATGGGCCTGATGTTCACCGCCGGCGGCAACTCCAACCCGATCATGTACGTGGCGAGCGGCCTGTTCGCCATATCCATGATGGGCATGACGCTGGGCCAGATCGGCCGCCAGTCCGGTGAGCGCAAGCAGCGGCTCAACGGCCTGCGCCGCGACTACTTCCGCTATCTCTCCCAGGTCCGCAAGAAGGTACGGCGGGCGGCCACGCAGCAGCGCGAGGCCCTCGAATGGAGCGGCCCCGCCCCCGACTCGCTGTGGTGGGTGGCGATGAGCCAGCGCCTGTGGGAGCGGCGGCCCCGCGACGACGACTTCGGCACGGTACGGCTCGGCACGGGTGTGCAGAAGCTCGCCGTCCAGCTGATCCCGCCCGACTCCAAGCCGGTCGAGGACCTGGACGCCCTGTCGGCCGGCGCGCTGCGCAGGTTCGTCCGGGCGCACTCGACGGTCGCCGAGCTGCCGGTGGCCGTGGCCCTGCACTCCTTCGCCCGGATCAGCCTGACCGGCGACCCGGTCGCCGTGCGCGAGCTCGTGCGGGCGATGATCGCCCAGATGACCGTGTTCCACTCCCCCGACGACATGCGGATCATGGTGTGCGCGAGCAAGGAGTGGATGACCCAGTGGGACTGGGTCAAGTGGCTGCCCCACGCGCTGCACCCGGAGGAGACCGACGCCGCCGGCCAGGTGCGGCTGATGGCGGAGAACCTCGGCGAGCTCGACCGGCTGCTCGGCCCGGAGCTGAAGGAGCGCGCGCGGTTCAGGCCCGGCGCCTCCTCCGACGCCCTGCCGTACCACGTGCTGATCATCGACGGCGGCCACGTGCCGCACGACTCCCAGCTCGGCACCGACGCCATCCAGGGCGTCACCGTGATCGACCTGTCCGGGTCGGCGGGACCGATCGAGGAGAAGAACACCCTCCGGCTGGACATCCAGGAGGACGGCTTCTTCATGGTGAAGATCGACCACGCCGGCAAGGAGACCTCGACCCGCCTCGGCGACCCCGACCGGCTGGACTTCCTGCGGGCCGAGGGGCTGGCCCGCCAGCTCGCCCCGCTGCGCGTGTCGACCGCCAAGGGCGGGGAGACGCAGGACGTGCTCTCGATGAACACCTCCCTGACCGACCTGCTCGGCGTCGGCGACCCGACCCGCCTCGACGCGGCGCTGGCGTGGCGGCCCAGGGCCGGGCGCAACCGGCTGCGGGTGCCGATCGGGCTCGGCGTGGACGGGCGCCTGGTCGAACTCGACATCAAGGAGTCGGCGCAGGGCGGCATGGGGCCGCACGGCCTGGTCATCGGCGCCACCGGGTCGGGCAAGAGCGAGCTGCTGCGGACCCTGGTGCTCGGTCTGGCGATCACCCACTCGTCGGAGATCCTGAACTTCGTCCTGGTCGACTTCAAGGGCGGCGCCACCTTCCTGGGCCTCGACACCCTCTCCCACGTCTCGGCGGTCATCACCAACCTCGAAGACGAGCTGCCTCTCGTCGACCGCATGTACGACGCCCTGCACGGGGAGATGGTCCGCCGCCAGGAGCTGTTGCGCGCCGCCGGCAACTACGCCTCCCTGCGCGACTACGAACGCGCCCGCGAGCAGGGCGTCGACCTCAAGCCGATGCCCACGCTGTTCGTCGTGATCGACGAGTTCAGCGAGCTGCTGTCGGCCAAACCCGAGTTCATCGAGTTGTTCGTGATGATCGGCCGGCTCGGCCGATCCCTCGGCGTCCACCTCCTGCTGGCCTCCCAGCGGCTGGAGGAGGGACGGCTGCGCGGCCTGGACACCCACCTGTCCTACCGGGTCGGCCTGCGCACCTTCTCGGCGATGGAGAGCCGGGTCGTGCTCGGCGTCGCCGACGCCTACGAGCTGCCCTCCGCCCCCGGCAACGGCTATCTCAAGTTCGACACCACCGGGATGACCCGGTTCAAGGCCGCCTACGTGTCCGGGTCCTACCAGGTGGACCCCCGTAACGCGGCGGTGCCGGACGGGCAGGGGCCGCTGCGGCAGGTGGTGGAGTACGGCCCGGACTTCGCCCCGGTCCCCGTCGTGGAGGAGCCCAAGAAGGAGCTGACGTCGGCGGACGCGCCCCCCGAGAGGGGCTCGGTCAGCCTGCTCGACATCGTGGTGGAGAGGCTGAACGGCCAGGGACCGCCCGCCCACCGGATCTGGCTGCCCCCGCTGGGCGAGCCCCCGACCCTCGCCCACCTGCTCCCGCCGCTGTCGGCCACGCCGGAGTTCGGGCTCAGCACGACCGGGTGGGGCGGCCGGGGCCAGCTCCACGCCGTCGTGGGCCTCATCGACAAGCCGTTCGAGCAGCGCAGCGACCCGTTCTGGCTGGACATGTCGGGGGCGGCCGGCCACGTCGGCGTCGCCGGAGGCACGCAGAGCGGCAAAAGCACGGTGCTGCGCACGCTGATCACCAGCATGGCGCTCATGCACACCCCGCGCGAGGTGCAGTTCTACTGCCTGGACTTCGGCGGCGGCTCGCTCGTCTCGCTGGAGGGGCTGCCCCACGTGGGCGGGGTCGCCAGCCGTCTCGACGGCGACCGCGTCCGCCGCACGGTCGCCGAGATCTCCGCCCTCCTCGAACAGCGGGAACGCGACTTCACCGAGCAGGGGATCGACTCGATCCTCACCTACCGGCGCCAGGTCGCCGACGGGACGATCGAGGGAGACAAGTTCGGGGACGTCTTCCTGGTGATCGACGGCTGGCTGACCGTCCGGCAGGACTTCGAGTCGCTCGAACCCGTCATCACCGACCTGGCCGGCCGTGGCCTCGGTTACGGCATCCACGTCGTCGCCTCCACCAACAAGTGGTCGGAGTTCCGGGCGGGCATCCGGGACCTGTTCGGCACCCGGGTGGAGCTCAAGCTCGGTGACGCCTACGAGTCCGAGGTCAACCGCAAGTCGGCGCTGGCCGTGCCCGAGGGGGTCCCGGGCCGCGGGCTCACCAGGGAGGGGCTGCACTTCCTGTCCGCGCTCCCCAGGATCGACGGCGTCCAGAAGGCCGAGGACCTGTCCGTCGGCGTGCGCGCGCTCGTCCACGCGGTCAGGGACGCCTGGCAGGGTCCCCCCGCCCCCGGCGTGCGGCTGCTGCCGCCGGTGCTGCCGGCCGAGACGCTGCCCGACCCGGAGCAGACGGGGCCGGGCCGGATCCCAATCGGCATCGACGAGGCCACCCTGGCGCCCGTCATGATCGACTTCGACACCGACCCGCACTTCATCGTGGTGGGCGACACCGAGAGCGGGAAGTCCAACCTGCTCCGCCTGATCACCGAGGGCCTGGTCGCCCGGCGCACGCCGTACGAGGCCAGGATGATCGTGATCGACTACCGGCGGGCGCTGCTGGACTCCGCCGTCACCGAGCACCGCATCGGCTACGCCGCCTCCAGCGCGGCGGCGACGGGGCTGATCAACGACGTGCGCGCCGCGCTGCTCAACCGGCTGCCCCCGGCCGACCTCACCCCCGAGCAGCTCCGGACGAGAAGCTGGTGGCAGGGGGCGGACCTGTACATCGTCGTCGACGACTACGACCTGGTCGCGACCTCGGCGAACCCGCTGCTGCCGCTGGCGGACCTGCTGCCGCAGGCCCGTGACATCGGGCTGCACCTGATCATGTCGCGGGCGATGGGCGGCGTCGGCCGGGCGATGTACGACCCGCTCATCCAGCGGATGAAGGACATGGCCAGCCCCGCGGTGATCCTGTCCGGCAACAAGGACGAGGGCTTCCTGTTCGGCAACGTGCGGCCGCATCCGCTCCCACCGGGCCGGGGCTACTACGTCGACAGGAAGTTCGGCTCCCGGCTCACCCAGACCGCGTACCTGCCGCCGGATGAGCCCCTGCCGCCGGATGCGCCGCAGGAGCCGGAAGGCGAGGCGCAGGAGCCGGAAGGCGAGGCGCGGTAAGGGCGGCGGGCAGCCCGCGCCCGCGGGGGCGTGCGGGCGCGGGCTGCGAGGGCCGGCCTCAGGTCCCGCCGCGGCGGTCGTGACCCGGGGCCGGGGAACCGGTCGTCCACGGCCGCCCGGCCCGTGGCGAGACCGTCCCGGATGGGCGGCCGGTCAGGGCGTGCGCTCGCCGCCCGCGGGGGCGCCGGCGCCGACGGGCGTGGTGGCGCTGGGACGGTCGGACTGGCAGCGCTGCTTCTCGGACGCGGTCATCGGGCCGGTGCGCTGGTAGACCCGGTCGGACAGCTCGACGGAGGGGTGGTCGAGGACGGTGTACAGGCGCCACTCGGTGTGCGGGTCGGCGGGCGCCGGGGTGGAGGTGAACCAGCCCTCGGTGCGCCGGCGGCCGGCCTGGGTCTCGATCCAGGACGCCTCCGAGGGCTGGACGATCTCGGTGACGTTGTGGGTGATGGCGGTGTTCCAGTTGGGGCTGGTCCCGGTGCCGGCGGTGAACTGCTGGGACATGTTGCTGACCGGGGTCCCGGCCGCACCCCCGGGCAGCCCGGCGTTGGCGGGCAGGTCACCGTAGGAGCGTCCGGCGAAGGTGACGGGGCGGTTGCGGGTGAGGGCGTTGCGGGTGCAGTTGATGTAGGTGTCGCCGTTGACCTTCGCGGGCTCGTAGTAGGCGTAGGAGTAGGCCTCCTCCGGGGTGAAGGCGCATCTGTTCGGCGCGCCGGCGCAGTGGTTCACCGCCTCGGCCACCGTCCTGCGGTCATTGCCGTAGAAGGCCTGGGAGGCCGGCAGGGCGGTCTTCGGGGTGGACTTGTCCACCGGGGGCGGGACCTGGACCGCCCGCACGTCGGCGATCATGGGGCCGCAGTATCCGTTGGCGTTGTCGGCGGCGGGCACCTGGGAGGTGAAGGTGAGCAGCGGCTCGTGCTCGCCGGCGGTGAAGGTGTAGGTCTGCCCGGTGCGCCAGACGCCCTTGCCGAGGGTGTTGGTCTTCTTGTCCGGGTCGGGGGCGGTGGTCCGGTTGTCGACCTGACCGCCGGAGCCCTCGACGGTGTAGGACTGGCCCGAGGCGACGGACGCCGGAGTGCAGGCGGTGGCGACGCCCGGACTGTCGTCGAAGGTGACGGTGACCTGGGCGCCGGCGCGCACGCCGCGCAGCCGCTGCTTGAAGGAGTAGGTCGCGGCCGTCGGGAAGCGGAGTATGACGGCCGCCTTGCCGCTCGGGTGCCCGGCGGCCGCGCCGGAGTAGCGCCCGACACCGTACGCGGTGCCGGATCCGTAGGTCGAGCCCACGGACCAGCCCTGGACCGCCGCCCAGTCCGGGCCGGTGCCGGCGAAGGCGGGCAGTGCGAAGTCTCCGTTGATGACGGCGACCTGCCTGCTGTCGAGCCGGGCGGCGTGCGAGGGCTGCGCGACCGCGGGCAGGCCCAGGCACAGGGCACCGGTGACGACGGTGGCCCGGACCGCGCCGGCCCAGACGCGAGTGTGCGGTGTTCTCATGATGATCTCCACGGAAGGGGTGCTCTGGCGGGACGGTCAGGAACGCTCGAAGGCGAGCACGGTGTGCTCCTTCAGCCGTGCGCCCCGCGGCAGCGCGGGCAGGACCGTCGAGAGGTCGGCCATACGGGTGGGGCGGTTGGTGGTGTCGTCCACGGCGGTCCTGCCCGCCGGGCGCAGCCGCTCGCAGGTGTTGCCGGGCACGGTGAAGGTGTCGGCGACGAAGGTGCTGGTGTTGACGGTGGAGGGGCCGTCGACGACGACGTCGCGCACCTCCAGACCGCTGCCGGCGGTGATCTTCCCGGCTACCCGCTGCATGGCGGAGCTGGCCCCGAACACCAGGGCGTCGCCGGAGCGGACGGTGGTGGTGTAGCTGGTGGACTCGGTGTTCTCGGTGGTCCAGCTGCGCTGGTAGTGGAGCTTGAAGGCGCCCTCGAAGGCCCCCTTGGCGCCGAGCGAGCCCGCCAGCTTGCCGCTGCCGGTGGCGCCGCCCTTGGCCCCGAGCGTGGCGTAGGGGCCCTCCTTCGTGTTCGGCGTGGTGAAGGTCCCGCTGCCCTCCCCGGTCACCTGGGCGGAGACCTCGCCGGAGGCGTTGACCTGTCCCTCCACCGTGATGGAGCCGGTGATCTCGCCGCCGAGGTTGTCGGTGCTGCCGGTGCGCAGGGTGACCTGGCGCTCCACCGTGATCGGGTCGTCGGTGCAGTTGATGACCGCGTTGCCGAGCGACTTGACGGCGCTGTAGTACTCGCGGGACGCGCCCGGGTCGATCCGGAAGCGGCAGTTGCCGGGGTCGGCGGCGCACTGCTCGACCGCCCGGCCCGTCGACGGCAGCGGCCTGTCGCCGTCGAACGCCCGCGCGACGGGCACGCCGGGCTGGGGTCCGGCGGACGCGGCCACCGGCGTGAGCGTGACCAGGGTGGCGGCGGACAGCAGTGACATCCTGCGGATACGGGAGTTCATGGCGATCACGGGTTCATCAGCTCGCAGACACCGGTCAGCTGGGAGAAATACTCGGAAGTCTTGAACACGGCGGGCAGATCCGCGCCGAACGCGTCACATGTCGCGTCGATGACCGACGCGGCGTTGTCCGACGGCGCGGGCCGGAAGTCGTCCAGCGTCCGCCGGGTGTCGTCGATGCCCTTCTGCTGCTGGGCGCCGTCGCCGATGAGGCTCTCCATGCACTGCTTCGACCCGGGAGGGCACTGCCCGACCTTCTCCTTGGCCGCGGCGATGTCCTCCTTGGCCGCGGCGACGTCCTTCTTGGCGTCCTGGCGGCCGGAGTCGACGCTGTCCCGTTCCTCCTTCGGTGCGCCGCACGGCTTCGGCTCCCCGCCGGGGCAGGGCTCCTCCGCCGGCTCCTGCGGCGGATCCGGCTGGACGGCGGTGCGGGAGGGCGCGGCGGCCGCCGCCGCGACGGCCGCGGGGGTGAGGGCGCAGACAGTGGTCACCGCCAGTGCCGAGGTGAGCATGACGATGAGGCCAGATATGCGGATGCTGTGCATGTCCTTCTTCCGGCGAAATGGGGAATCAGTTTCCGCGCATCGATGAGACGCATGCATAAAGTAGCGACGCATATGCGCGACGCAAGATCGCCACGCCCGGCGTGCCACCGATTGAAGGACGCCTTATCAGGCTTCCGGCCAGTGCAAACACGGCCCCGAGACTTACTTCCGCCGCAACCGTGGCGATATCCGTTTCGACAGCGAACAGCGCATTTAATGCGGCGAGACATGGCATTCAGAAATGCCGCCGGGATGGGCGCGACGTCAACGGCGCGGAGGGACGGCGGATGGACCCTGACGCCCGGAGGTCGTTTCCGAGGCGCCGGACGGAACCTTACGCGGCATCCCCGCCGGACCGGCGACAGACGGAACAAATCCCCCCAGACGGGCCGCTATCCACTATGATCAACGCTCATCGACCGTGTGTCAGCGCTGGAGGGGGTCGGCTGCGTGGCAGGTGTTGACGTTCACTTCGAGGCACTTGAGACGTGCCGCACGGCGGCGAACAACCGGGCGGTGGACTTCGACGGCCTCGCCGGGGGCTATCCCAATCCCGCCGGCTCGACCAACTCGCTCATCCTCGGAGGGCTGACCGACTCCATAAACCTGGCGCGGGCCATCGACGGCATCGAGAACGAGATCGACAGCGAGCTCGGCTGGGCCGCGACGCGGCTCCGTTCCGTCAGGGACGCCCTACAGGAAGTGGACACCAATCTCCGCACCGCCGACGAGCCTCCGGGGGGCCGCCGATGACCGACAGGGACGGCGACAGGCAACCGCTGACCGACCGGGACGGTGACCGGCAACCGCTGACCCCCGTCGTCCCGGGCAGCTCGGAACTGCTCAACATCGCCATGAAGGTCAACGGCAACCGGGAATCGATCAAGGCGATCGCCACCCGGTGGCGGACCACGGCGGGCAAGGTGAGCGAGCACACCATCACGCTCATCCGCACGGTGAACGGCGTGGACCGGGCCTGGCAGGGCGCTTCGGCGGAGGCGTTCGACAACCACATGCGCAAGTACGGCAAGGCCGGTGACGCGATGCACCTCGCCCTGGCGGACTGCGCGGGCGCCCTCGACACCGCCGCCGACGCCCTCGGCACCGCCGAGACCGAGGTGAACGGCATCATCAACAAGCTCGTGACCGACTGGAACACCTACTGCACCAACAATCCCAACCAGACGGAGCAGCAACGCACCGCCGGGATCAAGCCGACGGTCGACAAGGCCGAAGCCGATGCCCGGGTCCATCTCAACAACGCCGACGGCGCCGTCACCAAGGCGGTGGCCGACCTGAAGAAGCACATGGACAACCGGGCGATCACCTTCTCCGACATCCCGGTGGCCGGTGACGAGAAGTTCACGCCAGGAGACGGCCGCACCCTCGACTGGAAGAAGACCCCGCTGGACGACCCGAGCCGGACGACGCTCGCCGGCGCGAACGGCGGCTCGGGCGGGAGCGGATCGGGCGGAAGCGGTGGCTCCGGCGGGGACACGTCCGGCGTGATCGGCTCCGGCGGCACGTCGCCGGGCGGGACCGTCCCCGCGCCGAAGGAGAAGCTCGTGGAGTGGATCAAGGAGGCGCTCACGATCATCAGGTCGGGAAAGATCGACGGCTTCCTGTCCAGGAAGGGTCTCCTGGAGAAGGTCAAGGACCTGGATCCCAACGACCCGAAGGACATCGAGCGGATCTGGACGATCATCTTCCACGAGTCCGGCGGCAACCCCAACGCGCAGAACAACTGGGACATCAACGCCAGGAACGGCGTCCCGTCCCAGGGCCTGATGCAGACGATCCCGCCCACGTTCGCCGCCTGGAGCCCCGAGGGCCACAAGGTGATCAAGGACCCTGTCGACAACATCATCGCCGGAGTCCTGTACACCTACGGCCGTTACGGATCTCTCGGCGGGCATCCCGGCATCGCCTCCATCGAGCGCGGCGGCGGCTACAAGCCCTACTGAGGCCGGGCGGCCCCGGCCGCCATGCCCCCGTTAGGCTGAGTCGATGAAGCTCACGAAGTATGGACACGCGTGCGTCCGCCTGGAGAAGGGCGACTCGATCCTGGTGATCGACCCGGGATCCTTCAGCGAGGAGTCCGCGCTGGAGGGGGCGCATACCGTTCTCATCACCCACGAGCACTTCGACCACGTGGAGGCCGCCCGGCTGCGCCGGGCCGCCGAGGCCAACCCGGCGTTGGAGATCTGGACCAACGAGGGCGTGGCCGCCACGCTCACCGACGTCCCGGCGAAGATCCAGGTCGTACGGCACGGCGACACCTTCGACACGGCGGGCTTCGCGGTGCGGGTCGTCGGCGAGTGGCACGCCCCCAACCATCCGGACATGCCCACCGTGCGCAATGTCGGGTTCCTGGTGGAGGAGGAGGTCTTCTACCCGGGTGACGCCTTCACCCCGCCCGGGGTCGAGGTCCCCACCCTCATGGTGCCGACCAACGCGCCGTGGATGAGGGCGGCGGAGATGGTGGAATACCTGCGCCAGATCCGCCCGGCCAGGGCCTTCTCCACCCACGACGGGCTGCTCAACGACACCGGTCTCGGCCTGATCGACTCGTGGCTGGGCCTGGAGGCGGACCGGCAGAAGGCCGAGATCCGCCGCCTGAAGCCGGGTGAGTCGGTCACGCTGCCCTAGCGGTCGTGGCCGCCCGGGCCGCCCGTACCGTGCCGGCGTCCCGGATCGACCGCCTCGCGGATCCGGGCCCGGTCAGATCGCGGAGGCGATCGTGGCCGACCCGATCACGGTGTCTCCCAGGTAGAGGACCGCCGCCTGACCGGCGGCGACACCGGTGGCGGGCGCCTCCAGCGTGATGTGGACCTCCGCACCGGAGACCTGGGCGCGGCAGCCGTACACCTCGCCGTGGGCGCGGAGCTGGACCGTGCAGGCCAGCGGCTCGCGCGGCTCGGCCACCGGGCCGTTCCAGACCGGCCGGGTGGCCACGATCTCCGTGACCTCCAGGGCCGAGCGGGGACCGACTGTGACGGTGTTGGAGACCGGCTCGATCGACAGCACGTAACGGGGGCGGCCGTCGGCGGCCGGGCGGTCGATGTGCAGGCCCTTGCGCTGGCCGACGGTGAAGCCGTACGCGCCCTCGTGCCTGCCGACGACCGAGCCGGACTCGTCGACGATCGGGCCCTGCGCCGCGCCGAGGCGGTCGGCGAGGAAGCCCCGGGTGTCGCCGTCGGCGATGAAACAGATGTCGTGGCTGTCGGGCTTGTCGGCCACCATGAGGCCGCGCCGCGCGGCCTCCTCGCGGACCTGTGCCTTGGTCGAGTCGCCCAGCGGGAAGATCGCGTGCTTGAGCTGCTCCCTGGTGAGCACGCCGAGCACGTAGGACTGGTCCTTGCCCTCGTCGGGGCTGCGGCTCAGCACGCCGTCGACGATCCGCGCGTGGTGGCCGGTGGCCACCGCGTCGAAGCCCAGCGCGAGGGCCCGGTCGAGGACCGCCTCGAACTTGATCTTCTCGTTGCAGCGCAGGCAGGGGTTGGGCGTGCGGCCGGCGGCGTATTCGCTGACGAAGTCCTCGACCACGTCGCGGTGGAAGCGCTCGGCCATGTCCCAGATGTAGAAGGGGATGCCGATCACGTCGGCGGCCCTGCGGGCGTCTCGCGAGTCCTCGATCGTGCAGCACCCCCGGGCGCCGGTCCGATACGACTGCGGGTTGGCCGAGAGCGCCAGGTGCACGCCGGTGACGTCATGGCCTGCCTCGGCGATGCGGGCGGCCGCCACGGCGGAGTCGACGCCGCCGGACATGGCGGCAAGCACACGAAGTCTCATAACACCCTGAGCGTACCCGCGTTGGCGTGCACCCCGTCGTGCTGGGAGAATCCGGGGTCATGCGACTGTTCGGGCGCAAGAGCGAATTCACCTCCGATCCGGCCGACGGCATCGGTGAGTTCTGGACGTGGTGGGCCGAGGCGAGGCCGGAGCTCGACGCGATGGTCGCCGCGGGCGAGGCCGACCGGCTGGCCGAGTGGATCGGGCCGGCCGTCCAGGTCGTCCACCCCTCCCTGGTGTGGGAGATCACCCCCGGGCTCGGCTCCGAGCAGGCGCTCGTGGTCACCTCCGCCGGGGATCCGGAGCTGCGCCCCACCGCGCACCGCTGGGCCGCGGCCGCGCCCGCCGCCGACGCCCTGTGGGAGTTCCACCCGTCCCGGCAGGCCAACCCGCACGCCATGGACCTCACGCTCGACGTGGGCGGCTACGAGTTCGCGCTGGACAAGCTCGTGCTCGGCCTGCGGGCCCCCCTGGGCGCCCCCCGCGTCGACGTGGTCGCCCACCACCCGATCTTCGACATCCTCGACGACGACACCAGGACCGAGGCCGCCCTGCTCGCCCTCGACTGGCTGCTCGGCGAGGACGACGTGGCCCGCTGGGTCGGCGACATCTCCGCCGCCGGTTTCCCGCCGATCGACGCGGTGCCCGCCGTGCACCTGCCCAGCGTGGTCTCCGACCTGGCCTCCGGCTTCCAGGACGAGCAGTGGGCGCTCCTGGAGGGGGAGACCGCCACCGGGGCCCGCCTGATCGCCACCGCCCGCTATCCGCTCCGCCCGGTCGACTATCCCCTGTTCGACCAGCACATCGCGATCACCCTGCCCTACCTGCACCGCGATGCCGACGGGCTGCCCGTCGGGCGGTCCCTGGAGGCCCTGCGCGACTTCGAGGAGCGCCTCGCCGGCCGGATCAGCAGGCTGCACGGCAGCGCCGTGTTCGCCGCGCACATGAGCGCCGAGGGCCAGCGGGTGCTGCACGTCTACGCCGACCCCGTGGGCGAGGCGGCCATCCACGCCAAGGAGCTGATCGTGAGCTGGGAGGAGGGCCGGCCCCGGGTCGACGTGGTCGGCGACCCCGGATGGACCGCGGTCTCGCCCTTCCTGACCTGATCCCCCGCACGCCCCGGCACGCCCCGGACACGGCCGCGGACGGCGTGCGCCCGCGGCCGCGACTGTCAGCTCAGACCCGCGCGGCGGGCGCGCTCGACGACCAGGCCGATGACGGCGGCCAGCCGGTCCACGTCGGCCTCGGTCGAGGTGTGACCGAGGGAGAAGCGGAGCGAGCCCCGCGCCCGGACCGCGTCTGCGCCCATGGCGAGCAGGACGTGGGAGGGCTGGGCCACCCCCGCCGAGCACGCCGAGCCGGTGGAGCACTCGACGCCCTTGGCGTCCAGGAGCATGAGCAGCGCGTCGCCCTCGCAGCCGGGGAAGGAGAAGTGCGCGTTGCCGGGCAGCCGGTTCACCGGATCGCCGTTGAGGATCACGTCGGGCACGGCCTGGCGGACCCTGCGGATCAGGTCGTCGCGCAGGCCGGCCAGCCGCGCCGACGTCTCGGCCTGACGGGCCACCGAGGTCTGCACCGCCGCGGCGAACCCGGCCACCGAGGGGGCGTCGAGCGTGCCCGAGCGCACGTCGCGCTCCTGACCGCCGCCGTGCAGCACCGGGACCGGATCCACGCCCCGGGCCAGCAGCAGCGCGCCGACGCCCATCGGCCCGCCGACCTTGTGGCCGGAGATCGTCAGCGCGTCGACGCCGGAGTCGGCGAACGCGACCGGGAGCTGGCCGACGGCCTGCACGGCGTCGGTGTGGAAGGGGATGCCGTGGTCGCGGGCGATCCCGGCGAGCACCCGGACCGGCTGGACGGTGCCGACCTCGTTGTTCGCCCACATCACGCTGACCAGGGCGACGCTGTCGGGGTCGCGTTCGATGGCGGCGCGGAGGGTCTGCGGGTGCACCCGGCCGAACTCGTCGACCTCCAGCAGCTCGACGGTCGCGCCCTGACGGTCGCCCAGCCAGTGCGCGGGGTCCAGCGCGCCGTGGTGCTCCACCGCGCTGATCAGGATCCGGCTCGCCCCGTTGGCCCGGCGTGCCCAGTAGAGGCCCTTGATGGCCAGGTTGTCGGCCTCGGTGCCGCCGGAGGTGAAGACCACCTCGCTGGGCCGGGCGCCGAGCGCGTCGGCGATGGTCTCGCGCGCCTCCTCCACGACCCGGCGGGTGCGGCGGCCCGCCGCGTGCAGCGACGACGCGTTGCCGACCCGGCCGAGTTGGGCGGTCATCGCCTCGATCGCCTCGGGAAGCATCGGCGTGGTCGCCGCGTGATCGAGATAGGCGGACTCCACGGCCGCACTCCCCTCCCCAGCCCTCTATTGCCTTCCAAGCGTATCCGCGCTCCTGAGGCGCGCCATCCCGGGTTTGACCACTGAACCGTCCAGACGGTACAGTAGCTTGCATGAGACGGGAAGAGCTGTTGGACGCGGCAGAGGATCTGCTCTGCGACCAGGGCTCTCAGGCGCTCACCCTGGCAGCCGTCGCCGAGCGCGCCGGATGCAGCAAGGGCGGCCTGCTCTATCACTTCGCCACCAAAGAAGCCCTGATCAAAGGCATGGTCGAGCGGCTGATCGAAGACTTCGACCAGCTCATCGCCGCCCAGGGCCACGACACCTACACCAAGAACTATCTGGCAGCCACGTTCGCCGCCGTGCAGAGCGGCAGGCTGCGACGCTGGGCAGTGGTCACCGGCGCCTCCGGCAACCTCTATCTGCTCGCCCCCCTGCGACTGGCGATGGCCCGCTGGCACCGCGAGGGGCTCGCCACCGAGCCCGACCCCGCCGCCGCGCAGATCGTGCGCCTGGCCTGCGAGGGTCTGTGGGACGTGGCCAGCCACGACCCCGACCTCTACGACGACGACCACTACGCCGAGTTGAAACGGCGTCTGCTGGACCTGCTGCCCGCCTAGGCGGGATCACTCTCCGCACGCATTGGTGGTCGCTTCCGCTCTGCGGAAGCGACCGTTTTGTGTGTGCCCAATTTTCAGCGACTGAAACTTCATTGAAGGGACTGAGCCATGACCCGCGACCTGAGGACCGCTCGCACCGGGGCGGTTCTCACATTCGTGCTTGCCGGCCTCATGTGTGGATCGATGACCGTGCGCATCCCGGCGCTCTCCGACAAACTCGGCCTGTCCGAGGGGTCGATCGGCGTCACCCTCCTCGTGTGGGGTCTGGGAGCGCTGGTCACCATGCAGTCGATGCGCGGGGTGATGACGCGCTTCGGCAGCCGGAGCATCCTGCGGGTCGGCGCCCCCCTCTGCGCGGCCGCCCTGGCCCTGCTGGCCTGGGCCCCCACGTTCCCGTCGCTGCTGGTGGCCGCCGGGCTCTTCGGCATGGCGTTCGGCGCGGTGGACGTCGCGATGAACGCACAGGGCTCGACGGTCGAGCGCGCCTACGGCCGCCCGCTGATGAACGGCATGCACGCCGGCTGGTGCGTGGGCGCGATCTCGGCGGGCCTGCTGGGCACCGCGGCCATCGCGGCGGGCCTGTCCTTCACCGCCCACCTGACCCTGGTCGCCCTGCTCTCGCTGCCCCTGCTGGCCTTCGTCAGCCGCGCCTACCTGCCCGACCCCGTCGTCGCCGTCGGCGGCGAGGCGCGGGCCCGCCGGCACCGGATGCCCCCGATGGTCTACCTGCTCGGCGTGATCGCGTTCTGCGCGTTCATGGTCGAGGGCACGGTCGCCGACTGGAACGGGCTCTACCTGCGCGACGTCCTCGGCGCCCCCGAGGCCCTGGCCGCGCTGGGATACCCGATCCTGGAGGCGGGCATGCTGCTCGGCCGGCTCGCCGGCGACCGCGTTCGGGCCCGCTTCGGCGCCCGCGGCATGATCATCACCTCCGGCCTGGTCACCGCCGTCACCTTCGCCGTGGTCCTCACGGCCTCGACGCCCCTGGTCGCCATCGCCGCCATGCTGTTCGTGGGCGTCGGGGTGGCCACGGTCTCCCCGATGGCCATGTCCCTGGCGGGCGCCGCGGTCGACAACCCCGGCCCGGCCATCGCCCAGACCGGCGCGATGGGCTACGCGGGGCTGCTGCTCGGCCCGGTGATCATCGGCTTCCTCTCGGACGTGGCGACGCTCAGGACCGCACTCGCCATCGCCGTCCTGCTCGGTGTCCTGATCGCCCTGGCCGCCCGGTTCCTGCCCCGCCCCGGCAGGACCGCCGCCCCGGCCGAGACCTCCGAGCGCGAGCTCTCGATGGCCGCCTGACCCGCCACCCGGACAGCGCTCGCACCCACGCGTCCGCGACCGGGAAACGGAAACGGCGCCGCACACATGTGCGGCGCCGTTCTCGCGTGCGGTGCCTACTTGCGCTTGGCGATCTCGTCGGTCAGCTGCGGGACGACCTGGTGCAGGTCGCCCACGACGCCGAAGTCGGCGAGCTCGAAGATCGGCGCCTCGGGGTCCTTGTTGATCGCGACGATCGTCTTGGCGGTCTGCATGCCGGCCCGGTGCTGGATGGCACCGGAGATGCCCGCCGCGATGTAGAGCTGCGGCGAGACGGTCTTGCCGGTCTGGCCGACCTGGAACTGGTGCGGGTACCAGCCGGCGTCGGTGGCGGCGCGGGAGGCGCCGACGGCCGCGCCGAGCGAGTCGGCCAGCTTCTCGATGATGGAGAAGTTCTCCGCGGAGCCCACTCCGCGGCCGCCGGAGACCACGATCGCGGCCTCGGTGAGCTCGGGGCGGGCGCCCTTCTCCTCCTTGACGCGCTCGACGATCCTGGCGCCCTTGGCGGCCGCGGAGACGGCCACGGAGACCTGCTCCTCGGCGCCGGCGCCGGCGGCGGCCTCGATCGGCGTCGCGTTGGGACGGACCGCGACGATCGGGGTGCCCTTGGTCACGCGCGACTGGACGTTGACACCGCCACCGAAGATCGACTGGTCGGCGACCAGGCCGTCCTGGAGGCCCACGACGTCGGTGAGCACACCAGAGTCGATCTTGATGGCCAGCCGGCCCGCGATCTCCTTCGCCTCGGCCGTCGCGGCGACGAGCACCGCGGCCGGGGACTTGTCGGAGACGAGCTGGGCCAGCAGCTCCGCCTTGGGCGCGACGACGTAGTCGCCGATCTCGGCGGAGTCGGCCACGTAGATCGTCTCGGCGCCGTATTCGGCCAGCTTGGCCTTGGCGTCGGGAGAGTATCCCGGCCCCGCCCACACGGCCGACGGCGTGCCCAGCTTGCGGGCGAGCGTCAGCAGCTCCAGCGTGACCTTCTTGACCTGACCTTCGACCTGCTCGACCAGAACGAGAATCTCAGACATGTTCAGCTAACCCCCGTTCTCAGACGAACTTCTTCGACGCGAGGAAGTCGGCGGTCTTCGCGCCGCCGTCGCCCTCGTCCTTGACGACCGTGCCGGCCGCGCGCGCCGGGGCGACGGCGAAGTCGGCGACCTCGCTCCAGGAGTTGGCGAGGCCGACCTGGGAGGCGTCGATCTCGGCGTCGGCGACGCCGAGCTTCTCGACCGGCTTCTTCTTGGCGGCCATGATGCCCTTGAAGGACGGGTAGCGCGGCTCGTTGATCTTCTCGACCACGGAGACGACGGCGGGCAGCGTGGCCTCCACCTTGTCGTAGCCGTAGTCGGTGACGCGCTGGATGGTGATCGTGCCCTTGCCGGCCACCTCGACCTTGTTGGCGAAGGTGAGCTGCGGCACGTCCAGGCGCTCGGCCAGCATGGCGGCGAGCACGCCGGTGCGGGCGTCGGTCGACTCGGAGCCGAGCACGACCAGATCGAAACCGATCTTCTTGAGCGTCTGCGCCAGGGCGTAGGAGGTGCCCAGCGCGTCCGAGCCGTGCAGCGCGTCGTCCACCAGGTGGACCGCCTTGTCGGCGCCCATCGCCAGGGCCTTGCGGATGGTGTCGCTGGCCTTGTCGGGACCCATGGTGAGGACGGTCACCTCACCGCCGTGCGCCTCCTTCAGGCGCAGCGCCTCTTCGACCGCGTATTCACACAGCTCGTTGATGACGCCGTCGGCGGCATCGCGGTCGAGCGTCTTGTCATCGGACCTCAGCTTGCGCTCGGTCGCCGTGTCGGGGACCTGCTTCACGCAGACGACGATGTTCATGGCCGGTGGCCGACCTCCCGTGTTCGCGTGCGCCACCGCGTCGTTGCGGTTGGCGCCGGATGCTCGGTACGCACACGCGGGGCACGTGCACGTGGTGCCAAGACTGCCAGGTGCCCGAGGGCGGCGTGACAGCGGGTGGCCGGGCGGGGCTCGCCCGTCCTGGCCTCCGACATCATGTTACCCATCAGTAGTTTAGGTGCAAACCACCAGGTCGAACGGCTCGCGCCAGACGACCGGCCGGCTGCCCGCCCGGCTGACTCCCCCACCATACCGAACTATATTCCGGAATCCGCGCGCGGGATCCGTGTCGGATCCGTGACCGTCGGGCCCTCTCGGCCGCCGGGCGGGCCGGCCCGGAGCGCGGGCCGCCCCGGCCCTCAGCTGGCCATCAGGATCGCGACCAGGACGAAGACGACGGTGCCCAGGGCCAGGGCGAGGGTGAGCGTGCTGAAGAACGCGCCGAGGACGGCCCACAGCGCGACGGCGCCGGCGCCGCAGGCCAGGTCCACGACCGCCCGCGAGCGGTTGCGGCGGGCGAACAGGGCGATCCCCCCGTCGACCAGCGTCGCCAGGCCGTAGGTGGTCAGCAGCAGCAGCGACACCTCAGGGAGCGGCTCCCCGGCCGTCGCGGCCGCCAGCGACACCAGCAGGCCGGTGCCGATGACCCAGCGGCGGTGCAGGACCGCCCGGCGGCGCTCGCGGGCCTCCTCGGCCGAGGGCCTGCCGGGGGCCTGCCGGCGTCCCGGACGCCACTCCCGGGTGCTGAGCTCCTGCACCGCGCCCCCCGCCGCCCCCGCCTCGTGCAGCGCGGTCTCCTGGACGTCGGCGCCCTCCCGGGCCAGGGTGGCCCGGTGGGCCCCGACGGCCTCCTGCGCCCCCGTGGACTCCCGCATCCTGGCGGCCTCCTGCGCCCTCACGGACTCCCGCGCCCTGCCGGGCTGCCGGGTCCCGGGATCCCGGGCGCCGGCGGCGTCATGGACCTCCGTGGCGGCCGAGGAGGGCGGGCGCGACCGCGGGATCACCGCGTGGACGGCCGGCCCCGCGGCGCCCAGGCGCTCCAGGAGCTCGGCGGCGGACGGCCGGGCCGGCGGATCCCGGCGCAGGCACTCCTGGAGCAGCGGCTCCAGCCAGCCGGGCACGCCCTCCAGGTCGGGGTCGTGGTGGACGACGCGGTAGCCCACCGCCGAGGGCGGCCCCATGCCGTAGGGGTGCCGCCCCGTGGCCGCGTAGGCCAGCGTGGCGCCGAAGGAGAACAGGTCGGCCTCCTCCCCCGAGCCCGTGCCCTCCAGCACCTCCGGCGCCAGGTAGCCGGGGGTGCCGAGGACCGCGCCGGAGACCGTGACCGAGGCCGAGTCGAGCGCGCAGGCGATGCCGAAGTCGATCACGACCGGCCCGCCGTCGGTCAGGATCACGTTGGCCGGCTTCAGGTCGCGGTGGACGACCCCGGCGGCGTGAATGGCGGCCAGGGCCTCGGCCAGGCCGCGTGCCAGCCGTACGAGGTCGCCGCCCCCGACCGGGCCGTCCGCGGCGACCACCGCGCTGAGCGGGCGGCCCTGCACGTAGCGGGTGACCAGGTAGGGGTGGGCGCCCTCCAGCGAGGCGTCCAGGACCTCGGCGACGTGCGGCCCCTGGACCAGCCGCATGGTCTCCACCTCGCGGGCCAGCCTGGCCAGGGCCGTGGCGTCGGCCGCGACGTGCGGGTGCAGGATCTTGACGGCCACCGTGCGCCCCTCGGGGTCGAGGGCGAGGTGGACCTCGCCGAAGCCCCCCGCCCCGAGCGTCGACAGCAGGTGGTACGGGCCTAGACGCTCACCGTCCGGCGCTCCCATGCGACTCCCTCCGGCCTGTCCCCCTCAATC
Organism: Streptosporangium sp. NPDC048886; assembly: GCF_055586905.1. Lineage (NCBI taxonomy): Bacteria > Bacillati > Actinomycetota > Actinomycetes > Streptosporangiales > Streptosporangiaceae > Streptosporangium > Streptosporangium sp. NPDC048886. Next base: position 37,825 of record NZ_JBVJHH010000027.1, read on the forward strand.
GTGCATCAGCGGGGCCGATCGCGCACGGATCACTTTCCGAAGGTGAGGAACCCGAGACCGAGGCTCGTCATCAGGTCCTTGACCAGACCGCCGATGAGGTCGAGCACGCCCATCTTGCCGTTCGCCACCTGGGCCTGCCACTCCCTGGTGAGCTGCTTGACCACGTCGGTCGGCTCGTCCCACGGCGCGAAGGACGGCGCCGCCCCCAGCACCGCCATCACCGAGAAGAACGCCAGCGTGCCCAGGACGATCGTGGTCACCATGGCCGCCCCCGGGCTGCGGATCACGCCGGTCAGCGCACGGGAGACGGCCCTGCGCGGCTTGCCGCCGCCGGGCAGCACGAACAGCCCGGCCACGAACGCGCCCGCCGCGTAGGCGGCGGCCGGGTCGGTCTCCATCTTCCCGATGTAGACCAGGCCGCCCCACGCGCACATGCCGAACATCGCGGCCAGCGGGGCCGTGATCAGCGTCGCGAGCAGCGCCTTGATCAGTGCCCATGGAGTGCCGAGGACCAGGAGCAGCGGGTCGGTGGCGCTGTTGCCCCGCACCGAGCGGCGCTGGGCCAGGTCTCCGAAGAGGTATTCGCCGACCCGCAGGCAGAGCGCCGCGACCAGCGCGAACGCGCTCACCATGACCGGCCGCACGCAGGCCAGCGCGACGAGGATCGTCAGCAGCAGCACCGCGGCCAGCGGGTGGCCGGTGCGGTAGCGCGGCCGGTTCTGCGGCTCGGTGTGCGGGCGCTCCTGCGGCGGCGTGTGCGGCCGGGGCTGGACGGCCGGCGGCGCGTACGGCTGCGCCTGACCGGTCGGCGGGGGCGGCGGATAGCCGGCGACCCGCTGGTCGGCGTAGGGCGGCGGGGCGGGCCTCTGCTGCCGCGCCGAGGGCGGTGCCGGGACGTAGGGCGGCGGGGTGGCCGGGACGTAGGGCGGCGGGGCCGCCTCGGAGGGGCGGGTCGGCTCGGAGCGCGGCCTGCGCTCGCGCCGCTCGGGCTTGGCGTATTCCACCGGCGTCAGCAGGTCGGCGTAGGTGCCGTCCTGCGGCAGCGCCCGGGTGCCGTTCGGCGGGGCGGCGGGGGGCGCGCTCTGACCGCCCAGCATCTTGGTGCCGTCGGTGTTGAGCACCTTCGTGCCGTCGCCGGCGTCGAACACCCGGGTGCCGCCGTCGGCGGGGGCGGGGGGCGGCGTCTCCTGGAAGACCGTCACCGAGGGATCGAGGGCGCGCGCCATCCGGTGCAGCGCCTGCGCGCTCGGCCGGTCGGCGGGGTCGACCGCCAGGGCCTGGCGGAGCCAGCCGCGCAGCCAGACCGGGGCCAGGTCGATGTTGGCCCGGCCCTCCATGATGTTGAAGCAGACGACCTCGAAGCTGCCCGTGCCGAACGGCGGCTTGCCGGTCGCCCCGAAGAAGACCGTCGAGGCCAGCGCGTGCACGTCGGCCGCCTGGGTGATCTCGGTATCCCGGATGATCTCCGGTGCGAGATAGCCGGGCGTGCCGACGAACATGCCGGTCTGGGTCAGCCGGGTGGCGTTGACCAGGTGCGCGATGCCGAAGTCGATGACCAGCGGCTCACCGTTGACGATCATCACGTTGGACGGCTTGAAGTCGCGGTGGATGACGTCGGCGGCGTGGATCGCCACGAGCGCCGCGCACATGCCCTGGGCGAGCTTGATCACCTCGTCGGCCGGGAGCGGCCCGTCGGCGAGGACGGTCTCCTCCAGCGTGCGGCCCGGGGCGAAGCGGGTCACGATGTAGGGCTGCGCGCCGGTCAGCTCGGCGTCGAGAACCTCCGCGACCTGCGAGCTGCGCACCCGCCGCATGGTCTCCACCTCGCGGGTGAGCCGGTCGCGGGCCTTGAGGTCGGCGGCCACGTGCGGGTGCAGGACCTTGACGGCCACCTCCCGGCCGTCCTCGTCGAGCCCCAGGTGGACGACCCCCATGCCACCTTCGCCGATCTTTCTGAGCAGGCGGTACGGTCCCAACCGCTCAGGCGCCTGCGTCTCCCCCGTCATCGCGCCGCCTTCCGTAGATCCGTCAGTTCCGTCACCACCGTTCCGACATCGACAGGCGCCCACTGCGCCGGCCGTGCCCTGTCCCCCACGGTGCCGATCGCGACAAGGATCATGAGTGCGGCCACCGCGCCCAGTATCGAGGCCACGATCATGGCCGCGCTGCGCGAAGGCAGCAGTGATGCCAGAGTACGTCGCATCTGCCGGCCGGGGCCCTCCACCCCGGGCCCGGCACAGACCGTCCAGAGCGCGACCGCCATGCCCCAGCTCAGCGCGTTGGCCGGAGGCATCCGCACGGCGAGCACGGTGAGCAGCAGCGTCACCGGCAGGCCGAGGATCAGCGCGTAGGGGACGAGCGCGGCGGTGATGCCCGCCGACTTCAGCAGCGCGGCCGGCTGGCCCAGCACCCGGAACACGTCGGCGGCGGCCGCGCCCACCAGGCGGCGGGCGTTGAGGGCGGGCTGGGCGATGTCGGCGGCCCGCAGCAGGATCGCCACCGGGATCGCCACGGCGGCGACGACGACCGGCGCGAGGACGGCCGCGACCACCATGAGGATCAGCATCATCGCGCTCGCCACGCCGTACGCCTTGGAGCGCTGCAGCGTGTGCCCCGGGCGCTGCCCGAGGTGCGGCGGCTGCGGCTGGGACGGCTGCGGATAGGGGTAGGACGGCGGCGCGGACCGGCGGACGTGCGGTGTCTGCTCGAAGGCGGCCTGCTGCGGCGGATACGGCTGCGGGGCTGGGCCGGGCTGCGGAGGGTAGCCGGGCTGCGGGGCGGGGCCGGGCTGCTGGAGGTGACCGGGCTGCGAGGTGTAGCCGCGGACGTATTCGGCCAGGTCCTGGGGGCGGACCCGCTGGGTCGGGATCTCCCCGTCGGGCACCGGCGCCGTGGCCTCCAGCAGGCTCGCCGGGTCGGCCCCGGGCCGGCCGCCGTCGAAACGCCCCCGGGTGGGGATGTCCTCGGAGCTGAGCAGGCCGGTCGGCAGGTCGTGCGAGGCCTGCTGGGCCGCCGCCTGGCGCAGCTCCTCGGCCGTCACCCTGCGGGTGGAGGCCGGGTCGTAGGGCTGCTCCCCGAGCAGCGAGACGTATTCGCGCGACTGCGGCTGCGGCGCCGGGGGCCACGGCGTGGACTGCGGCGGACCCGCCGGACGGGAGGCCGCCGGGGTCGGCACGTCACCCGGGTCACCCGTGCGGCCCGGCACGCCGGGTCCGGTGACGGGGCCCTGACCCCCCGGGACGCCCGGCCCGGTGGGGAGGCCCTGACCGCCCGTACCCTGGCCCGCCGGGCGGCCGGAGCCGTCGAGGTGCGGGAGCGTGGTGATCTCGTCGGGCACCCGGGGCCGGGCGGCCCTGGGCAGCAGGCGCTCCACCTGCGCGGCGAGCTCGGCGGCGCTGGGCCGCCTGGCCGGGTCGCGCTGGAGCGCGGCCCGCAGCACCGGCTGGAGCGGCTGCGGGACGGCGTCCACGTTCGCCTTGCCCGCGGTGATGTTGTAGAAGATCATCTCCAGCGTGCCCTTGCCGAAGGGCGGCTGGCCGGTGGCCGCGAAGACCAGCGTGCCCGCCCAGGCGTGCACGTCCACCTCGGGACCCGCCTCGTGACCCTCGATGATCTCCGGGGCGAGGTAGCCGGGCGTGCCGATGAACATGCCGGTCTGGGTGAGCCGGGTGGCGTCCACGGCCTGCGCGATGCCGAAGTCGATGAGGACGGGCTGGCCGTCCAGGATGAGGACGTTGCCCGGCTTGAGGTCACGGTGGATCACTCCGACGGAGTGCACGGCGGCCAGCGCCGACGCCACCCCGTGCGCGACCTTGAGCAGCGCGGGCAGCTCCATGGGGCCGTCCTGCTTGACCTGCTCGTCCAGCGGCTGGCCCGGGACGTATCGGGTCACGATGTAGGGGCGGTGGCCGGTCACGTCGGCGTCGAGCACCTCGGCGATGTGCTCGGTGCGCACCCGCCGCATGGTCTCCACCTCGCGCGAGAGCCGGCGGCGCGCGACGTCGTCGCCCGCCACCTCCGCCCGCAGGACCTTCACCGCCACCTGCCGGCCCTGGGGGTCGACCGCGAGATGGACCACACCCATGCCGCCTTCACCGAGCCGCCGGAGCAGTCGGTAGGGGCCCAGTCGGTCGTCCTGATTCATGGCATGAAGAACCATACCGGCTTAAACACCGCCCATGAGATGAACCATCAGGCCATATTCTTCGATTGAACAACGTCTGCCGGGCTCCAACGGTTTCCCAAAGCGCGGTAACACTCAATCTCTTTTCGGCGTCAGTTCGCCAGCCGGAGCACCTCGGCCGTTTTCAGACCGGCCAGCACGGCGCCCGGCAGCGCCAGCTTCGAGTGGCGGACGCCACTGCCGATCACGACTCCCGGGTGGGCCGCCACGGCCTCGTCCACGAGCACCGGCCACTCCTCGGGCAGCCCCAGCGGGGTGATCCCGCCGTACTCCATCCCGGTCAGGCCGACCGCGTCGTCCTGCGGCGCGAACGAGATCTTCCGCGCGTCCAGATGACGCCGGACCACCCCGTTGACGTCCGCCCTCATCGTGGCGAGCACCAGGCAGGCGGCGTAGCGGACCTCCCCGGCCCGCTTGGCCGCCACGATGACGCAGTTGGCCGACTCTTCAAGCCCCACGCCGTAGCGCTCGCAGAAGGCCGCCGTGTCCGCCAGCGCCGGATCGATCTCCGCCACCTCGACCCCGTCGAGCCCCGCCACCGCCCGCGCCACCGGCTCGGCCAGCAGGTCCGGCCGCGCGGCGGCCTCCACCCAGTCAAGTGTCCCGATCGCCATCGTCGTCTCCTTCAGGGTCGTGCCTGATTGCCCGCTCCAGAGACTGTACGGCCGCGCGAGGGGCTCAGGAGGAGGTCTGGAGGACCCGCCCGTGGAGTTCGGTGACGGCCTTCCTGGCCGACTCCATGGCCCCGGCCTGCCAGGCGATCAGATGGGTGAGCCAGTCGCCGGCGAAGTAGACCCGGCCGGCCGGGCGCTGCAGGAGGGTGAACGCCCCCTGGTGGGAGGGCCAGTAGACCCAGCCGCCCTCGATGTGCGGCTGGCGCTGCCAGGCGATCGAGACGCTGGAGCGGAGCTCGGTGCGGTATTTCTCACCGTGGATCTTCTTGCCCTGGGTGAGCGCGCGGCTGCGGCGGTCGCGGTGGGACAGCTCGCCGTACAGGTGGGCGTTCTCCTCGGTGTTGTAGTAGCCGACGACCAGGCCGCTGCCGGAGTGGTAGCCGTGGGAGGGGTACCAGATGTGGGTGATGTCCAGGTCGGTCTCGGTGATCCCGCCGTAGATGCGGTCGTCGATCTCCCACCAGCGCCTGCCGTACTCCAGGCCGATCTTGCCGGCGGCGACCGGGACGGGGGTGCGGAGCGCGGCGGTGATCGGGGCGCCCAGGTTGTGCGGGAGGCGGGCGAGCAGGTGGGGCGGGAGGGTGGCGACGCAGTAGTCGGCGCGGACCGTGCCGCCCTGGTAGGCGACCTCGACGCCGTCGGGCAGGTTCTTGAGACCGGTGACCCGGGCGCCCGTCCTGATCCGGTCGCGGCCGACCGCCCGGACGAGGGCGGTCACGATCGCGTCCATCCCTCCCACCGGCTGGAACATGGGCATGGCCTGCTCGTAGCCGAAGTCCATCGTCAGCGCCCGGCCCGTGCCGGCGGCGAGCACGTCGCTCAGGGAGGGCGGCGCGCCGACCGGGACGCCGCCGGTGACCCCGGGGTAGGTCTCGAAGCCGCGGCGGGTGGAGCCCCGGTAGGTCAGGTCGGGGCCGATGTCGCCGAAGCGCCGCAGGAACTCCGCCAGCCGCTCGCGGTCGTCCTTGGTGAGGCGGCGGTTCAGCGCGCCGGCGTCGGTCGCCTTGGCCAGCAGCTCCGCGACGTATCCGTAGAGATCGGCGCGGGCGGTGCGCGCCCGGGCCGGGGCGGTCATGCCCCGCGTGTAGACGTACGCCGAGGCGTTGTTGTTGACGAACGTCTCGATCGGCACGCCCAGCTCTCGGCAGTAGTCCATGGTGACCATCCACTGCGCGATCCGCCCGGGCCCGGCGTTGAAGTAGGTCCCCTCGCCGAACTCCGCAGTCTGGGTCTCGCCGTCCTTCTCGGTCAGCCGGTCCCCGGCGCGCAGCGTCAGGTTCCTGCCGCCCACCCGGTCGGCGGCCTCCAGGACCGTGCAGTCGTATCCGGCCTTGCCCAGCTCGTAGGCGCAGGTCAGCCCGGCGACCCCGGCCCCGAGGACCACCACCTTCGCCGCGCCCCGGCCGCGCAGGGCGAAGTCGGAGGGCTGCGGGGGGACGAACGCCTTCTCCTGGGCGTCGGGGGCCAGGCCCAGCGCCCCCATGGCCGCGAACATGGCCCCGGCGCCGCCGGCCGCGCCCACACCGACCAGCAGCGCCCTGCGGGTCATCGCAGTGGAATCACTCATGACGTGTCAGCCGTAGACGCCGCTGCCGCAGGCGATCTGGCCGCCGATCATGGAGAAGATGCCCATCAACGCCATGATCTGGGAGAAGTCGCCGGTGGTGAACTCGGTGTGGCGGGGACCGGCCGATCTCACGCCGGGGATGAGCGCGCATCCGGCGGCGATCGCGGTGGAGTTCCACTCCACGCCCAGGGTGAACGGGGGCTCGGGGGCGCAGGGACGGAAGTCCGCGACCCGGTTGAGCGCGCGGGCGGCGGCCTCGCGGATGCGGGCCTGGGCGACGGCCGGCGGCAGGAGCTCGGCGGAGAACTTGTCGACGCCCTTCTTGACCGCGACGGTCTCGACGTCGCCGAGCAGCTCGCGGGCCTCCTCGCAGACGGCCTCGTCCCCCGTCACCAGGGCCACCGGCACGCCGAGCGACCCGGCGAACGACGCCACCAGCCGGGTCTCGCCGCAGACCTCGCCGTTGAGGTAGACGTTCTGGATCTCCTTGCCCATCCAGGTGTGGTTGAGGACCCCGTGCTGGACCCCGGCCCGCGCGTGGTAGCCGGCGAAGCAGGCCGCCCGGTAGCTGGCGTCGAGCCCCTGTCCCATCCGCAGCGGCTTGCCGGGCCCCCGGATCAGCGTGGCCCGCTCGTCGAGCAGGTCGATCCTGAGGTTCTTGACCGACCCGTGCGCGTCGTTGACGCGCACGGCCTCGGCCCCGGCGTCGAAGGCGCCCTGGATGACCGCGTTGGCGTCGCCGGTCATCAGCTCGCAGCCGCGCTCGTAGCCCCGGCCCCCGGCGTGCATCTCCTCGGGGTCCGTCAGCCCCGTGACGCCTTCCATGTCCACCGAGAGGTATACCTTCACGACATCCCCCATGTCTCGACGCGGCGTGCCTCGTCGTCGCTCATGAACCCGACCTCTCCGGTGATGAAGTCACGGACCCGCTCCCGCCACGGCTCGGGGATCTCCTCGATCGCCGGCGGGTAGCAGCGCTCCAGCCAGGACGTCGACGCCTCGGTCGCGCCCAGGAACTCCGCGGCCCTGCCGAAGACCGTGTCCTCGACGCCGGGCACCCGCGCGCAGCCGTACTCGATCATCTCCTGCCCGCCGTACGGCGGGGGCTCCTGCCACTTGCGCGCGACCGGGCGGCCCGGGGTGACGGTGGTGCGCAGCGGGCGGCGTTCGACGGCGGCCTGGATGAGCTCCTTGTACAGGCACTTGCCGCAGGTGCCGCAGGGACCGTCCACCCCGCGCAGGCACCAGCGGACCTGCTCGCGCAGGTCCGACTCCAGGGCCAGGCGCATGGTGACGGCCTCGCTCACCCCGCCCACCGGGAGCACGATGTGCACGCCCGCCGCGGCGAAGGCCCGGCCCCAGGCGCCGTGCGGGGACCACATCGGGTTGTCGGGGGTGTAGCGGAGCAGGTAGCGGTCTCCGCCCAGCCAGCGCGAGCCCAGCTCGTAGCCGAAGGCCAGCCCGCCCAGGTCGAGCTCGTCGGCCAGCAGCAGCGCCCCGGCGGCCACCGCGTGGTGCTCGGGGTAGCCGGGCCGGGGCTCGGCGAGCGTGAACTCCAGGTCGGAACGGACGACGGTGAGCTCGCGGCCGGTCCGCGCCGCCAGCGAGGCCAGGACGTCGGCGCGGTAGTGGGTCCAGCGGTTGGGCACGCGCGGGTGGGAGACCCGCTGGAAGTGGACGAACGGCGCGTCGGGCAGCATCGCGGCCACCGCCGCCGAGTCGGCGCCGCCGCTGTAGGAGATCGCCAGTCTGCCGCCGGAGCGCGGCGTCCCGCCGACGGGCCCCGCCTCGATCCCCCAGCCCGACCGGATCGCCGCGGCGAACTCCGGCGAGACCGGCCGGTCGAAGACGATCGCGCGCCGGGTCCACGGCGCGACGACGGTCCACGCGGCCAGGGCCGACAGGTCGGGGTGGACGTCGTACGGCGCGCGCGGCAGCTCGACCCGGAAGGAGTTGGTGGCCAGCTTCAGCGGCTGGCCGTCGGCGCAGAACCCGGTGATGGCGTCCTCGGGATCGAGCCGGAAGGTGAGATGCCAGACGCCGCCGTCCGCGGCCCAGGTCGCCCTCATGCGGGGCTCCCGGAGGACCGGTCCGCGCCGGTCCCGGAGGACCCGTCCGCGCCGGTCCCGGCGAGACGGTCCGGGGCGCCCCCGGAGGGCGCGGCCGCGGCGGGCGGGCCGCCCGGGAGGCGGTCCACGGCCTGCCAGAGCAGCACCTCGTTCTGGAGCACCCGGTCCATCGCGACCGCGGTCTCCCGGGCCAGCCGGTGAGCGTCGTCCCAGCGGGCGGCCCGGGCCTCCTCGACACCGGCCCTGGCCACCTGCGCCCGGAGCCTGTCGATCTCGGCCCGCAGCGCGGTCACCTCCCGGCCCAGTGTCTGGACCTCCCAGAGCGCGTCCCGGATGTCCTGGCGGTGATCGGCCAGGGAGATGTATCGGGAGTCGAACCAGCCGCGCACCGCGCGCCGTAGGCGGGCGGGCACCAGAGCGTGCTTCACCAACCGAACCATAGTCCGGCACGATACCGGCAAAGCTTGATCTACCCGGATGGTCCTGCCGACATCGGGAGCACCGCCCGGACCGGCGCCCGCGCCGTCCCGCCCGGGAACGCCTCAGCGGCCGGTGAACTTGGCCTGGGACTTCTCCGCGAAGGCGCGCATGCCGGCCTTGGCGTCATCGGTGGCGAACAGGGCCGAGAACTGCAGGCGCTCGATCTCCAGGCCGCTGTCCAGGTCGACCTCCAGGCCGCGGTCGACGGCCTGCTTGGCGGCGCGCAGGGCCAGGGTGGGGCCGCCGGCGAACCTGGCGGCGTAGGCCAGCGCCTCGGTGTAGACGTCGGCGTCGGGGACGACCCTGTCGACCAGCCCGATCTCCAGCGCTTCGGCGGCGGGCACGTGGCGGCCGGTGAAGATGAGGTCCTTGGCCCTGGCGGGGCCGACCAGGCGGGGCAGCCGCTGGGTGCCGCCCGCCCCGGGGATGATGCCCAGCAGGATCTCCGGCTGGCCGAGCTTGGCCGACTCGCCGGCGATCCGGATGTCGGCGCACAGGGCCAGCTCACAGCCGCCGCCCAGGGCGTAGCCGGTCACGGCGGCGATGACCGGCTTGCCGATCTCCGCCACGGCGGTGAAGCAGTTCTGCAGCACCGCGGAGTGCGCCGACATGTCCGCGTAGGACATGTCGGCCATCTCCTTGATGTCGGCGCCCGCCGCGAAGACCCGCTCCCCGCCGTAGAGGACGACGGCGTGAACGCCGGGGTCGGCGTCCACCTGCCGGGCGCAGGCCGCGATCTCCTCCTGCACCTGCCGGTTGAGCGCGTTCATCTTCGGCCGGTCCAGCCTGATCGTCGCGATCCCCTCGGCCGTCTCCACCCGCACGAACTCACCCATGGCCGTCCCTCCGCCGAAAATTCCGTCACCCCAACATAGAGGCGCGGCCTAGTTGGCGGGCAGTGCCAGGCTCATGGGCTCCTCCGCGGGGCCGGCGGGGCCGGCGATCACCCGGCGATAGACCTTCTCGTACTCCTCCGTCATCACCTCGACGTCGAAGCGGTCCGCGACGTGGGCCCGGCAGGCGTGCGGATCGAGCCCGCCGGCCGCCTCGACGGCCTCGGGCAGCTCCCCGGCGTCGCCGCGGACGAACCCGGTGACCCCGTCCACCACCACCTCGGGCACGGCCCCCCGGCCGAGCGCGACCACGGGCGTCCCGCAGGCCATGGCCTCGATCATGACCATGCCGAACGGCTCCTCCCACAGGACCGGGAAGAGCAGGCAGCGGGCCGCCGCCAGCAGCTCGCGCTTGCCGACGGCGTCGGCCTCGCCGATGTACTCGGCGTCGGCGCCGAGCCGGGGCCTGACCTGCTCCTCGAAGTAGTGGTGCTCCACCTGCTCGGTGAGCTTGCCGGCCAGCAGGATGCGCCGCCCGGCGGCGCGGGCCGCGTCGATGGCCAGGTGCGCGCCCTTGTCCCCGTTGAACCGGCCGAGCCACAGCACCCAGTCCTCCTTGTCCTCCCGGAAGGGGAAGGAGGACGTCTCGACGGCGTTGTGAACGGTCCCGGCCCAGTTCAGGTCCGGGGCGGACCGCCGCTGGGCAGCGGAGATGCCGACCATCGACACGGTCTCGCCGAGCGCCCGGTAATACTCGCCGAACTCGCCCTCCACGTCGTAGTGGCAGGTGACCACGGTCGGCACGGGCCGCGTGTCGGCGGTCAGCGGCCCCGCCAGCGAGTGGTCGTGGACGATGTCGGCGTCGAGCCCGGCGACGAGGGACTGCACCCTGGCCGCGTGCAGCACCTCGGGCATCGCCTCACCGATCCGCTCGGAGGGCGGCGTGTCGCAGGTGGCCAGGAAACGCGCGGACGTCCCCGGCCGGCCGGCCCCGATCAAGGTGACGTCGTGCCCGCGCCGGGACAGCCCGGCGACCAGCTCGGCGATCATCGACTCGATGCCCCCGTAACCGTGGGGCGGTACGTCGTACCACGGCGGGGCGATCATCACGATGCGCAGCCCGTCGGGCCATTCCGAAAAACCTGTCTCAGAGATCATGCCAACCTCGCCTACGGCCTTCCGGCCGGTCAGAAGCATCCGGATTCAACTGATCGAGCTACCGGGGGCGTGCGGGTCGGGGGCTGAGGAGGGGGCGTCAGGGGACGTGGTGGAGGACCGCCGTCGTGGGACGGCGTGGTTCACGGTGCACGGTGATCCCCTCGGGCAGGCCGGTGACGGAGATCTCGCCGCCGGCGACCTCGACGTCGATCCGGGTGCCCGCGATCGGGATCCCGGTGATCCGCAGGTTGTCCAGCCCGACGGGGGCCAGCCAGATGTGGCCGTAGGGGATCCACGGGTCGAACCGGAGCAGGCAGCGGACGAGCTGGATGGGGGTGGCGGCGGCCCAGGCCTGCGGGGAGCAGGAGGAGGGGAAGGGCACCGGCCAGGCGAAGTCGTCCCGGCCGAAGCCGCAGAACAGCTCCGGAAGCTGCCAGCCGAAGACCTCGGCCGCGTCCAGCAGGCCGAACGCGATCCGCTGTGCCTCCTCGGTGAAGCCGTACCGCATCAGGCCCGCGGCGATGACGGCGTTGTCGTGCGGCCAGACCGAGCCGTTGTGGTAGCTCATCGGGTTGTAGGCGCCCATGGTGGAGGCCAGCGTGCGCACGCCGTACCCGGTGAACATCTCCGGGGAGAGCAGGTGCCCGGCGACGGAGGCCGCCCTGTCCTCGTCGATGATGCCGGTCCACAGGCAGTGCCCCATGTTGGAGGCGAGGCTGTCGATGGGACGTCCCGTGGCGTCGAGTCCGATGGCGTAGTAGCCCCGGTCCGGCAGCCAGAACCGCTCGTTGAACGCCTCCCGGAGCAGCGTCGCGCGGTCGCTCCAGTGCCGCTTGAGGGCCTGGTCGCCGACCTCCTGGGCGAAGTGGGCGCGCGCGGTGTAGGCGGCGTAGACGTATCCCTGGACCTCGGCCAGGGCGATGGGCGGGCGGGCCAGGGTACCGTCGGCGAAGTTGACGCCGTCGACGGAGTCCTTCCAGCCCTGGTTGAGCAGGCCGTGGTCGGTCTTGCGGCGGTAGGACAGGAAGGGGTCGGCCGACTTGGTGATCCATTCGAGGGCGGCGTCGGCGCTCGGCAGCAGCTCGTCGACCGCCTCCCGGTACACGCCCCACCGGCGCAGCTCGCCCAGGAGCATCACGAACAGCGGGGTGGAGTCGACCGAGCCGTAGTAGGCGAGGCCGCCGTCCGCCGTGACGCCCGGCTGCGCGCCGAAGCGGAGCTCGTGCAGGATCTTGCCGGGCTCCTCCTCGGTGAGCGGGTCGTCGATCCTGCCCTGCAGCCGGGCCAGCCGCCGCACGGTGCCGAGCGCCAGGGACTGGTCCAGCGGGAGCGCCATCCACGAGGTCAGCAGCGAGTCGCGGCCGAACAGGGTCATGTACCACGGCGCGCCCGCGGCGATGCTCGGCGGCTCGTCGGGCCGGTCGGGCTCGAACAGCCGCAGCGACCCCAGGTCCTCCCTGGAGCGGCGCAGGATCTGGGCGAGGGCCCGGTCGGGGGTGCTGACGGAGGGGCTCAGGCGCCTCCAGTCGGCGCGGCGCCTGGCCGGTTCGGCGTGCTCCACCGGATGACGGGTGGAGAACCAGGCGGGCGACTCCTCCCCCTCCAGAACCGGGTTGACCTGGAGGCTGACGGTCCATTCGCCCCGGGCGGGGACGACGGTCCGGAAGATGAGCATGCCCGGGACGGCGAACGGCGCCGGGTCGGCCACCACCCTGGCCCCGCGCGAGCGGCTGGTGGAGAAGACCAGCAGCCCCGACCTGTCGGGGGTCATCTCCACGTCGGGCACGTAACGGATCCGGCCGGCCTTCACCTCGAACAGGTCTGCCACGTCGGAGCTGAGGTGGATGTCGACCACGCATCCGGCCGGCTCGTCGGACAGGTTGCGCAGGGTCAGGTCCTCGCGGAGGCCCCCGCCGACGTAGCGGTCCCTGATCACCAGCAGCGTGCTCTCCGCGTGTCCCGGCCGCGGCCCCGCCCGGCCGATGAACGTCGCGTGGTACGGCTCGTCCGTGAGCACCCGGAGGGCCTCCACCGGCATGTCGTCCACCCTCAGCTCCCAGCGCGACAGCAGCCGGGTGTCGGCGTGGTAGACGCCCTGCGCCCCTCCTTGCACGATGTCGCCGCCGCGCGTGCACACGCAGAAGGACCCGCCTTCGACCAGCGTCACCGTGGTGTCGCCCAGCGCGCCGGGCTGGCCTTCGAACGTCCATCCGTTCACTGTCGTCTCCGGGCTGTGAGTGAGGTCTCGGCTCTGTAGCCATTCCCACCCCGGGAGGCGGACAATACTTCGCGCGCGCCCGGAACCGCCCGCATGGATCGATGAAGTCGCTGGTCACAGCCCTCCGCGAGGCGCGGCCGGCCCGCGGGCGACGGGGTCAGCCGCGGTAGGCGCCGGCGCGCGCCGCGGCCGCGGCCGCCTCGGCGGCGCGGTCGGCGCACGCCTCGTCGAGGGGGCCGCCGCTGGCCAGCAGCCGGTAGTACAGGGGGGCGGAGACGGCGCGGATCACCTCCTGCGCGTCGGTGCCCGGGGGCAGCTCGCCGCGGGCCACGGCCTGCTCGACGCAGACGGCCCACTCCTTGACGCGGGTCTCGTAGAAGCGGTGCAGGGCCTCGGCCGTGCGCTCGTCACAGGTGGCGGCGGCGATCATGGCCTTGAAGAGGGCGCCCTGGCGCGGGTCGGTCAGCGTGCGCTGGACGAGGCGGGCGTTGGCCTTCAGGTCGCCGATGAGCGAGCCGGTGTCGGTGCGCGGCAGCGACTGCTCGGCCATGTCCACCAGCAGGTCGGCCACCAGGCCGGTGGTGGTGCCCCAGCGGCGGTAGACCGTCGTCTTGCCGACGTCCGCGCGGCGTGCGACGTCGGCGAGGTCGAGATGGGCGAAGCCCCGCTCCGCGAGGCAGTCCCCGGCTGCCCGCAGGACCGCCTCCCGCACCCGGGCCGTCCTGCCGCCGGGCCGTACGGTCCCCGGCTCCGCGCCTTCAACGGTCATAACGGTTCTCCAGTTCCATTTAAGTGCCCACCGGTGCTATGGTCGTCTCATCTTAACGGAACCACAGCCCCGTTAGAACTTCCCCTTTTTCAGGAGGGACTCCCATGTCCGTGCTCGATCACGCTCCACACGCCCCGGAGGCCGGACCGGCGTCCGCGGCCGACCACCGGCGGAAGGCCCACATGACAGGGCGGCAGAAGCTGGTGCTGACCTTGCTCCTCGGAGCCCAGTTCATGATCGCGGTGGACTTCTCCATCCTGAACGTGGCACTGCCCGTCGTCGGCGCCGGCCTCGGATTCGCCCTGTCGGACCTGCAGTGGATCGCCACCGCCTTCGCCCTGGCCGCGGCCGGCTTCACCCTGTTGTTCGGCCGGGTGGCCGACCTGTTCGGCCGCAAGCGCCTGTTCCTGGGCGGCATGGCCGTGCTCGGCCTGGCCTCCGTCCTCGGCGGCCTGGCCACCTCGCCCGAGATGCTGCTGGCCGCGCGCGTGCTGCAGGGCCTGGCCACCGCGGCCGTCACCCCGGCCGGGCTCTCCCTGCTGACCACCGCCTTCAAGGAGGGGCCGCTGCGGGAGAGGGCCCTGGGCCTGAACGGCGCGCTCATGTCCGCGGGCTTCACCGCCGGCGCCATCCTCGGCGGCTTGCTCACCGACCTGCTCTCATGGCGCTGGGCGTTCTTCGTCAACGTGCCGGTCGCGGCTCTCGTCCTGGCCCTCGCCCCGTCCGTCATCACCGACTCCCGCCCCGCCGAGCGCCCCAAGCTGGACGTCCCCGGCGCGATCGCCGTCACCGGCGGCCTGCTCGCCCTGGTCTACGGCCTCACCCAGGCCGGAGAGGGCGGCTGGACCGCCCCCGCCACCCTGGCCGCGCTGGCCGCCGGGGCCGTGCTGCTGGTCGGCTTCTGGTTCATCGAGAAGCGCTCGGCCGCCCCGCTCGTCCCCGTCCGCATCATGAAGCGCCGCAGCGTGATCTGGGGCAACACCACCGGTCTGATCGCCTTCGTCACCGAGACCTCGCTGGTCTTCCTGCTCACCCTCTACCTGCAGGAGGTGCTGGGCTACTCCCCGCTGGCCACCGGGCTCGCCTTCGGCGTCCTGGGCGTCGGCACCGTCATCGGCGGCACCCTGGGCGGCAAGGCCGTCGGCCGGTTCGGCAACCGCGCCACCATCGTCGCCGGCGGCGCCGTCCAGGCCGCCGCCACCCTCGCCCTGGTCGCGCTGGGCACCTCCGGCGCCTGGATCTGGCTGCTGCTGGCCGCCACCTTCATCGGCGGCGTCGGCAACATGCTGATGATCGTCGGCTTCATGGTCACCGCCACCTCCGGTCTGCCCGACTCCGAGCAGGGGCTGGCCACCGGCCTGGCCACGATGACCCAGCAGGTCGGCATCACCATGGGTATCCCGATCATGAGCGCCATCGCCACCGCCCGCATGACCGGCCTGGGCACCACCGGCCCCGACGCCGTCCTGTCCGGTGTCAGCCTCGCCGTCCTGGTCAACTCCGCCCTGGTCCTGGCCGGCACGCTGCTCGCCGGGGCCTTCCTCTCCCCCCGCCGTGACAGGCGCGCGGCGGTCAAGTGACCCGCCCCGGGACGTACCGGACCCCCGGCGACGCCGGGGGCGCCGGCGCCCGCCCCGCCGCCCGAAGGGAACAGCGCCATGACAGCGGAGAACGCCGTGCCGGTGAACAGCGCCGTGCCAGTGCCGGTGAACGGCACCGTGTCAGTGAACAGCGCCAGGTCGGTGAACAGCGCCGTGCCGGCGGAGCCCGCCCGCGGCACCGGCGACCGCTGGTGGCCGGTCACCCTGCCCGGCCCCGGCCACGACGTGCCCGCCCGGGTCTACCGGCCCGGGCACGCCCCGCACGGCTGGCTGGTGTGGGCCCACGGCGGTAGCTGGCGCGCCGGGTCGGCGGCCGGCTGGCACGCCGCCACCGCCGATCTCGCCCGCGCCGCCGGGGCCACCGTCGTCAGCGTCGACTACCGGCTGGCCCCCGCCCACCGCCACCCCGCCGCCCTCACCGACCTGCTGGCCGCTATGGACTGGGCCCAGGAGCGCGGCGCGGGCCCGGTCGCGGTCGGCGGTGACAGCGCCGGAGCCACCCTGGCCGCCTCCGCCGCCCTCGTCTGGCGCGACCGGCACCGGCCACTCGCCGCGCAGGTCCTGGCCTACCCGCCGATCGACCCCGGCTGCCGCGCCCCCTCCTATCACCGCCGCCCCCACGCCTTCCCCGGCCCGGCCGAGCTGGCGGCGGCCTGGCGCGACTACCGGGGCGGCGCCGGACGCCATCCGGCCGCCGCCGCCCCCACCCCGCTCTACAGCACCCCGGCCGAGGCCGGCGACCTCACCGGGGCGGCCCCCGCCGTCCTCGCCGTCGGCACCCTCGATCCCGTGGCCGACGACGTGCGCGCCTACGCCCGCCGCCTGCGCGCCGCCGGGACCCCCACCCGCCTCCTCCGATTCCCCGGCGGCCGGCACGGCGCCTTCCTCACCGACCCCGCTTTCCGTCACCGGCTCGGCACCGCCTACGCCGCCGTCCACTCCCGGGAGACCACATGACCACCGGCGCCCCCGACCACGCCGCGGCGCTCCTGCGCCACTTCGCCGACCTCCGCGACGGCACCCACGGCCACGCCGCTTCCCGCCAGGGCAAGGAGCGGCACTTCCGCGAGGCCGTCGCCCTCCTCGACCCGTACGCCCGCCAGGCGCTCGGCGAGATCGACTCCGGGCTGCTCCTGGGCACCGGCGAGATCATCGCCACCGGCGTACGCCGCACGGCCGACGGCGGGCTTGACGCCCTCTGGGCCCTGGCCTGGCCCGAGCAGCGCGCCGCCGGCATCGAGCCGATCGTCCTGCACGCCTTCTACGGCGCCGGATTCCACCACCCGCACCTGCAGGGCGGCACCGTCGGCCAGTGGCCCATGAACGTCTTCACCCCCGGCGAGGCCGCCGCCGAGCTGCCCACTCTGCGCGCCATCGCCGCCGCGGACCTGCACAACCTCGTCTTCCGGCGTGACTACCGCATCATCCCCGCCACCGTGCGGGAGGCCGACCGGTGACCTCGCGCGCGCTCACCGCCACGAGGCGGGCGACCGGCGTCGCCGCCGCGGGGCGGGCGGCCGTCGGCGCCCGCCCCGGTCACCGGCGCCGCCCGCCCCGGGCCCCGGCCACCCGCTGGGAGACGGTCCGCCGCAGGATCTCCTAGGCTGTTCGACGGAGGTCGATCACATGAGCGCACAGCCAGAACCGGCCGGCCCGCCCAGCTCCGCCCGGGCCCGGAGCCTGACCCACGTCCACCCGGCGGACGTCTCCCTGCAGACCGCGCTGGACGCGGTCGCCGACCCGGTGCGCCGGGCGATCCTGCGCGAGCTGGCCGGGGAGCCCGACTGGGCGCGCGCCTGCGGCACCTTCGACCTGCCGGTCAGCAAGGCGACCCGCAGCCACCACTTCACGGTGCTGCGCCAGGCCGGCCTGCTCGAACAGCGCGACGCCGGTCCGCGCCGGGTCAACCGGCTGCGCCGGCCGGAGTTCGACGAGGCCTTCCCCGGCCTGCTGGAGCTCGTGCTGAGGGAGCGGCCGGCGGCGCCGTAGGCAATCGTTCGGCCAGTTCTCCGGCTTTCCACGGGAAGCCGGCATGGCGTTCTGCGATCCTCAGGCGTCCGTCGCGGAGCCGCCGCCGGAGGCCGTCGCCGAGGAGCCCGCGGAGCCGTTCCCCGGGCGGCCGCCTGACCGGCGGCCCGGCGCCCATCGTGAGCAGAGCGGTCCGGCGCCCGGCGCGAGGAGATCCGCGCGCGTCCAGACGGTTCACACCCTGCCGGACCCACGCGGTGAAGAAACTCTTCTCCAAGTGTCACAAATATGAAGAAACTTATTGACATCGCGATCTTAACTTCGCAGTCTGACTTGCATCGGATCCCCCAGCCGAGGAGCACCCCCATGCAACGATCCACACCGCTCCGCATGGCGGCCGCAGCCGTCATGGCCGTCGGCGGTCTTGCCCTCATACAGCCGGCGTCGGCCGCCCAGGCGGCCCCCGACGACCGGCAGGCGGCCTTCACCGAGGCCGCCAAGGCCTACGACGTCCCCGAGAGCATCCTGCTCGGCGTGTCCTACCTGGAGTCACGCTGGGACGCCAACGCGGGCCGGCCGAGCAACTCCGCGGGCTTCGGGCCCATGCACCTCACCGACGCCGCCGCGCTCGTCACCGAGGGCGCCGCCGAGCACCACGGCCAGGGCGAGGAGGACCCCCGCGGCGACGAGAGCCGGCCGCTCACGGTCACCGGGAAGGCCCCGGCCCCGGCCGAGATCCCCGCCTCGCTCAAGACCCTGGAGAAGGCCGCCGAGCTCACCGGCGCGAGCCGCGAGCAGCTCCGCGCCGACCC
Source organism: Streptosporangium sp. NPDC048886 (assembly GCF_055586905.1). Classification (NCBI taxonomy): domain Bacteria; kingdom Bacillati; phylum Actinomycetota; class Actinomycetes; order Streptosporangiales; family Streptosporangiaceae; genus Streptosporangium; species Streptosporangium sp. NPDC048886. Next base: position 56,157 of record NZ_JBVJHH010000027.1, read on the forward strand.
GGCCGCGAACATCCGCGGCGGCGCGGCCCTGCTGGCCGACTACCAGAAGCAGCTCGGCGCGCCGCTCAGCGCCGACCCCGCCGAGTGGTACGGCGCGGTGGCCCGCTACTCGGGCGCGGAGGAGGCCGAGGCGGCGAAGTTCTTCGCCGACGAGGTGTACACCACGATCCAGAGCGGCGCCGAGCGGGTCACCGACGACGGGCAGAAGGTCGGCCTGGCGGCGGTTCCCGGCCTGAAGAAGTTCGAGAAGTGGCTGGACAAGCTCGGGCTGCACCGGCCTCGCCGGGACGGCGTCGAGTGCCCGCCCACGGTCTCCTGCGAGTGGGTCCCGGCGCCCTACCAGGCCCTGCCGGACGACGACTACGGCAACCACGACCTGTCCGACCGGCCGCGGAACCAGAAGGTCGACTACATCGTCATCCACGACATGGAGGGCTACTTCGGTCCCTCCCTGAAGCTGGTGCAGGACCCCACCTATGTGAGCTGGCACTACTCGCTGCGCTCCAGCGACGGTCACATCGCCCAGCATGTCAAGACCAAGGACGTCGCCTGGCACGCCGGCAACTGGTACGTCAACGCCAAGTCGATCGGCCTGGAGCACGAGGGCTTCCTCGGCGAGGGCGGCGCCTGGTACACCGAGGCGATGTACCGCACCTCGGCCAAGCTGGTGCGCTACCTGGCCCTGCGGCACGGCGTCCCGCTGGACCGCGCGCACATCATCGGCCACGACAACGTGCCGGGCACCCTGCCGAGCACCGTGCGCGGCATGCACGAGGACCCGGGCCCCTTCTGGAACTGGGCGCACTACTTCGACCTGCTCGGCAAGCCGCTGCACGGCTCGGGCGGCCCGAAGGCGGAGTCGGTCATGATCCTGCCCGACTACGACAAGAACCAGCCCTACTACTACGGCTGCGACCGCAAGAACCCCACGGCCGACTGCGCGCCGCACGGCTCGTCGTCGATCTGGCTGCGCACCGAGCCCCGCGGGGACGCCCCGCTGGTCAAGGACATCGGCAAGCACCCGACCGGTGACTCGCTCTACAGCGTCTACGACCACAGCGCCCGCGCCAACACCGGTCAGCGCTACGCCGTGGCCGAGCGCCAGGGCGACTGGACGGCGATCTGGTATCTCGGCCAGAAGGCCTGGTTCCACAACCCCGCCGCCCAGCCCACCGCGGTCCCCTCGCGCGGCCTGGTGGTGACGCCCAAGCCGGGCCTGGCCGGCGTCCCGGTGTACGGCAGGGCCTATCCGGAGGCGGAGGCCTACCCGGCGAACGTGCCGGTCCAGGCGATCACACCGCTGCAGTACACCTTCGCCGCCGGCCAGCGCTACACCCTCGGCCTCGCCACCCAGGGCGAGTATTACCGGGCGGTGACCTTCGACGCCTCCCAGCACGTGGTGGTCCGCGGGAAGCAGAAGTACTACCAGATCCAGTTCGGCCACCGCGTGATGTTCGTCAAGGCCGACGACGTCGTGGTCTCCATCGCCTGAGCGTCCCGGGACGGCTCGGGCGGGACCGCGGGCCGGCCGGGGGACTTCCGCTCCCCCGGCCGGCCCGCCGGTCTCAACCGGCCGGTCCCCGGCTCAGCGCAGGGTGCCGTTGGTCATGCCCGCGGGCTCCTCCGGCACGGCCACCAGGCCCAGCTCGGAGGGGGCGACCACGAGAGGGTGGTCGGGGACGACCCGGACGGTGTAACCGAAGGACCCGGTGCGGTCCAGCGGGATGGTGCCGCTGAAGACCGCCTTGCCGTCGTCGCCGTCCGCCTCCAGCGTCAGGTCCGTGTAGGCCGGGCCGACCAGCTCGTCATGGAGCCCGACCAGGCCGTAGGCGGCCTGGACCCGGATGTCCTGGGGTTGCAGCTCGCCCAGGGCGATGGTCGCCCGCAGCTCCAGGGCCGCCCCCACCTCGGGGGTGTCGCCCAGGTTCGCGGCCTCCACGTGCTCGACCCGGATCCCCGGCCACGCCTGGCTCACCCGTAGCTTCCAGGCGGCGAAGCTCTTGGCCGGCTCGTAGCCGTCGGCCACCAGGGCACGCGCCGACCTGGCCGCCGGGGTGTAGAGGTCGACCACGTAGTCGCGGAGCATCCGGCCGGCCAGGACCTTGGGGCCGAGGGAGGTCAGGGTGTGCCGGACCATCTCCAGCCAGCGCAGCGGCAGGCCGTCGGAGGCGCGGTCGTAGAACCGGTCGGCCACCTCGTGCTCGATCAGGTCGTAGAGCGCGCCGGCCTCCAGCTCGTCGCGGCGGTCGGGGTCGGCGACACCGTCGGCGGTGGGGATGGCCCAGCCGTTGGTGCCGTCGTACCACTCGTCCCACCATCCGTCGCGGATGGACAGGTTGAGCCCGCCGTTCAGCGCGGCCTTCATCCCGGAGGTGCCGCTCGCCTCCAGCGGCCGGATCGGGTTGTTCATCCACACGTCGGAGCCCTGGACGAGCAGCTGCCCCAGGGCCATGTCGTAGTCGGGCAGGAAGACGATGCGGTGCCGCACGTCCTCCCGGTCGGCGAACTTCACGATCTGCTGGATGAGCTTCTTGCCGCCCTCGTCGGCGGGGTGGGCCTTGCCCGCGATCACGATCTGGACCGGCTTGTCCGGATCGAGCAGCAGCCCGCGGAGCCGCTCGGGATCGCTCAGCATCAGGGTGAGCCGCTTGTAGGAGGGGACCCGGCGGGCGAAGCCGATGGTCAGCACGTCGGGGTCGAGGGCGTCGTCGATCCAGCCGAGCTCGGCGCGGGAGGCGCCCCGGTCGATCCAGGAGCGGCGCAGCCGCTCGCGCGCGGCCTCGACCAGCCGCCCGCGCAGCTGCCCGCGGATCCTCCAGATGTCGGCGTCGGAGATCTTGTTGACGCCCTCCCAGCCCTGGGCCCGCTCGACCAGCGTGGGCAGCTCCCTGCCCGCCAGCTCCATGATCTCGCGGCCCACCCAGCTGGGCGCGTGCACGCCGTTGGTGATCGAGCCGATCGGGATCTCCTCGGCGTCGAAGCCCGGCCACAGCCCCTGGAACATCTCCCGGCTGACCGCGCCGTGCAGCTCCGAGACCCCGTTGACCCGCTGGGCCAGCCGCATGCCCATCGCGGCCATGTTGAACTTGCCCGGCTCCTCCTCGGCGCCGAGCGCCAGGATGCGCTCCACCGGGACCGTGGGCCACGCGTTGTCCCCGCCGAACTGGCGGGCGATCATCTCGGCCGGGAAACGGTCGATCCCCGCGGGGACGGGTGTGTGGGTGGTGAAGACCGTCCCGGCGCGGACCGCCTCCAGGGCCTCCTCGAAGGAGAGCCTGCTCTCGGTCAGCTCGCGGATGCGCTCCAGGCCCAGGAAGCCCGCGTGCCCCTCGTTGGTGTGGAACACCTCGGGCTCGGGATGGCCGCTGACCCGGGAGTAGGCGCGGATGGCGCGGACGCCGCCGACGCCCAGCAGCAGCTCCTGCAGCAGCCGGTGGTCGGTGCCCCCGCCGTACAGGCGGTCGGTGACGTCACGGGCGGCGGTGTCGTTCTCGGCCACGTCGGAGTCGAGCAGCAGCAGCGGGACCCGCCCCACCTGGGCCACCCAGATCTGGGCGTGCAGGACGCGCCCCTCGGGCAGGCCGAGGGCGATCCGCACCGGCGTGCCGTCCTCCTCCTTCAGGAGGGTCAGCGGCAGGCCGCCGGGGTCGAGGGACGGGTAGTGCTCCAGCTGCCAGCCCTCGGGCGACAGGGACTGGGTGAAGTAGCCGTGCCGGTACAGCAGGCCGACCGCCAGGATCGGCACGCCGAGGTCGCTGGCGGTCTTCAGATGGTCGCCGGCGAGGATGCCCAGCCCGCCGGAGTATTGCGGCAGGGCCGCGGCGATGCCGTACTCGGGCGAGAAGTAGGCGATGGCCCGGGGCGCGTCGGGGATGGTCTGGTACCACCTCGGCGCGGTCATGTATTCACGGAGGTCGTCCGCCGCGTCGGCGACCCGTCTCAGGAAACGGCGGTCGGCGGCCAGCTCGCGGAGCCGGCCCGCGTCGACCGCGCCGAGCAGGGCGACGGGGTCGTGGCCTACGCGCTCCCAGACGACCGGATCGACCTCGGCGAACAGGTCGATCGTCTCGGGATGCCATGACCAGCGCAGATTGTGCACAAGCTCGCCGAGGGAGGCCAGCTCCGGAGGAAGGACGGTGCGGACGGTGAACCTGCGGATTGCTCTCACGCTGCCAGACCCTAGTTACTCAGCGCCACGAGGGCGACCTAAACACTCACGCGTCTCCCCCTCACCGCTATCAATCAGCCCCAAACACATCAAAGCCGGGTTGATCACGTCTTCGGGCAACTCGCCGGAGAGTGAGAGGTCCCGCACTCTTCCACCCACACGCATGAAGATGGACTATTGGGGCAACGCATCTATGGGCCGCAATACTCCGCCTCCCGGAACCGGCCATCCACGCGGAGGCGGGACGTAGTCCTGCCCGAGGCCGGTCGCGGGATGTTTGAAAAAGCAAAGATCTTTTTACTGACTTTTTTCCGGCGGTACCGGGCGTGCCGTCGCTACCTTGAGACGCGATGATCGGACGAATCCCAATCCAGGACATCCAGCCCACGGTCGACTGCGGGCGCCGCCCCGCCAAGGCCGCCGCGGGCGAGACCTTCGAGATCACCGCCACCGTGTTCCGGGAGGGACACGACGCGGTGGCCGCCGGAGCCGTGCTGACCGGCCCGGACGGCGTGCGCGGACCGCTGCTGCGCATGAGGGAGCTGGCTCCCGGCACCGACCGCTGGGGCGTGGAGGTGACGCTGCCCGCCGAGGGCGACTGGCACTTCCGCGTCGAGGCGTGGAGCGACCCCATGGCCACCTGGTTCCACGACGCGGGCATCAAGATCCCGCGCGACATGGACGCCGAACTCATGTGCGAGGAGGGCGCCCGGCTCTTCGAACGCGCGGCCAAGGCCGTACGGCCCGCCGACTGTGGGAGCGTGGCCCGCAAGCCCGCGAAGGCGGCGGCGGGCGGCGCGACGGCGCCGGGCCCCCGGGCGGCCGGGCGGGAGGCGGTCACGGAGTTCCACGTCTGCGGGCACCGGGCCGCGCTGCTGTCGGTGGCGGCCAAGCTGCGCGACAAGGAGCTCGACCCGCGCGCCCGGTTCTCGGTGGCCCAGCTCCCGGACACGGCGGAGCTGCTGCGCGCGCACCCGCTCCGGGATCTGGTGACCAGGTCGGCCAGACACGTGATCAGGGTCGACCGGCGCAGGGCGCTGTTCGGCTCCTGGTATGAGTTCTTCCCCCGGTCCGAGGGGGCGATCGTCGACCGGGACACCGCCCCTAAATCTGGAAATTTCACGACTGCAGCGAGGCGGCTGCCCGCCGTCGCGAAGATGGGCTTCGACGTCGTCTACCTGCCGCCGATCCACCCGATCGGGCACAGCTACCGCAAGGGCCGCAACAACACCCTGACACCGGAGCCGTACGATCCGGGCTCCCCCTGGGCGATCGGCTCCGAGGAGGGCGGGCACGACGCCATCCACCCCGACCTCGGCACCTTCGAGGACTTCGACGCCTTCGTGGCCAAGGCCCGCGAGCTGGGCATGGAGGTCGCCCTCGACCTGGCCCTGCAGTGCGCGCCCGACCACCCGTGGGTCAAGGAGCACCCGGAGTGGTTCAACATCCGCGCCGACGGCTCGATCGCCTACGCGGAGAACCCGCCGAAGAAGTATCAGGACATCTACCCCCTGAACTTCGACAAGGACCCGGAGGGCATCTACGCCGAGGTCAAGCGGGTGGTGCGGCTCTGGATGGACCACGGCGTGCGGATCTTCCGGGTGGACAACCCGCACACCAAGCCGGTGGCGTTCTGGGAGCGGCTGCTGGCCGACGTCAACTCCACCGACCCGGACGTGCTGTTCCTGGCGGAGGCGTTCACCCGGCCGGCCATGATGCAGGCGCTGGCCAAGGTGGGTTACCACCAGTCCTACACCTACTTCACATGGAAGAACTCGCGGCAGGAGGTCGAGGACTACCTGGGCGAGCTCTCCCACGAGACGTCGCATTTCCTGCGGCCGAACGTTTTCGTCAACACCCCTGACATCCTCCACGAATACCTCCAACACGGGGGAGTCCCGGCATTCCGGATCAGAGCGGTCCTCGCGGCGATGGCGATGCCGACCTGGGGGGTGTATGCCGGATATGAACTTGCGGAGAATGTCCCAGTTCGACCGGGCAGCGAAGAATACCTAGATAGCGAGAAATATCAGTACAGACCTCGCGATTGGGTGGAGGCCGAGCGGGAAGGCCGTAGCCTCGCCCCCTTCATCACGCAACTTAATTTGTTCCGAAGAGCACACCCGGCGCTCCAGGAACTGCGTAACCTACGGTTCCATAGCGTCGACCATCCGGACGTGGTCTGCTTCTCCAAGCGGCTGCCCGGCGCCTACGACACGGCCACACGACGGCACGGCCTGGGCGATGTGGTGCTGACGGTCGTGAATCTCGATCCACACAACACCCATGAGGCGACGGTGTCGCTGGACATGCCGTCTCTCGGTCTCGACTGGCATGCCGAGTTCTTCGTCGACGACGAGCTGTCAGGCGAGTCCTATCGCTGGCGACAGAACAACTACGTGCGCCTCGATCCCCATATCCACCCAGCACACATCTTCACTTTGCGTGCCGCGACGGCGAACCAGCGGTGAGCCGGCCGGGTGCGCGATACCGGCAGAACAGCGGGGAGTCCACTGGTGAGTCAGCTACCTGAGCCAATCCCGAACACTTTCGACGAGGAGAAGCCGCGCGACCCGTACTGGTTCAAGCGCGCCGTCTTCTACGAGGTGCTCATCCGGGGATTCGCCGACTCCAACGGAGACGGCACCGGAGACATCCGTGGTCTCATCGACAAACTCGACTATCTCCAGTGGCTCGGTGTGGACTGCCTCTGGCTGCTGCCCCTGTACGAGTCACCGCTCCGCGACGGCGGTTACGACATCGCGGATTTCATGAAAATCCTTCCCGAGTTCGGCGATCTCGGAGATTTCGTGAAATTGGTGGATGAGGCTCACAAGCGAGGTATGCGAGTCATCGCCGACCTGGTGATGAACCACACCAGCGACCAGCACCCCTGGTTCCAGTCCTCCCGCCACGACCCCGACGGCCCGTTCGGCGACTTCTACGTCTGGAACGACGACGACGAGCGCTACAAGGACGCCCGGATCATCTTCGTCGACACCGAGACGTCCAACTGGACCTACGACCCGGTGCGGCAGCAGTACTACTGGCACCGGTTCTTCTCCCACCAGCCGGACCTCAACTACGAGAACCCGGACGTCCAGGACGCGATGCTGGAGGTGCTGCGGTTCTGGCTGGACCTCGGCATCGACGGGTTCCGGATGGACGCCATCCCCTACCTGTTCGAGCAGGACGGCACCAACTGCGAGAACCTGCCCAGGACCCACGAATACCTCAAGCGGGTCAGGGCCGAGGTCGACCGCCTCTACCCCGACCGGGTGCTGCTGGCCGAGGCCAACCAGTGGCCGGCCGACGTCGTGGAATACTTCGGCGACCCGGCCACCGGCGGCGACGAGTGCCACATGGCCTTCCACTTCCCGTTGATGCCGCGCATCTTCATGGCCGTCAGGCGGGAGTCCCGCTACCCGATCTCGGAGATCATGGCCCAGACGCCGAAGATCCCCGAGAACTGCCAGTGGGGCATCTTCCTGCGCAACCACGACGAGCTCACGCTCGAGATGGTGACCGACGACGAGCGCGACTACATGTACTCCGAGTACGCCAAGGATCCCCGGATGCGGGCCAACGTCGGCATCCGGCGGCGGCTGGCCCCGCTGCTGGAGAACGACCGCAACCAGATCGAGCTGTTCACCGCGCTGCTGCTGTCGCTGCCCGGGTCGCCGGTGCTCTACTACGGCGACGAGATCGGGATGGGCGACAACATCTGGCTGGGCGACCGCGACGGCGTCCGCACCCCGATGCAGTGGAGTCCGGACCGCAACGCCGGATTCTCCAACTGCGACCCCGGCCGGCTGTACCTGCCGGTCATCATGGACCCGATCTACGGCTACCAGGCGATCAACGTCGAGGCGCAGCAGAAGAGCTCCGGCTCGCTGCTGCACTGGACCAAGCGGATGATCGACATCCGCAAGCGCCACCCGGTCTTCGGCCTGGGGGCGTTCACCGAGCTGAACTCCTCCAACCCGAGCGTCCTGGCCTACGTGCGCGAGTTCGGCGACGACCGCATCCTGTGCGTCAACAACCTCTCGCGCTTCCCGCAGCCGGTGGAGCTGGACCTGCGCCGGTTCGAGGGCTCGGTGCCCGTGGAGACCATGGGCGGAGTTCCGTTCCCACCGATTGGCGAACTTCCGTATCTTTTGACGCTTCCTGGGCATGGGTTCTACTGGTTCACCCTGCCGCCCGTAACCCAGGAGGCGTAAAGCCGTGTTGACGCAGCTCCTTACCGGCTGGATCACCCATCAACGATGGTTCGCCGGTAAGGGGCGGCCGATAGACGAGCTCGGCATCGATTCCGACATCGAGCTCGCCCCCGGCCTGCGCCATCTGATCATCTCGGTCCACCAGGCCGGGACGCACGACCGCTACCAGCTCCTGCTCGGTACCGACGGGCACACCTCCGGCCGCTACAGCCACGCCCGGATCGGTGAGGGCTACTACGACGCCGCCTACGACCCCGACCTCACCGGCACCCTGCTCACCGGGATGGCCGACGGCCACGACCTCGGCCCGCTCCGCTTCCGCCACCTGGAGGGGGTGGAGATCGACACCTCCCTGCGGAGCCTGGTGCTCGGCGCGGAGCAGTCCAACACCTCCCTGGTGTACGGCGAGACCTACATCTGCAAGCTGTTCCGCCGCCTGATCCCCGGCGTCAACCCCGAGCTGGAGATCGTCACCGCCCTGGCCCGGCACGGCGCCCACCACATCGCGCAGCCGTACGGCTGGATCGAGACCGACCTCGACGGCGAGCCCACCACCCTGGCCATGACCCAGGAGTTCCTCGCCACCGCCAACGACGGCTGGGCCCTGGCCCTGGCCAGCGTCCGCGACCTGTACGCCAGCTTCGACCCCTCGGCCTGCGACGCGGGCGGCGACTTCAGCTCCGAGGCCTACCGGCTCGGCGTGGCCACCGCCGAGGTCCACCGCGAGCTGGCCACCGCCTTCCCCACCGACGTGATGGAGTCGCAGGACGTCAAACAGATGGTCGAGGACCACCGCCGCCGCCTGGCCGGCGCGATCGCCGAGGTGCCCCAGCTCGCCGCGTACGCGCCGGTGGCTCAGGAGGCCTACCAGCGGGTCGCCGACGTGGTCTCCGAGATCCCCGTCCAGCGCGTCCACGGCGACTACCACCTCGGTCAGGTGATGCGCACGACCACCGACTGGGTCGTCCTCGACTTCGAGGGCGAGCCCGGCCAGCCCCTCGCCGAACGCCGCGCCCTGTCCTCCCCGCTGCGGGACGTGGCCGGCATGCTCCGCTCCTTCGACTACGCCGCCCGCCACCTGCTGGCCGACCATCCCGACGCGGGCGAGCTGCGCCCCCGCGCCATCGAATGGGCCGAGCTCAACCGCTCCTCCTTCCTGGCCGGCTACTCCGCCGGCGGCGGCCGCCTGCAGGCCGAGGACGCCGTCCTGCTGCGCGCCCTGGAGCTGGTGAAGGCCGTCTACGAGGTCACCTACGAGGCCCGCAACCGCCCGGCCTGGCTGCCCATCCCGATGGCCGCCTTCCAGGCCGAGCGGTAGAGGGCCGCCGGGCGCCCCCCATCGGCGCCGCCTGTCAGGACCTGGCTCCGCGCCCCGCTTCCGCGCCCCGGTTGCGTGAGCCGTCCGGAAGGACCGGTCCCGGGAGCGGGCTTGCACTTGACGTAAGCGTCAAGCTTTAACGTCGTCGGCGACAGCCTTCAAATCCCGTGCGGGACTGTCCTGCGCGGCGTCCGGCCTGCCGAGGAGCCACCATGACCGTCGCCGTCCCAGCCACCCATCGCGAGGTACGCCTGGCCGCTCGCCCGGAAGGGGCGCTCAGCACCGATCACTTCCACGTCGTCGAGGTTCCGGTCCCCGAGCCCGGCGCCGGCCAGGTGCTCGTGCGCAACCGGCTCATGAGCGTCGTCGCCGTGATGCGCACCCTGGTGGGGGACGGCGCCGGCCTGCCCATGCCGCCGTACGGACTGGGCGAGACCCCGTGGGCCCCGGCCCTCGGCGAAGTGGTCGCCGCGCCGGGCGCCGGCCTGAGCGTCGGCGATCTCGTCACGCACAATCAAGGCTGGCGCGAGTACGCGGCCGTCGACGCGGCCGGCGCGCAGCGCGTCGACCCCGAGGCGCTGCCCGATGTGGCCGCCCATCTCTCGCAGGGATTCACCGCCTGGCTGGGCATCGTACGGGCTGCCGAGGTGCGGCCCGGCGACACGGTGTTCGTGTCCGGTGCGGCGGGCGGCGTCGGCTCCCTCGCCGGGCAGTTCGCCCGCCTGCGTGGCGCGACGCGAGTGATCGGCAGCACCGGTTCCCGGCTCAAGGGCCGCTATCTGGTCGAGGAGCTGGGTTACGACGCCGCCGTCATCCGGGGGGCGGGTCCCATCGAGGAGCAACTGCGGGAGGCGGCCCCCGACGGCGTCGACGCGGTCTTCGACAACGTCGGCGGCGAGCAGCTGTCGGCCGCGCTGGCGGTGGCCCGCCGCGGCGCCCGCGTCGCGCTTGTCGGCGCGCTGTCCAGCCAGCTGTCCGGGGGCTTCAACGCCCCGGTCGAGATCGACAGCGGCTCTCTCATCCTGCGAGGGATCACGCTGCGCGGAATGTCAGGCAGCGATCATCTGGACGCGATCCCGCAGGCGATGCGGGACCTGGGCCGTGGGCTGCGCGAGGGCACCATCACCTTCCCGCACGCCCGCCTGTCGGGCATCGACCAAGCACCGCGGGCGTTGTGCGAGTTGCTTGAAGGACGTCACATCGGTGCGGTACTGGTGGAGCTGTGAGCCAGCCCGAAAGGACCTGAAAATGCGCATCGGCGAGGCGGCGGCGGCCGCGGGTCTCACCTCCAGGGCACTGCGCTACTACGAGCAGCGGGGCCTGATCGCGGCCCGGCGCACGCCGTCGGGCCACCGCGAATACAGCCATGATGACGTCCACCGGCTGCGGGTCGTACGCGAGCTGCTGGAGGCGGGCCTGACGATCGGCGACATACAGGACTTCGTCCACGTCCTCGACATGCGGTTCCCGTCGGACGGTGAAGTCTCCGCGACCGTCACGGACGGATCGAGCCGCTGCCCGGTCGCCGAGGTCACCGGCCGGCGGCTGGCGGATCTCGACAGGCGCATCGAGCGGCTGACCGAGCTGCGCGCCCGCCTCACCGACGCGCTCACCCACCGGTTCGGCGAGCTGTTCCTCGGCCCCGGCCAGGCGCGTGACCACAGGCCGGACCAGGCAGCCTGATGATCGGCGGGGCGGGGCCGGGCGCGGCCGGCCGAGGGCCCGCGCCGGGCGGCGGACCCGCCGGGAGCCGGCCGTGACCGCCCGCCCCCGGCGGACGGCCCCGGGCACGGCGGACGGCCCCGGGCACGGCGGGTGTCCGGGACGCCGTGACGCGGGTGTCAGCAGATGACGAGCAGACCTGTGATGGCGGAGCAGGTGGCCGAGGCCGTGTCGTTGGCCGGCCGGGTGTCGGCCGGGGCGCTGTCGAGGCGTCCGGCCGTGACGGTGAGGCGGTTGCTGATGGTCAGCAGCTGGGTGTGCAGGCCCAGGGACCTGGTCACCGAGCCGCCCGCGGGCAGGGAGCCGAGGTCACAGGTGACGGTGCGGGCCCCGGTGTCGGCGGCGCAGCCCGGGGCCGCCGGCCGGGCGAAGCCCGCCGGGTAGGTGAAACGCAGCCGCGCCGCGGTGGCGGCGGCCGGTCCCCGGTTGGTGACGGTGGCGGTGAAGGTCGCGTAGACGACGCCCAGCCCCTTGGGGGAGGCCGCCAGCGAGACGGCGAGGTCGGCGGCGGGCGGGGTCTCGTTGATCGTCAGGTCGCCGAGGTCGGTGGTGACGGGGCCGTCGCCGAAGTTCTCGGTCAGGGTGGCGTGCAGAGGGACCTGGCCCGACGCGGTGGGCTTGAAAGGGAGATAGATCAGCGTGCGGTTCGTGTCGCCCGGATCGAAGTCGCCCCAGTCGACGGTGACGGTGCGGCTCGCGGTGTCGCCGGTGACGGCCCGCGTGTGGCCCTCCACATCGGACGACCACCAGGACAGGCCGCCCGCGTCGAGACTGCCGTCGGCCTCGGGGGCGAAGGTGATGGTCAGCGGGGCCGTCTCGATCCTGCGGTCCGAGGTGTTGGTGTAGACGAGGTCCAGCAGGGCCTCGGCGCCGGGGGCGACGGTCCTGGACGCGGTGAGCGTGATGTGTCCGGGCTGCCCGATGGTGATCGTGGTGGCCTCTTCGGCTGCGGCGCGCTGCGGGCCCGCCAGTCCGGCGGCGACCAGGAGCGCCAGCAGCAGGCCCGACACCACGGATGTCCGGTGCGCACGGCCTGGCGCGATGCCTGTCGTCGGGAACATGCCTTCTCCTTCATGGCTTCATGCGGCGAAGAACAACACCTGGATGATCGCCGGGCGGGGCCCGCCGGTCTCCGGTCGGCACGGGGCCGGGACAGACTGGCAGGACCGCTCCGTACAGGGCGATATGCAGAGTGTGACGGATCTTCGTGAAACATGAGGCGGTTCCGGCATATCAGATGAGATCAGCATGAATTCCGCTTCGGCCGGAGAAGGCCGCCCGGCCCGCCGTCGAGGCTGGTGAACCACTCGGCGCGGAGCGGGGTCAGCTGTCGGTCTCCTCCGCCGCCCCGGCCGCCAACGCGATCGCGGCCCGCCGTTCGATGGCGTTCTCGGCGACGTCCGCCTGGTCGGAGATGGCACCGCCCACGTCGAATCCGAGGTCGCGCAGCCCCTGGGCCTCCCGGGGACTCAGTACGGCGTGCACCTCGAAACCGCCGTCGACGGGCTTCTTGTACTCGGCGAGGTCGACTCCCATGGAGTTGAGCCGGTCGACGCCGGCCTGGTCGGGGACGACGACGCGGAGCAGTGCCACGCCGTGCTGCCCGGCGCCGGGCAGCCGGTCGGGCGCGACCTCGCCGGGTGGCGGGGACGGGTCGGCCAGGACGGGGACCGAGCTGAGACCGAGGGCGACGGGCAGGGCGAGCAGGGCCGCGAGGCGGCCGGCTCTCCTGCCGTTGCGAGAGCCCACATAAGAGATTCCTCCAGTTGGCGTACGGCCCCGGACAGCAGGTCACCCGGTAGGAAATGCGCAATCGGCAAGAATCTTCACAAAATGGTGGATCACCGTCAAGGACCGGAGTAAACGCGTCCGATGCCGGGTGCCGCCCCGCTCCCGGCGCTCGCGCGGCCGGCGGCGGCCTTCCACCCATCACCCGGATCCGCAGTTTATCCGCCACCGTGATCAATACGGCGGACAATCGCCGATGTCGCGGCCCGGACCGGCCGGATCCGTTATCCGGCGCCGATCACCTGACTCCGGAGGATGATTTCCGATCCACCACCGGATTTCCTGGAAAACTATTCAAAGCCGGGAGAGATCGACAAAATGGATCTTCTGGCTCCCCGCACGGTCCTGTCGGCTCCGGAAGAAGGCACGGTCCCGCATGTCTCCCACCCGCAGCGAGAATCCACCGGACGGCCACCCCGAGACCTCCCCCGACGACACTCGGGCCACGGCCCCGGCGAGGCCGGACCGCGTCACCACCTGGATCACCGTCGTGGGGACGGTCGTCGGGACGCTGATCACCGCCTCGGGAGCGATCTACGTCGCCGCCGTCAACAATCCCGGCAGGGCCGCCGAGGTGGCGGCCGGCGTGATCGGCGAGAAGGCGGTCGTGACGCGGAGCGTCACCGCGACGGTGACGGCCACGGCGACGGTCACCGCCCCGGCGGACGGGAGGCCGCAGGCGCAGAGCAGCCCGGCCCCGGGAGGCACCCCACTCAAGATCGGCGACGCCGCGGCCACCAAGGAGTGCGCTCCGGAGCACTACGGCCGGGGCTACTGGGAGGACGGGTCAGCGGCCCTCGCCGGGGCCGAGGACAAGTTCCCCGCGATGATCTGCACCGTGGAGGACCCGGGAGCGATCACCGGATGGCTCGACTACCCGGTGCCGGACGGGGCGACCGGACTGACCGCCCGCGTGGGCATCGACCGCCAGTCGCCCAATCCCACGGTGCGCCTGCAGTTCAGCGTCCTCACTCTGGACGGCAAGGCCCTGGTCAGGAAGGACGTCGACTACCGGACACCGACGACGATCGAGGCCGGCGTGTCGGGACAGCCGCGCGTGCGGCTCCAGGTCTCCCTGCTGGGCGGCGATGACATCGACGAGGGCAACGGCGCGACGGCCGCCTGGATCGACACCCAGTTCGTCTCCTGACGAGTCGGACGGCGGGAGCCCGCCGGTGAGAGGCCAGAGAGCGGGAGCGCGCCGGCGAGAGGCCGGACGGCGGCAGCCCACTCCCGTCCGTCCCGCCCAGGAGGCACGGCGCCCGGCCGGTCATCTCCGGAGAGCGGCCCTCCGCGATTCACGGTCACCCTCCACGGGCCGATGTGACATGAAATTCTCCTCACAACGCGCCCGGAGCACCTGTTGGATCCGAATCATCGAATTCGATCGCAGGAGAACCGTTCCCGCAGACAGGGCGCCGGGAACGCCGTCACCCGAATTACTCCGGACCGGTAAAACACAGCTCCCAATCCCGGCATACGGCAATGTTTAATATCGCCTTACTTTCCGTTAAGCGATCTGTCAAGCCATTGATTCCCCCATAACACCATGAAATACCGGATTCCTCACCTCAAACCCCGCAAGGAGGAAATCCCGGTGGAAACTCCCCCCACCATCGAATGGGCGAGCCGGTTCACCCGCCGTCTCGCGATCGCACTGGGAGCCACCCTGGTGGCCACGGCGATCGGTGGCGCTCAGGCCGCCGTCGCGCAGGAGCCCGCCAAGGACACCCGCACGCAGGCCATCGAGCAGGCCGGTCCGGTACCGGGCGGCTTCGCCTCGTGGAAGGAGCTGCTGGCCACCCAGGAACGGCTGGTCCGCGCCGCCGACCGCATCTCCGCGGCGACCCTGGAGCCGGGCGCCGACGGCTACGCCGGCATCATCGCCGCACCGGAGAACCACGGACTACGCCTTTACTGGAAGGGCGACATTCCCGAAGCGGTCGACGCCCTCCTCGGCGAGCTCCGCGGCGACGTCGCCGTCAGCGTCCTGCCGGCGCGCTACTCCGCGCGCGAGCTGGCACGCGAGACCGCCCGGATCACCCGGAAGGCCGGCGGTGTGATCACATCGGTCGCGCCCCAGCCCGACGGCTCCGGCCTGACCGTGACCGGCCTGAGCGCCAAGTCGACCCGCTCCGCCCTCACCGACGTGACGGTACCGGTCACCGTGGAGGTCGGCGTCCGCCCGACCCTGGCGACCCGCTGGGACGACTCGCCGCCGTGGTGGGGCGGGGGCGCCTGGCGCAACACCAGCGGCGGCGGCTGCTCCACCGGCTTCGCCGTCTCGCACGGAGGCGTGACCAAGATGCTCTCCGCCGGTCACTGCGGGGCGGTGGGCAACACGGCCACCGATCCGACCGGCCAGGTCATCGGGAACATCTCCGAGGACGACAACGGCCGCGACATGCTGCTGATCAACGCGGGATCGCAGGGCCGGGTCTTCAACAACGTCGTCGGCAACACCGCCAGCGAGTTCAGCAACCCGGTGATCGGCACCTTCGGCAGCTACGTCGGCCTGTGGGTGTGCACCTCCGGGGCCTACTCGGGCACCAACTGCAGCATCCAGGTCCAGCAGACCGGCGTGAGCATCAACGTCGGATACTGGATCACCGGCACCGTCCGGGCGGAGCAGTCCGCGCACACCAACGCCGTCGGGCAGGGCGACAGCGGCGGCTCGGTCGAGGTCATCAACTCCGCCAACACCGCCCAGGTGTACGCGGCGGGCGTCAACACCGCCATCGACGGCGGCACCGCGGTGCCGTGCACCGGCTACGTCACCAGCGGCCGGACCTGCGCCTGGCGGATGTACTACACCCCGTGGAGCAACGCGGTGGCCTCCTTCCCCGGAATATCGATCGTCCTGGGATGAGCCCCCGGCACGGCTGAGAGCAGGCGGGGCCGGTGCGACTCGCACCGGCCCCGCCCCCGCCCCCGCCCCGGCAGCCCGGCACCCTCATCCTGAGCAAAAGGCCCCGCCCAAGAAAGACCTCACCACCGGGCAATATTTCTTATCCGTTTATAACTTCGACGCCTATGGGCGACGGCCGCCTTCTCCGCCTGCTCCTCTTCGATGGAGCCGACCAGGCTCGCGCTGAATTGGATGGCCTCCGCCAGGTGCTCTATGGGGATATCGGCCCTTTTCCGATCCGTGCGTGGTCCGGTGTCCAGGAGGACCAGGGGCCACAGCGGGGTCAGGTTCAGGGAACACCGAGGTTTCACCCGATAGACGGCACACCGGGCCGTGCCGTCCGTGATTCGGGGATCCGCTCCGGAAGCGAGAGCGGGGCCCACCACGGCAGGGAACGCCGGGGCGAGCCCCTTGACCGGACGCAGGAGGTCCGATCCGATGCAGACCCTAGCCGAAGACCCAGGCCGATCCGGGGCCGTTGGTCCGCTGACCAGCCGCCGGTACGGCTCGGCCGCCGCCGGCGCGGGCACCGCCGTACGCCCACGAGGCCGCGAGCCTGCCGCACCGGGCCCGTCACGACCGGTCCGGTTATCGGTGGGCGCGGAGCGCCGCGATGAACCATTCGAACGCCGCGGCGCTGGGCGGGAACGGCGACAGGCCGTTGACGGCCCCGAGCAGCTGCCAGTACCGCTCCACCCGCCGGTCGGTGAACGTCTCCAGCTCGTCGGCCTGCCGGAGGCGTTCCCCGGCGGGGGTGTCCGCGCCGATGATCCGGTGCAGGACCGCCCCGCCCTCGGCGGACTCGGGGGCGATCCCGGCGGCCAGCGCGCCGCCGGCGTGCTCCAGGATCGGCCCGTGGTCGTAGTGCTGCGGCTGCTCGCCCGGCTCCGCGCCCGCCACCGCCATCTGGCGCACGCGCTGCCGGAAGGACTCGTCGGCGACGAGCTCGGCGAGCTCCACCCAGGCGTCCACCTGCTCGGCGGTGGGGTCGTCCGGCAGCTCCGCCGGCATCTGGCGCATCATCCGCGCGATGTGGGCCCCCGGCGCGTCAGGGTCGAGGCCGGCGAAGGTGTGGTCGACGAAGTCGTCGATGACGCGCTGCCGCTCCTGGGCGGACAGTCTGGCCAGTCTGTGCATGAGTCTCATCTCCTCGGTGGTGCTTCCTCGTCGGGCGACCGACCGCAGCACCGCGCGCCGCAGTTGCAGGACGCGGATCTCCGCGTCCAGGGCATCGGCGTGCGCTCCGGCGATCTCGGCGACGGTGCCCTGCCTGCGCAGGATCCGCTGGACCGTCTCCAGGTCCAGGCCCAGCTCGCGGAGCGTCCGCACCAGGTCCAGCCGGGCCACCGCCGTCACGTCGTAGAGCCGGTAGCCACCGGCCGAACGGCACGTCGGCGGGACGATCCCCAGGTCGGACCAGAAGCGGATGGTGCGCACCGGCAGAGCGGTACGGCGGGCGAGCTGCCCGATGGTGAACAGCTCGGTGCGGTCGTCCATGGGACCAGCTTCGACCTTCCAGCCGCTGGAGACTCAAGTCCTGAGGCCGACATCACTGTCGGTCACCGCGGTCGCGACGGGCTTCATCGGCAGGGGCCGCAGGACCACGGCCCGACGGCCGGGACGCTCACGGACCGGTCGCGTGGCCGGCCAGCGCGCGCAGGGCGTCGGCGGTGAATCTGTCGAGGGGGTAGAACAGCTCGATCGCCAGCTCCGACAGCGTCACATCGGCCGGAGCGCCGAACGTGGCCATGGTGCCGAACATCGACAGCTCGCCGTACGGAGTGCGGATTCTCAACGGCACCTGCACCGGGCTCGGCCGCTGTTCCGGGCCGCCGGTCTCCCCCGCCTCCTCGTCCGCGGGGACGGGGTAGCGGCACACCTCCTCGTAGAGCGCGCGCAGTTGCGCGTCTCCGGTGGCGTTGACCTGGCGGCGCAGCCGTTCGAGGGAGAGGGATCGGACCTCGCCCAGGTTGGCCAGGTGCGCGGCCAGCCCGTCGGGGTGCAGCAGCAGCCGGAACACGTTCGGCCGCGGCTCCAGCAGATGCGGCGGTATGCCGTCCATCAGGACGGACATGGCCCGGTTGCCGGTCAGCACGTTCCAGAGCCGGTCGACCACGACGGCGGGGTACGGCTCGTGCGCCGCCAGCATGGTGTCCAGAGCCGAGCGGATCGACGCCATGTATTCGTCGTCGAGGCTGCTCTCCCGGTAGGCCGGTGCGTAGTCGGCGGCCAGCAGCAAGGTGTTGCGCTCACGCAGGGGGACGTCCAAGGCGGCGGACAGGCGCAGCACCATCGCCCGGCTCGGGCGTGCCCGGCCGGTCTCCACATATGACAGGTGCCGCGCGGAGGTGTCGGCCAGGAGGGCGAGGTCGAGCTGGCTGAGCCTGCGGCGCTGCCGCCACTCCCGTAGCAGGGCACCCACCCGGGACGGTCGCTCCACATCCATGCCCGGGAGACTAGCCACCGTGAGGTCACCGCTGCCATCACCTCGGAGGTCATTGAGCCCATGACCGGGATGGTGGCAACGTCTCCTCCGGCCAGGGCCCGACCGGGCCCGTCCACGGAAGGAGACCTGTATGAGCAGCGTGACCAGGGCCGCCCGACCCCCGGCGGCCGGCGGTGGCGGGTCGGACCTGCTGCGCACGGTCCTGCGGATCGACGGCTGGAGCACCGCCGTCTTCGGCGTCGTCCTGCTCGCCGGCAGCGGGCCGCTCAGCGGTCCGCTCGGCCTGCCGACCACCTGGTCCGTCCCGTTCGGGGTCGCCATGCTGGGCGGGGCCGCCGCTCTCGGCCTCATCGCCGGCTACCCGCGGATCCCCCCGCGCCACGCCGCCTCCGTCGTCGCGGGCAACGCGCTGTCGTGCGCGGCGCTCCTGCTGCTCACCTTCGCGGGCGTGATACCGCTCACCGGCCTGGGGGTCGCCTTCATGCTCGTCGGAGCGCTGGTGGTCGCGGTCTACGCCGGGGTCGAGTTCATCGGCCTGCGACGCTCCATGAGAGCCGGCGACCGGGAAGCCATGGTCTGAGAGCCCGCCGGGGCCCGCATGCCGGGTGCCCCCGCAGCGCCGGTCCGCCGGGTGTGCCCCGGTCCGCCGGGGGCGCGGCGGTCGAGCGCCGGTAATGTCGGGCCCATGCTGCGCTGCGCCATTCTCGACGACTACCAAGGAGCCGCTCTCGGCCTGGCCGACTGGTCACCGGTGGAGGCGACGAGCTTCCGGGAGCACTTCGCCTCCCCGGACGACCTCGTGGACGCGGTCGAGGACTACGAGATCGTGGTGATCATGCGGGAGCGGACGCCGTTCCCCGCGTCGCTGTTCGCCAGGCTGCCGAAACTCAGGCTGCTGATCACCTCCGGGATGCGCAACGCCTCCATCGACCTGGACGCCGCCAGGGCGCACGGCGTGACCGTCTGCGGTACGGGGAGCGGCTCCACCCCGCCCACCGAGCTGACCTGGGCGCTGATCCTCGGCCTGAGCAGGCACCTGGTCTCCGAGAGCACCGCGATGCGGCACGACGGCCCCTGGCAGAGCACCGTGGGCATGGACCTGCACGGCGCGACCCTCGGGCTGCTCGGCCTCGGCAAGATCGGCGCCCAGGTCGCGAAGGTCGGTCAGGCCTTCGGCATGGACGTGACCGCCTGGAGCCGGAACCTCACCGAGGAGCGGACCGGCGAGCTGGGAGTACGGCTCGCGCCTTCGAAGGAGGCGCTCCTGGCCGAGGCCGACGTCGTCTCCGTCCACCTCGTCCTCGGTGACCGCACACGTGGCCTGGTGGGCGAGAGAGAGCTGGCCCTGATGCGCCCGACCGCCTACCTGGTCAACACCTCCCGGGCGGCCATCGTCGACCAGCGCGCCCTGGTCGAGGCGCTGCGCACGGGCCGGATCGCCGGCGCGGGGCTGGACGTCTTCGAGACCGAGCCGCTCCCCCACGGCCATGACCTGCGCACGCTGCCCAACGTGCTGGCCACCCCGCACCTCGGATACGTCACCCGGGCCAACTACCGCACCTACTTCCGCGAGGCCGTACAGGACATCGAGGCGTTCCTCGCCGGGGAGCCGGTCCGCCGCCTGGCCTGACCCGGTCCCCCCACATCGGAGGGCCTCACGCGGGGACCGCCTTCCGGGCTCGACCTGACCCGGCAATGTGCATCAACAACGCAATACACCTTTTGAACTGACCAGACGCCCCGGTGCGACTACACTGCGCGACCATAGGTCAACAATCAGTAAAGAAGGTGCTCGTGGGCCAACGGCGGATCATGATGGCGCTCGCGGGAGCGGGGGCGGCGGCCGTCACGGGGACGGCGCTCCTGCTGTCCGGCGGGCAGGGGTCGCAGGCGGCGGGGGCCGTGCCGGCGGTGCCCGCCCCGGGAGATCCGCTGACCGGCGAGGAGGTCACCAGGGCGGGCGACATCGCCTCGGCCGTCTCCCGGGCGCACCTGGCCGCCGGACGGGTCAAGCTGCTCTACGTCGAGCGCGACGACGGCAAGGACGCCGAGGAGCGGCGGCGGGCCGACGCCTACCTGTACGACTACGCCACCGACAGGCTGATCGTGCGGACCGTGGACCTCGGCCAGGGCAGGGTCGTGGCGGAGAGCGTGACGCGGGGCGTGCAGCCGCCGCCGTCCGGGGCGGAGGAGCTCAGAGCCGCCGAGCTGCTGCTGGCCGACCCGGAGTACGGCAGGGGCGTGCGCGAGTCCTATGCCAGGGCGGCCGGCCGGCCGCTGCGGTCCGCCTCCGACCTGGGACTCCGAGGGCTGATCTTCACCCCCGGCCAGGAGGGCGGGGCCCGCCGGTGTGAGACCCACCGCTGCGTGCGGCTGTTCGTCCGGCTCCCCGGCAACACCTGGCTGGACACCAGCCGGATCGTCGTCGACCTGTCCGCCAAGCAGATCTACACCCTGGAGTGGTGACCGTGTCCCTGCCGCCGGCCCTGTCCCGGTCCCCGCGCCTGGCCCTCGCCTGCGCCGTGCTGCTCGCCTGCGGTCTCGGTCCGGCGCCGGCCGCGCGGGCCGCGCCGGGCCCCCACTCCGCCCCCGCCCGCTCCGGGCCCGTCGCGCGGGCCTCCACCGCGCACGCCGCGCCGGCCGCGCAGCCCCCGTGCAGCGCGCCGTACCGGATCGACAGGACCCTGCCGAACGGCGCGCGCTGGCAGCTCTGCTGGGAGATGCGCAACATCGAGGGGCTGGTCCTCACCAAGGTCGTCTACACCCCCAGGGGCAACAGCCCGGTCAGCGTGCTGCGCAGCACCGCACTGGCCCAGATCCACGTCCCCTACGACAGCGGCAGCCCCCGCTACCACGACATCGGGGCCCTCGGCGACTCCGCCATCCCGCTGCAGGCCGCCGACTGCCCGGCCGGCGAGCGCCGCCTGCAGTACGTCTGCGTGACGACGCGGGCGCGCGGCCACGCCTACCTGAAGCCCGGTTACGAGGAGCCGAACATCTCGGCCCAGGGGCAGGATCTGGTGGTGTTCGCCGCCTTCCAGGTCGGCTGGTACACCTATCTGGCCGAGTGGGCCTTCTCCGACGACGGGGCGATCACTCCCCGCGTGGGCGCGACCGGCTCGCTGGCCGGGTCCACCACCACGCCCGAGCACGGCTGGCCGATCGGCGTGGGCAGCACGGACTTCGAGGAGAGCCACAGCCACAACATCTTCTGGCGTCTCGACTTCGACATCCAGGGCGAGAGCGGCGACGTCGTCGAGCAGTACGACTTCTCGGGGTCCGGCACGGCCAAGCGGAGTCTCACGCGCACGGCCTTCGCCCGGGAGGGCAAGGCCGTCAACGGCCGGATGCGCTGGTGGCGCGTGGTCGACCGCGGGGTCCGCAACGCCGACGGGCACCCCGTCTCCTGGGAGCTCAACAACTCCGACAGCGCCGAATACCGCGGCCCGGCCGGCGAGGCGTTCACCCGCGCCGACCTCTACGTCACCGACTACCGCTCCTGCGAGCGCCTGGCGACCACCAACCCCGCGCCCGGGTGCGCGGAGTCCGTCGACCGTTACGTCAACGGCGAGACGGTCACCGACCCCGTGCTCTGGGTCAACGTCGGCTTCCACCACGTCGCCCGCGACGAGGACGCCGACCCCATGCCGACCCACTGGCAGGGCTTCCGCATCACCCCCCGCGACGTCACGGCCAAGAACCCCCGTTGAGCCGCGCGCCCCATGGCGCTCCCGTGAAAGCCGGTCCTACGGCGCAGGCGGCCGGTCGGGCTCCCCGGAGCTCCGGCCCGGCTCGTCGGCGAGGAGGCCGAAGCGGGCCCGCCGGTCCGGGGGCACCAGATCGAGGTAGCCGGGGTGTCGCTGGATGTAGCCACGGATGAACGGGCAGAACGGCAGGACCGACATCCCGGCGGCGCGGGCGGCGTCGAGCGCGCCGCGCGCGAGGATCGAGCCGAGCCCGCGGCCTTCGAAACGAGGGTCTATCTCCGTGTGGGTGAACGACAGCTTCTTACCGGCCCGCCTGTACATGGCGGACCCGGCGGTCTCCCCGTCGACGACGATCTCGAACCGGTCGGCCCGAGGGTTGTCGACGACCTGCGGTTCCGTCTGGCCCATGCTCGCCGCTCCCAAGGTCGACATGTGTCCGTGCTCCTCTTCTCGCGGCGGGGTCAGGCGGCGATGGCCGCGTGCATCTCCCACACCAGGATCTCGGCGGGCTCGGTGGCGGTGACCCGCTGGCCGCCGGTGGCGGTGAAGCGGACGGCGTCACCGGTGCCCAGCGCCCCGGCGCCTTCGAGGGTGACCGTGCCTCGGGGCACGAACAGGTGCAGGAACGGCGCCTCGGGAAGCTCGACGCTCTGGCCGGGCCGCAGGCGGGCGGCGTGCAGGGCGGCGTAGCGGTTCTTGATGCGGATGGCGGAGGCTCCGTCGTGCTCGGCCATCCCGGACGCGACCGGCACCAGGCCGCCGGCCAGCAGTTCGTCCTCGATCTCCAGCTGCTCGTAGCCGGGGGCGATCCCGGGCTCGTCCGGCACCACCCACATCTGCACGAAGTGCACCGGCTCGTCGTGGGGGGCGTCGCCTCGCAGCCGCCAGGAGTCGTTCTTCTCCGAGTGCAGGATGCCGGTGCCGGCGCTCATGCGCTGGGCCAGTCCCGGATAGATGACGCCGTTGTGGCCCTCGGAGTCCTGGTGCACGAGGGAGCCCTGGAGCACCCAGGTCACGATCTCCATGTCGCGGTGCGGGTGGGTGTCGAACCCGGTGCCGGGGCGCACGATGTCGTCGTTGTTGACCAGCAGCACCCCGTGATGGGTGTTGCCCGCGTCGTAGTGGCCTCCGAACGAGAAGGAGTGCTTGGAATCCAGCCAGGCGATGTCGGTGACGGACCGCTCGTCGGCGCGGCGGACGTCCACGGTCGGGGTCGGCGGGAACACGGTCATGAGATGAATCCCCTTTCGGGTCCGGAAAGGCGCACGGGCGTGGAAGACGCGGGTGCCGGTGACGGCCGCGTCAGGCGTTCTTGACGGCGGAGACCTCGAACTCCAGCACGATCTTCTCGCTGACCAGGACGCCGCCGGTCTCGAGCGCGGCGTTCCAGGTGACGCCGTAGTCCTTACGGTTGATCGTCACAGCGCCCTCGAAGCCGACGCGCACGTTGCCGAACGGGTCGGTCGCCGCGCCCTCGTAGGTGAAGGGGATCGTCACCGTGTTGGTGACGCCCTTGATGGTCAGATCACCGGTCAGCTCGAAGTCGGCGTCGCCGGTCTGGCGGACGGCGGTGGAGACGAAGGTGATCTCCGGGTAGGACTCCATCGCCAGGAAGTCGTTGCTGCGCAGGTGCTCGTCGCGCTGGGCGTTGCGGGTGTCGATGCTCGCGGCGCTGATGGTCACCGTGGCGGTCGAGTTGGCCGGGTTGTCGCCGTCGAGCACGGCGGTGCCCTCGAACTCGTTGAACGCGCCGCGGACCTTCGTCACCATCGCGTGCCGGGCGACGAACCCGATGCGGGTGTGAGCCGGATCGATGGTGTAGGTGCCGGTGAGCTTGGCGAAGTCAGTGGCGGTGGTCGTCATGGCGGTCTCCTCCTGCGGTTCGGCCATCCAGTGGATGACGTGTCATCTATGCGCCTCAACTTACATGACGCATCATCTATTCCGCAATTTCCATGACACGTCATCCAGACTGGGTAGGGTGGAGGACATGAACAGCCCTCGATGGCTCGACGACGACGAGCAGCGCGCCTGGCGGGCCTACATACGGCTCCAGGGGCGGCTGACCGCCCGGCTCAACCGGCAGCTCCAGGCCGATTCCGGCCTGTCCCTGGCCGACTACGAGGTGTTGGTGCAGCTCACCGACATCCCGGACGGACGCCTACGCCCCTATGAGCTCCAGCGGGAAATACAGTGGGAACAGAGCCGCCTGTCACACCACCTGAGCCGGATGCAACGTCGCGGCCTGATCGACCGCGAAGAGTGCCCCGACGACGGCCGGGGAGCGTTCATCGTGATCACCGACGCCGGCCGCCACGCCATCACCGCCGCCGCGCCCGGACATGTGGAGACCGTCCGGCGACTGTTCTTCGAGGGGCTCACCCGCGACCAGATCGCCGCGCTGGAGCGGCTGTCGACTCAGGTGCTCGCCCGGCTCGACGCCGTCTCCGAGGACGCCCCCCAAGGGTGATCCGTCCCACCCCCGGCGTCGTGGAGATCGGTTCCCGGGAACCGGCCGAGGGCCGCTCTCGGTGCCATGGCACCGGCGGAGCCTCGCGCCGACCTTCCCGCTACGTCACGGCGGAGAACCCGCGCCGGCCCAGGCCCGGCGGCCCTCCTGACACCTGGTGATCCGCAGCACCACCGCGACCGCCAGGGCCGCCGCGACCAGCGTGAGAGCGAGGTCGTAGGCGTCGAACCCGGACCCGGGCCCGGAGGCGGGAGAGTCCGGGCCCCCCATCACGAGGAGCAGCCCGGCGGCCAGCGGCAGCACCCAGAACCCGAGCAGCCACGACACCCACCAGGCCCAGATCAGCCACGAGTGCACCTCCTTGCCGATGTGCTCGCCGCGCACGCCACCGGGCCGGGAGACCGCCCAGACGTCGTCCACGATCTGCTTGGGGATCCACCAGTTGAGGACCGGCAGGAACCAGCCCAGCACGGCGAGGATCCGGGGCCATCGGTGCGGGACCCGGCTCAGGGAATCGGCGTTCGCGCGGGCCCGCAGGAGCCAGACCACGAAGGCGGCCGCCGCGACGGCATGGGCCAGATACCGCAGCAGGAGGAACGTCGCGGCCACGGCCAGGCCGTCCGGCCCCTGCGGGTCCGCCTCCTCCACCAGCCTGCTCACTGTCGGGGCGAGGTCGGGCCCGCCGAGCACCCAGAAGATCTCGGCCGCGGCGGCGACCGCCAGCGTCACCACCGCCGCCGTGGCCGGTCCCCGTAGGGGGCGCAGGGAGTGGGGGTGCATCGCCGTCCTCTGTGTGATCAACCGGATCGGCGGACAGTATTTCCATAAGCGACATGCGATGACAATCAGGGTTTTCCTTACGGGCGGCTTCGCACGTTTTCCCAACACGCATGGTGATAGCGGACAGGGGCATGGGTTGGAGCGCCCCGATAGGGCAGGGTTAGGGGATACCGATCTACGGGAGTGAGCCATGAACGCGCACTTGGACCTGGAGCGCCTGGCAGGTGGGGCGCACCACGATCCGCACTCGATCCTCGGGGCGCACCCGGGGCCGGGGGGCGTGACCGTCAGGGCGCTGCGGCCACTCGCCGAGAAGGTCCAGGTCGTCACCGACGGCCAGGTCCACGACATGGAGCACCTCGCCCACGGGGTGTTCGCGGTGACGATCCCCGGGCTGGACAAGGTCCCCGACTACCGCCTCCGGGTCACCTACACCGGGGCCGAGCCGTACGAGACGGGTGACCCCTACCGGCACTGGCCCACGCTGGGCGAGATGGACCTGCACCTGATCGGCGAGGGGCGCCACGAGCGGCTGTGGGAGGTGCTCGGCGCGCGGGTCATGCGGCACGAGGACATGGACGGCACCGCCTTCGCCGTGTGGGCGCCGAACGCGCGCGGGGTCCGGGTGATGGGCGACTTCAACCACTGGGACGGCACCGCCTATCCCATGCGCTCGCTGGGCAGGTCCGGGGTCTGGGAGCTGTTCGTCCCCGGGCTGGGCGAGGGCGACCGCTACAAGTTCGGTGTCCTCGGCGCCGACGGGGTCTGGCGGGCCAAGGCCGACCCGATGGCCCGGCGCACCGAGACCCCGCCCGCCACCGCGTCGGTGATCGACAGGTCGGAGTACGGCTGGCAGGACGGCGAGTGGATGCGGCGGCGCGCGGAGCACAGCGCGGCGGCGGAGCCGATGAGCACCTACGAGGTGCACCTGGGCTCATGGCGGCCGGGGCTGTCCTATCGGGAGCTGGCCACCGAACTGGTCGACTACGTGGTGGACATGGGGTTCACGCACGTCGAGTTCATGCCGGTGGCCGAGCATCCGTTCGGCGGCTCCTGGGGTTACCAGGTGACGTCCTACTACGCGCCGACGGCCCGGTTCGGCACCCCGGACGAGTTCCGCCACCTGGTGGACCGCCTGCACGGGGCGGGCATCGGGGTGGTGGTCGACTGGGTGCCCGCGCACTTCCCGATGGACGACTGGGCACTGGCCCGCTTCGACGGGACGCCACTGTACGAGCACGCCGACCCGGCGCGGGGCGAGCACCCCGAATGGGGCACCTACATCTTCGACTTCGGCCGCAGGGAGGTGCGCAACTTCCTGGTCGCCAACGCGCTCTACTGGCTGCGCGAGTTCCACATCGACGGGCTGCGGGTGGACGCGGTCGCCTCGATGCTCTACCTCGACTACTCGCGGCGCGAGGGTGAGTGGACGCCCAACGAGTACGGCGGGCGGGAGAACCTCGACGCGGTGGAGTTCCTCAAGGAGATGAACGCGGTCGCCTACCGGGAGCAGCCGGGGATCGTCACCATCGCCGAGGAGTCGACCGCCTGGCCCGGGGTCTCCCGGCCGGTGCACCTGGGCGGGCTCGGCTTCGGGTTCAAGTGGAACATGGGCTGGATGCACGACACCCTCGCCTACCTCAGACACGAGCCGATCTTCCGCCAGTATCACCACCACCAGATGACCTTCTCCCTGATGTACGCCTACTCGGAGAACTTCGTGCTGCCGCTGTCGCACGACGAGGTGGTGCACGGCAAGGGGTCGCTGCTCGGCAAGATGCCCGGGGACGAGTGGCAGCGCTTCGCGAACCTGCGCGCGCTGTACGCCTTCATGTGGGCCCACCCGGGCAAGCAACTGCTGTTCATGGGCGGGGAGTTCGGTCAGGGCTCGGAGTGGTCGGAGTCGCGCGGGCTCGACTGGTGGGTGCTCGACTTCGACGGGCACAAGGGGGTCCAGCGGCTGGTCCGCGACCTCAACCGGATCTACCGGGAGACCCCCGCCCTCTGGAGCCTCGACACCTCCCCCGACGGCTTCCGGTGGATCGACGCCGACGACGCGCAGGGCAACGTCTTCTCCTTCCTGCGGCTGGCCCCGGACGGCTCGGCCGTCGCCTGCGTGGCCAACTTCTCCGGCTCGCCGCATGAGGACTACCGCCTCGGCCTGCCCGCCGCGGGCCCGTGGGAGGAGGCGCTCAACACCGACGCCTACGACTACGCGGGCAGCGGGGTGGGCAACCTCGGCGCCGTGGAGGCGGCGGAGGAGCCGTGGCACGGCCTGCCGTACTCGGCCCGCCTGCGCGTCCCGCCCCTGGGGGCGGTCTGGCTGCGCCACTCCGGCGAGCGCGTCAAGGAGGAGCCCGTCGCGGAAGCCGCGGCCGTGACGGCGGTGACCGTGGAGACCCCGGACGAGACCGCGGCCGGGGGCGCCCCGGACGGGGCCGCGACCGCGGACGCCCCGGACGAGACCGCGGCCGGGGGCGTCCTGGACGGGGCCGCGGCCAGGAGCGTCGCCACGGGAGACCTCAGCTAGATCACAAATCAACTCAAACCTCAATAATTTCCTTAAGCTCCCCTTAAGCTGGCGCCTCACAGTGCGCGCGAGCCTCGGCTCGCGCGCGCCTGTCGGCTGGTCAGCGGGTGGGGGGCGAGCGGGCCGTGACGAGCTCCGGGTGAGCTCGGGGCCGCTGTCCGTCGTGCCCGGCGACCACGACGACTCGGTCCCGTCCGGCTGAGGCCGGCCGGGGTCGCCTAGCTCGCCCCTGGCCGCGCCGTCGTCGGCGCGGTCTCTTCCCCCGGAGGACCAGTGAGACTTCGACGTCTCATGGCGGGAGCGGCCGTCCTGGCCGTGACCGCCACCACATTCGCCATCACGCCGGGGACCGCCTCGGCCGTCTCCGTGACGTCCCCGCAGGCGCTCCCTGGAACGTTCCCGCAGGCGTTCTCCGGAACGTTGCAGACAGCGCCGGAGGTCGACGAGCCCACCCAGGCCGAGACCAGGAAAGCCCTTGAGGCCTTCGAGAACAAGGTCCGCGTCATCATCGACACCAAGACCTCCTCCCAGGTCGGCGGCGTCGCCAAGGACCTGAAAGCCGAGGGCGACAAGGTCCTCCTGCAGGAGGCGGCGGAGTCCTTCCTGGTGGCGGTCGTCGACAAGACGGACGTCGCCCAGCTCAAGAAGGAGCCGGAGGTCGAGTCGGTCAAGGTCGACACCCTCACCTTCCCCTCACTGCTGACGAGCACCAAGGTGATCGGCGCGGACAAGGTCCACGCCACCGGCGTCACCGGCGGCGGCCAGGCGGTCGCGGTCATCGACACCGGCGTCGACCGCGACCACCCCTTCCTCGCGGGCCGGATCGCCGCCGAGGCGTGCTTCTCCACCTCCAGCATCAAGGACATCGCGATCTCGCTCTGTCCCAACTTCGGCTCCAAGCAGATCGGACCGGGCGCGGCCGACGCCGAGACGCCCAACTGCTACAGCCTGATCCCGCGCGGCAACCTCTGCTCCCACGGCACCCACGTGGCCGGCATCGCGGCGGGCAAGCTCACCCCGGGCGCCCCGGCCGACGGCGTCGCGCCGGGCGCGGGCGTCATCGCGATCCAGGTGTTCAGCAAGATTTACGACGGAGGACCCAACGGCTGCGGCAGCTGGGCCGAGGTCCCCTGCATCGGGGCCTACCAGTCCAACATCCGCCAGGCGCTCGCGCACGTCGAGACGCTGGCCGCGACGCACAAGATCGCCGCGGCCAACATGAGCCTGGGCGGCGGCAGCTCCGCCACGGACTGCGACCGCCTGCCGAACGGCCAGGAGACCCTCCCGGAGGCGGCCTCGCTCCGCGCCAGGGGTGTGGCGACCGTCGTCGCCGCGGGCAACGAGCACACCGTGGGCGCCGTCTCCTGGCCCGCCTGCGTCTCCAGCGTGGTCACCGTCGGCGCCACCGACGACAACGACGCGGTCGCGCCGTTCTCCAACCAGGGCAAGCAGCTTGAGCTGTTCGCGCCGGGCGTGGGGATCGAATCCTCGGTCCCCAGCGACAAGTGGTCGAGCCGGGGCCGCAACAACACCTACGACGTCTACAGCGGCACCTCGATGGCCGCCCCCCACGTCGCCGGCGCCTTCGCCCTGCTCCGCCAGAAGCGGCCGGACGCCTCGGTGGAGGAGCTGCTCACGCTGCTGCGGCGGACCGGTAAGCCGATCACCTATGACAGCGTCGAGACCGTCGACCGTGAGCCGGTCGCGGTCAAGGTCGTCACGCCGCGGATCGACCTCTGGGCCGCGCTGAACCCGGCCACCCCGACCCCGACCCCGACCCCGACCCCGACCCCGACCCCGACGCCGACCCCGACCGCCACGCCCACGGTGACGCCCACCGCGACGCCCACCGCGACGCCGACGGTCACGCCGACGAGGGAGCCGTCCGCCACGCCCAAGCCGACCCCGACTCCGACCGCCACCGGCAGGGGCCTGGGCGACGTGAGCCCGATCCCGGTGCCGGACCTGTGCGGGCGCGGCCGGGGCACCACCGCGCTGACCGCCGCCCAGTGGGCCGCGGAGTTCCGCAAGGGCGCCGGCAAGCTCTCCGACAAGACCCTGCTGTGCTACCTGAGCCTCGCCCAGAACGGCAGCAAGGTCTTCCCCGAGGCCACCGACTCCAACTCGCTGGGCAAGGCCTACAAGGTGCTCCGGGGCAAGGGCGCCCGGGCCACGCTGGACCGTGAGCTGCTGGCCGCCTGGCTGAACTGGGCCCACGGCGTCTACGACGGCTCCACCAAGGTCCACCGCACCACCACGCTCAAGAGCGCCGTCGCCGTCGCCGAGAGGCACCGCCTCAACGGCAAGGCGACCGCAACGCAGCTCTCCGGCGCCGCCAAGTATCTGAGCGCGTACGTCAACAAGGCGAAGTAAGTTTTCCCAACTGTAATCCCAACCGATCGGGCCGGTCACGTGGGACGTGACCGGCCCTTTCGCGTCCGGGGGCGGTACGGCGGGCGTCCGGCGGACCTTAAATCGGCCTTATGTCGCCCGGCAGGGCATTGACCACCCGGGAACGAGAACTTACGCTCTGAAAACTAATAGGAAACTTTCCTGTGAATTCGGGGGCTAGGAACTCTCTGACCTGGAGCGACCCTTGCGACGAATCACCATCGGCTCCCTAATCGCAGCGGCGGCGCTGCTCGTCCCCCTGGGGGTGAGCGCCGCGACGGCCGCCACTCCCGCCACCGCCACCTATTCGACCGACTCCGACTGGGGCTCAGGCTTCCAGGGCAAGGTCACCGTGAAGGCGGGGACGAGCGCGCTGACGAGCTGGAAGGTCGAGTTCGACCTCCCGGCGGGCAACTCGATCGCCTCCGCCTGGGACGCCGACCTCACCAAGAGCGGCAACCACTACACCTTCGTCAACAAGTCCTGGAACGGGGCGCTGGCGGCGGGGGCCTCGGTGAGCTTCGGTTTCACCGGCTCGCCCGGCGGGCTGTCCGGCGTGCTCAACTGCAAGCTCAACGGCGGCGCCTGCGACGGCGGCGGCAACCCGGACCCGACACCCACGCCCACCCCGACCCCCACCCCGACGGTCACTCCCACGGTCGACCCGACACCCACCCCCACCCCGACGGTCACCCCTGACCCCTCGGGCAAGAAGGTCGTCGGCTACTTCACCGAATGGGGCGTCTACGGCCGCAACTATCACGTGAAGAACCTGGTCACGAGTGGTTCGGCGGCGAAGCTGACGCACATCCTGTACGCCTTCGGCAACTCCGCCGGCGGCAGGTGCTCGATCGGCGACTCCTACGCCGACTACGAAAAGGCCTACACCGCCGACCAGAGCGTCGACGGCGTCGCCGACACCTGGGACCAGCCGCTGCGCGGCAACTTCAACCAGCTCCGCAAGCTGAAGAAGGCCTACCCGAACATCAAGGTCATCTACTCCATCGGCGGCTGGACCTGGTCCGGTGGTTTCACCCAGGCCGCGGCCAACCCGGCCGCGTTCGCCGACTCCTGCTACAAGATGGTCGAGGACCCGCGCTGGGCCGATGTCTTCGACGGCATCGACATCGACTGGGAGTACCCCAACGCCTGCGGCCTGACCTGTGACACCAGCGGCCCGGCCGCGTACAAGAACGTCCTGTCCGCGCTGCGCGCCAAGTTCGGCCCCACCGCGCTGGTCACCTCGGCGATCACCGCCGACGGCTCCACCGGCGGCAAGATGGACGTCGCCGACTACGCCGGCGGGGCTCAGTACCTCGACTGGATCATGCCGATGACGTACGACTTCTTCGGCAGCTGGGACGCCAAGGGCCCGACGGCTCCGCACT
This sequence comes from Streptosporangium sp. NPDC048886, assembly GCF_055586905.1. Taxonomy (NCBI): domain Bacteria; kingdom Bacillati; phylum Actinomycetota; class Actinomycetes; order Streptosporangiales; family Streptosporangiaceae; genus Streptosporangium; species Streptosporangium sp. NPDC048886. Next base: position 87,993 of record NZ_JBVJHH010000027.1, read on the forward strand.
CGCCCCTGACCGCCTACCCCGGCATTCCGAAGGACGGCTACAACTCCGACGCCGCGATCCAGAAGCTCAAGGGCAAGGGCGTGCCCGCCAACAAGATCCTTCTCGGCATCGGCTTCTACGGCCGCGGCTGGACCGGCGTGACCCAGGCGGCTCCGGGTGGCGCCGCCACCGGCGCAGCCCCGGGCACCTACGAGGCGGGCAACGAGGACTACAAGGTCCTCAAGACCAAGTGCCCCGCCACCGGCACCATCGGTGGCACGGCCTACGCCTTCTGCAACGGCCAGTGGTGGGGCTACGACACTCCGGCCACCGTCACGGGCAAGATGACCTACGCCAAGAACCAGGGTCTGGGCGGCGCGTTCTTCTGGGAGACCAGCGGCGACACCGCCAACGGTGAACTCATCAGCGCGATCGCCAGCGGACTCAAGTAGCATTTCGAACACTCGGCCCTCCGTGCGCGTCACGCCGCGGGGGGCCGAGCCGTTTCTGAAAGATTCCTCAGAATCCGGATCAAGGTATTCACTCGGGACAAATGGCTGCTTAGACTCCCAATCGCCCGTTTGATCCCCCCGGAGGACGTGTGCGACTTCGAGCCCTCGTGGCCCTGGCGATCGTGCTCACTGTCGCCCCTGGCGTTCCCGCGCTCGCCGAGGAGGCGCCGGCACCACCTCCGGCGGCCGTCCAGGACTCTCCGGCACCCGGCACGGAGACGCCGGCACCCGGCGGGGAGACACCCGCCACGCAGACACCGCCACCCGGCGGGGAGACACCGCCCCCGGATGAGGGGACGCCCGTCCCGCCGCCCGCCGAGCAGTCGCCGGCCCCCAAGCTGGAGCCCGGGCTGGCCGCCGACGGCGACGGAGCCCGCGTCATCGTCGAGGTGACCGCCCCGGCGGAGGCCGCGCCGGTCGCCGGCGAGGCGGAGACGCTGTCCGGCACCGAGGTCGTCCTCCAGCCGCCGGACACCTCGTTCATCGTGGTCGAGGGCACGGGCGAGTCCCTGGCCGCGCTGGCCGACGACCCCCGGGTGGTGTCGGTCCGCCGGGACCGCACCTACTCCCCCAGCGACCTGGGCACCGGCCTCAGCGTGATCGGGGCGGACCAGGCCCACGCCGCGGGGTTCACCGGCAGGGGCCAGATGATCGCGGTCGTCGACACCGGGATCGACCGGGACCACCCCGCCTTCCGCGGCAGGGTCGTGGAGGAGGCGTGCTTCTCCGCCACGGACGACGGCGCGAAGTCCCTGTGCCCCGGCGGGAGCGACACGCAGATCGGCGCGGGGTCCGCCGACGCGGAGACCGCCATGTGCGTGAAGGACTCGGTCAACCTCTGCGACCACGGCACCCACGTGGCGGGGATCGCCTCCGCCGTCGCCCCCGACGCCGACATCATGGCGATCCAGGTCTTCAGCCGGATCGACGACGCCGAATCCTGCGGCGAGGAGTCCTGCCTGACCGCCTACGAATCTTCGATCCTGCTGGCCCTCGACCACGTCGCCAGGAGCACCCGCGACATCGCGGCGGTGAACCTCAGCCTCGGCGGCGGCCTCTTCAACGGGGCGTGCGACGCCGAACCCGCCCTCCAGGAGATGAAGGAGAGGATCGAGGCCCTGCGCGCCAAGGGTGTGGCCACCGTCGCCGCCGCCGGCAACGAGTACGAGACCGGCGCCGGGGCGCCCGGGTGCATCTCCAGCGCGGTGACCGTGGGAGCCACCGACGGCGGCGACGTCATCCCCGACTGGTCCAACCGCGGCCCGATCCTCGACCTCTTCGCCCCCGGCGTGGACATCGACTCCTCGGTGCCCGGTGGCGGCCGGCAGGTCTACAGCGGGACCTCGATGGCGACCCCGCACGTGGCGGGCGCCTTCGCGCTGCTGGCCCAGAAGTCGGCGGAGGCCACCCCGGACGCGCTCCTGGAGCAGCTCCGCAAGGCCGGCCGCCCGATCGTCTACGACGGGGTGACCACTCCCCGCCTCGACGTCTACGGCGCGCTCACCGACCGGGCCCCCTCTCCGCCGGCGACCCAGTCGCCGGGCTCGGGCGACTCCAGTCCGGACGATCCCGACGACGGTTCCGGTGACGACCCGAGCCCCGACCCGAGCTCCGGCCCGGTGCCGGCCCCCGGCCCGGCGGACCCGCCCGCCCCCAGCCCGGTCCCGCTGCCGACGGTGACGGTCACGGTGACCGTCACCGCCTCGCCCGCCACCGCGCCGGCGGTGTGCACCCGGGGCAGGGCCACCAAGACCCTGACCGCCGCCGGGTGGGCCACGGAGATGGCCCGGGACAAGGGAACGCTGACGGACGAGACGCTCGGCTGCTACCTGCGCCTGGTCGCGAAGGCCAGTGACGTCTTCCCCGAGCTCACCCGCGCCTCCACGCCGGGCACGGCCTACCGGGTCCTCAAGCCCACCAAGAAGACGAAGCTCACCAACAAGGTCAAGCTGGACAGCGAGCTGCTGGCCGCCTGGCTGAACTGGGCGCACGGCGGAGTCAACTTCACCGCGAAGGTCAACGGGTCGACCACCGTCAAGGAGGCTCTCGCCGCGGCGGAGCGGCAGCGACTGAAGGGTTCGCCCTCCACTGCATACCCCTCAATGCTGAAAAAGCGTGTGAACGAACGCCGTATCGCTTAAGTCCGAGATAGGTCGCTTAGGGTGATAGCCATGGACGCGACCAAGGTGATCATCGACACCGTCGACCGGTTCCGGCAGCGGCGCACCGCTCCACTGGTCCTTGAACTCGACCTCACCGAGGGCCTGACCGAGGGCCCTCCAGCCGATCCGCTGGGCGCGATCCTGTCCATGCGCAAGACGAGCCTGACCGACGTGCTGTCGGGGCTCAAGCGCGCCAGGAAGGACGACCGGGTCAAGGCGCTGATCGTCAAGATCGGCACCCAGCCGATGGGGCTGGCGATGGTGCAGGACCTGCGCGAGGCCGTGACCCGGTTCCGGGCCTCCGGCAAGCTGACGGTCGCCTTCGCCGAGACGTTCGGCGAGTTCGGCGCCGGCACCGTGCCCTACTACCTCGGCAGCGCCTTCGAGCGGGTCTACCTGCAGCCGTCGGGCGACGTCGGGCTGACCGGCGTCGCGATGGAGCAGCGCTTCCTGCGGGGGGCGCTCGGCAAGCTCGGCGTCGAGTACCAGATGGGCCAGCGGCACGAGTACAAGACCGCGGCCAACACCTTCACCCAGGACCACATGACCGACGCCCACCGCGAGTCGATGGGCCGCATCACCGAGTCGGTCACCGAGCAGGTCGTCGCGGGCGTCGCCGACGGGCGCGGGCTGGACCCCGCCAAGGTCCGCGAGCTCATCGACCAGGGCCCGTTCATCGGCGCCGAGTCGGTCGAGGCGGGTCTCGTGGACCGGCTCGCCTACCGCGACGAGGTCTACGACGAGGTCAAGCAGGCCGTCGGCGACGACGCCCTGCTGCTCTACGTGAGCCGCTACGCCAAGGGCCCGATCGCCAAGAAGCTCCCGCGCCCCGGCGAGCAGACCGTCGCGCTGGTCCACGGCCACGGCGCGATCCGGCTCGGCCGCAGCGGGCGGAGCCCGCTGGGCGGCGGCAGCGCGATGGGCTCCGACACCGTCTGCGCCGCCCTGCGCGCGGCCCGCCGCGACGAGCACGTCAAGGCCGTCGTCTTCCGGGTGGACAGCCCCGGCGGCTCGTACGTGGCCTCCGACGCCATCTGGCGCGAGGTGGTCCTCACCCGCAAGGCGGGCAAGCCGATCGTGGTCTCGATGGGCGACATGGCGGCCTCCGGCGGCTACATGGTCTCGATGGCCGCCGACACGATCGTGGCCCAGCCCGGCACGCTCACCGGCTCCATCGGCGTGTTCGGCGGCAAGGCGGTCATCAGCGGGCTGCTGGAGAAGATCGGCGTGTCCTCCGAGACGGTCGGCGAGGGCGCCAACGCCGGGATGTTCTCCTCCACCAACGCCTTCTCCGAGGCCCAGTGGGCGCGGGTCAACGCCTGGCTGGACCGGGTCTACGACGACTTCGTGAACAAGGTGGCCGAGGGCCGGGGCCTGTCCCGGGAACGGGCCCACGAGCTGGCCAGGGGCCGGGTCTGGACCGGCGCCGACGCCCACGCCGGCGGGCTCGTCGACGAGCTCGGCGGCCTGGAGGACGCCCTCATCCTGGCCCGCAGGCAGGCCGGCCTGGCCGCTGACGCCCCGGTGCGCGTCTACCCCAGGCTGAGCCCGCTGGAGCGCCTGCGCCCGGCGGAGTCCAGCGAGGACAGGACCGCCGCCATGGCACGGCTCCGCCTGGAGGCCTGGGGGCCGCTCGCCCATCTGGCCGCCGAGCTGGGCCTGCCGTCCTACGGCCCGCTCATGCTCCCCGGCGGGTGGACGGTCCGCTAGAGCGATCCCGGCGACGGCCGGCCGAGGGTCTCCCCGGCGGGCGGGTCTTCCCGCCGGCCGGTGGGGGCGGGCAGGTCCGCGCACATCCGCTGGAACGTCCGGCACCGGGTGAAGTCCTCCTCCCCGCACTCCAGCGCGTGCTCGACCAGCTGCTTGGACATCTGGGTCTGCTGGATCCGCAGCTCCAGCTCCGCCCGGTGCCGGCTGAGCAGCTCGCGCCGCTCGGCGGAGGTGGCTGCGTCGAGGATCTCGCGGAGCTGCTCCAGGCTGAGACCGCCGGCCTTGCCTCGGACGATCATCGTCACCCGTGACAGGTGGTCGTCGGTGTAACGACGCCGCCCGTTCGCCCTCCGCGCCGGGGTCAGCAGCCCCATCGCCTCCCAGTGCCGCAGCACGTGCGGGGCGAGGTCGAACCGCGCGGCGAGCTCTCCGATGGTCATCTCGGCCCCGGCACTTGACTTCATGTTCACATTAACTTGCAGAGTTGGTCCCGCTGTCAAGGAGCGGGGACCCGTCCCCGCCGCAGAGGAGACGACATGCTTGATGTGATCATCATTGGCGGCGGCCCGGCCGGGCTCGCCGCGGCCCTGACCCTGGGCCGCGCCCACCGCACCGTGCTGCTGTTGGACGCCGGCGAGGGGCGCAACGCGCCCGCCGGGGCCGTGCACAACTTCTTCACCCGGGACGGGACGCCGCCGGCCGAGGTGCGCCGGATCGGGCACGAGCAGCTCGGGGCCTACCCGTCGGTCCGGACCCGGGACGTCGCCGTGGACGAGGTGGACCACCTGCCCGGTGACGGATTCGAGGTCCGGCCGGCCGGCGGCGGCGCCGAGCGGGGCCGGCGGCTGCTGCTGGCCACCGGCCTGGCCGATGAGCTGCCCCCGATCAGCGGCGTCGAGGAGCTGTGGGGCCGCTCGGCCTTCCACTGCCCCTACTGCCACGGGTACGAGGTCAGCGGCGGGCGCATCGCCGTGATCGGCGCGGGACCGGACCGGGTACGTCTGGCACTGCACCTGAGCCGGTTCACCGACGACGTCGTGCTGTGCACCGACGGCTCCCCGCTGGAGCCGGCCCTGCGGGACCTGCCGGCCCGCAACGGGATCCCGGTGCGCGACGAACCGATCACCCGTCTGGCGGGCGAGGGCGGCAGGATCAGGCAGATCGTGTTCGAGGGCGCCCAGCCGCTGGCCCGCGACGCGCTGTTCGTCAAGACCACGCTGCGGCAGCGCTCCGGCATCGCCGGGAAGCTGGGGTGCGCCGTCTTCCCCGACGCCACCGTCGAGGTCGACGAGTTCGGCCGGACCAGCGTGCCCGGCGTCTACGCGGCGGGGGACATGGCCCGGCGGGCCACCGTGCCGATGCCGCTGGCCGCCGTCGTCGCCGCCGCGGCCGCCGGCACCGTCGCGGCCAGCGTGCTGGACCAGGACCTGCTCAGCGCGGACTTCGCGCTGCCCGCCCCGTTCCCCGTCGGGAAGGGCCAGGCATGACCGGCAGGACCGCCTCCCCCGACACCGGCACCGGCCAGAGCGGCCCGGCGGACGGCCACGGGGCCGGGAGCAGGAGGCTCCCCTTCGCCGTGGCGGGGCTCGTGCTGGGCATCCTGATGTCCGTCCTGGACCAGACGGTGGTCGCCATCGCCCTGCCGGACATCGCCGCCGACCTCGGCGAGGCGGGCTCCATCGGCTGGATCGTCACCGCCTACGTGCTCGCCTCCACCGCCACCGGCGCGGTCTACGGGCGGCTGAGCGACCGTTTCGGACGGCGTGCCGTCTTCCTGTCCGCGATCACCGTCTTCACCGTCGCCTCCGCCCTGTGCGGCCTCGCCCAGTCCATGCCCCAGCTCATCGCCGCCCGGACGCTGCAGGGCGTCGGGGCGGGGGCGCTGTTCACCGTCCCCAGCATCGCGCTCGCCGAGCTCTTCCCCCTCCGTCTGCGGGCCCGGGTGCAGGGCTACGTGGGCGGCGTCTTCGCCCTGGCCAGCGTGGGCGGCCCGCTCGTCGGCGGCTCCCTCACCGACGCCGCGGGCTGGCGCTGGATCTTCTACGTCAACCTGCCGATCGGCCTGCTGTCGATCGTCCTGGTCGCCACCTCGCTCCGGCTGCCCAGGAGCGGGGACGGCGCCCGCATGGACGTCGCGGGCGCGGTGCTGCTCGCCGGGGCCACGGTGAGCCTGCTGCTGGTCACCGAGTGGGGCGGGCGCACCTATTCCTGGACCTCGCCGGCCGTCCTGGGGCTCGTCGTGACCGCCCTGGCGCTGGCGGCGGCCTTCTGGTGGCAGGAACGGCGTGCCGCCGCCCCGCTGATCCCGCCGAGGCTGTTCGCCGGCCGTACGCTGCGCGTCGTGTTCCCGGCCACGGCGCTGCTCGGCGCCCTGCTGTACGGCTCGATCGTGTTCCTGCCCACCTACCTGCAGGTCGCCTTCGACCTCAGCGCCACCCAGGCCGGACTCGCCGGCAATCCGTACTTCATCACCTTCATCGTGGTCTCCGCGATCGCCGGCGGCCGGGCCGGGAGAAGCGGGCGTTTCACGCCCTATCTGCTCTCCGGCGCGGTCGTCGTGGTGCCGGGGCTGCTGCTGCTGAGCCGGGCGGACCTGGACAGCCCCTACGCGCTCGTGGCCGCGGGGATGGCGGTGCTCGGCGTCGGTTTCGGCCTGATCATGCAGAACCTCATGACCGTCGCGCAGAACGCGGTACGGCCCGCCGACCTCGGGGCCGTCACCTCGGCGGTGGTGACGGTCCGTGGGTTCGGCATGGCCATGGGGGTCGCCCTGTTCAACAACCTCCTCATCCGCCACGTGGGGGACGACCAGCGGCCGGAGGCGATCGCCGGAGCGGTCCCCGAGGTCCTGGTCTGGGGGGTGGCGCCGGCGGTCGTCCTCATCGCCCTCATGGCCGCCATGCCCAGGGCGGAGGCGCCCGAGAGGGCCGGGGCCGCTCCGGAGGCCGGCCGGCCGTCGTGACAGCGGTCACCGGGCACTCGCCGTGACAGCGGTCAGCCGACCGGGCGGTACCGGCCGCGGAGCCGTACGAGCGGGAGGGCTCCCGCGTCGACGTAGCTCACCTCGAGCACCCGGGCGATGTAGAGGGTGTGGTCCCCGGCCGGGACGACCTGGGCCGTCTCGGCCTCCAGGGCGGTCACACCGCCGTCCACGACGAGCGCCTCGCTCAGCTCCCCCCGGTGGTGGGGCACGCCCGCGAGCAGCAGCCGGGCACCGGGCCGGCCGGCGGTGGCGAAGCGGCTGGCGATCGCCTTCTGCCCGGCGGACAGCACGCTGGCGGCCCAGCGGTCCCGGCGCAGCAGCAGCTCATTGAGGTAGCCGGTGTTCTCCAGGCTCACCATCACCAGCCGGGGGTCGAGCGAGACGGAGACAAGGGTGCCCACCGTCGCCCCCACGTCGTCGCGCCCGTCCTTCACGGTGATGACCGTCACGGCGGTCGGCACCTGCGCCATGGCCTCGATGAACTCGTCCATACGGCAATCATTCCGGAAGGCCGCCGGTCCCAGGGGCCGGCGGCCGTCGGGGCCGGCCCCGGGAGCTCCGTCCCGGACCGGCCCGCCGCACCGTCACCCCCGGTTACGGCCGTTCCCGCGGCCCCATTCGTCCCCGATGTCCCAGCCGTTCCCCCGGTCCCGGCCGTTCCCGCGATCCCAGTCGTTCCCCCGGTCCCGGCCGCCCCCGTCGTCGGTGTCGCGTCCCCTGTCCCAGGGCTCGTTCCGGACTTCCCGGCTGTCGCCGTCCGACCGGTCGGGAGCGCAGTCCTGGCCGCAGCCGCCGAAGCGGGCGGAGTTGATCGGGTGGAAGGAGGTGGCCCTGACGCCCTTCAGCGCCGCCATCATGGTGTCCTTCCAGATCGGGCCGGGGAGGCTGGCACCGGCGACGATGCCGTAGTATCTGCCGCCGATGGTGACGCCGGTGAGCTTGTGCTCCGTCGAGCCTCGGGGGTCGCCGATGCTCACCGCGCCGGCCAGGTCGGGAGTGAATCCGGCGAACCACGCGGTGGCGTACGCGTCCGTGGTACCGGTCTTGCCCGCCGCGTCACGGCCGATGCCGCCCACGCCGCGCATGGTGCCCTTGGTGAACACCCCGGACAGGATGTCGGCCGTCGCGTCGGCGACCTCGGGGTCCAGTGCCTGGCGGCACTGCGGCGTGTAACGGGTCACCTTGCCGTCGCGGTCGGTGATCTGGGTGATGGCCATCGGCGCGCAGTACTTGCCGCGCGCGGCGATCGCGGCGTAGGCGTTGGCCACCGTCACCGGGTCCATCTCGTTGATGCCGAGGGTGAAGGTCTCGTACTCCTGCAGCGCCTGCCCGTCGGCCCGCTTGATGCCCAGCGACTTGGCGGTCTCCACCGTGTCACACAGCCCCACGCGCTGCTCCAGGGCGACGAAGAAGGTGTTGACCGATCCCCAGGTGCCGGTCTGCAGCGTCTTGAACCCGGGCGAGCCCTCGTCGTTGGTGACGGTGTGGTTCGGGTCGCCGATGCTCTCGCCCTTGCAGTTCTTGAAGGCCGCGTAGCCGGGGGCGCGGTAGCCGGCGCCGGTGGTGATGCCGTCGCTGACCTTCATGCCCTTCTTCAGCGCGGTGATCAGCGTGAAGGTCTTGAACGTCGAGCCCGCCTGGAACCCCACCCCGCCGCCGTGCGCCGCGTCGGCCACCACGTTGTAGGACATCTCGTTCCTGCGCTTGGCGATGCCGTACTTCCGGCTGGCCGCCATCGCCTTGATCGCACCGGTGCCCGGCTGCACGAGCGCCTGGGAGGCCATCGGGTTGTCGGAGGCGTACACCCGCCTCCTGATCGCCGCGTCGGCCGCGGCCTGCATCCTCGGGTCCAGCGTCGTTCTGATCGTCAGCCCGCCGCGGTTGAGGAACTGGAGGCGGGCCTCCTGGGTCTTGCCGAAGGCCGGGTTGCCGGAGATCTCGTTGCGCACGTAGATGCAGAAGTAGGGGTAGGGGCTGGCCTCGCACCCGCCCGGCAGCGGCGTGCCCTTGTAGCCCAGCTTCTCCTTCTTGGCCTCCGCGGCCTCCTCCGGCGTGATCTTCTTGAGCTGCGCCATCCGGTCGAGCACCAGGTTGCGCCGGTCCAGCAGCCGCTGCCGGGCCTTCTTGCCGGCCTCGGGGTCGGTGCTGTTGGGAGACTGCACGGCCGCCGCCAGGGTCGCCGCCTGCGGCAGGGTGAGCTTGGACGCCGGCACCCCGAAGAACCGCTTGGCCGCCGCCTCGACCCCGTTGGCCCTCGCCCCGAAGAAGGCGATGTTCAGGTATTTCTCCAGGATCTGATCCTTGGAGTATTTCTGCTCGACCGCCATCGCGTGACGCAGCTCGTTGAGCTTGCGCGCGTAGCTGGCCTCCAGCACCTTGTTCTTCTGTTTCTCGGTGACCGCCGCGTTGAGCAGCACCTGCTTGACGTACTGCTGGGTGATGCTGGAGCCGCCCTGGCTCACCCCGCCCGAGGAGAGGTTCTTGGCCAGGGCCCGCATGGTCCCTTCGAGGTCGATGGCGCCGTGCTCGTAGAAGCGGTAGTCCTCGATCGAGATGATCGCCGTCTTCATCACATCGGCCACCTTGCTGAGCGGCACGACCTCGCGGTAGACGTCCCAGAACTGCGCGATCTGGTTGCCCCGGGCGTCCAGGACCGTCGTCTTCTCCGCCAGCGGGGGCTCCTTGAGGTCCACCGGCCTGATGTTCAGCTCCTCCGAGGCGGTGACGACCACCGCCCCCGCGCCGCCCACGGCCGGCAGCGCGAGAGCGCTGGCCAGTAGCCCCGCGGCCACCGCCGCTCCGGCGAGCCGGGCGACCTTCCGGCCGGCCGATCCGCCGGCTCCGGTGTCGTGCGACCGGCGGCCGGTCCCCCCGGCGTCGGTGAACAGCCGCTCGACGGGCGCACGCATACAGTTCTCCCTCGTTACCCCTTTATGGCCGGTCTTTAACCTATATGTGGAATGAAGGGCATGCCGCTGGATGTCGCGGGGCAGGGGCCTCCCTGACGCCGTACGGTCCGCGTGGTCACGCGGATCTCGCCCACCTGATCGGCCGATCCGGGCGAGCACGACCGGCTCACGGACCGGCACGTGCTCCCGCGTCAGCGCCGTTGGGTGCGCAGGTGGATGCGTTCGCCCTGCTTTCCGAAGAGGCTGAGCACTTCGACGCTGCCGCGTCCGGCGGCGCCGAACCAGTGCGGGATCTGGCAGTCGAACTCGGCCGCTTCGCCGGCTCCCATGAGGAAGTCGTGGTCACCCAGTTTCACGCGGAGCTGTCCGCGGAGCACGTAGAGCCATTCGTAGCCCGCGTGCGTCCGCAGGTGGGGCTCCCCGTCGTGCGCCGGAATGGTCATCTTGTACGCGCGTGGTTCCCCCTGATGTCGCGACAACGGGATCAGCACCCGGCCGTCTTTTCTGGTGGGCTGCTGCGGCACGCGCGGATCGAGTATCCGGGGTACGGCGACGATCTCGTCGAGGGGGATGCCCAGCACCGCGGTGATCGGCAGGAGCAGCTCAAGGCTCGGCTTGCGCTGAGCCGACTCCAGCCGGGACAGCGTGCTGGTCGAGATGCCGGTGGCTCGCGCGAGGTCGGCCAGGCTGATGCCCTTCTTCTCACGGGCGCGTCGCAGCCGAGGAGCGATCTGCTCTATCACGGCGCTGACGCTCGGTTGCTCGTCCATGGGACGCAGTCAACCAATGTGTCCCGGAATCAGCAACGAAGTTTGTCGATTCCGCCCAAGTCTCCCGATCCTCTCCGTGGAGGTGATCCGAATGGACGCAACAACGGATCCAACGGGCGGATCGGGGTCAGAGGTGCTGTGGGACACGATCGTCGTCGGCGGCGGGGCCGCCGGCCTGTCGGCCGGGGTCGTGCTCGCGAGAGCACGGTTCGCGACTCTGGTCGTCGACGGCGGTGAGCCCCGGAACGGGCCCGCCGCTCACATGCACGGGTATCTGACCCGGGACGGCATGGCGCCGAAGGAGTTCCTCGCGACCGGGCGAGAGGAGCTCATCCGTTACGGCGGGACACTCGCGCGGGCATCGGTGATCGACGCGCGGCGCGCCCCGGACGGCACGTTCGAGCTGCGGCTCGACGACGACCGCGCCCTGCGCGCTCGGTCGGTGCTGGTCGCGACCGGGCTGACCGACGAACTACCCGACATCCCGGGGCTGTCCGAGCGGTGGGCGTCCGAGGTGCACCACTGCCCCCACTGCCACGGCTACGAGGTGCGGGGCCGCACCATCGCCGTGATCGGCAGCGCGATGGCGGCGGTATCGGCACATCTGGCCGCGCTGATGCGCCGCCACAGCTCCTCGGTGACCTTCTGCGTCAACGGCGCCGAGGTCGGCACCGCCCAGCGGCAGCGTCTCACGGCGTACGGCGTGCGCCTGATCGACGCGCGCGTCACACGGGTCACGGCGAATACCGGCACCGCAGGCGGGGACCCGGTCGCGATCGAGCTCGACAACGGCGGGACGGTCGCGTGTGAGGCCGTCTTCGTGGCCCCCCGCCCGGTGCCCCATGACGCGGTCCTGACCGCGCTCGGCGCGGGCAGGGACCCGGTGAGCGGACTCGTCGCCGTCGATCCCCAAGGCGCCACGGATGTCCCCGGGGTCTGGGCGGCCGGGAACGTGGTCAACCCCCGGGCGCAAGTCATCGCCGCCGCGGGCGCGGGCTCCACCGCCGCCATCAACATGACAGGCTGGCTGCTCGAACGGGAGCTGTCCGCTGCCCTCTCGCCCGACGGGCTCGACGCCGGGGGTGCGATCTGATGGCGGGCACCACCGCGGAGACGCCCCGGGACACTCCCTCCGGCAGGTTGCCCGCCGGTGTGTACCTGCTCGGTTTCAGCCTGTTCGCGATGGGGACCGCGGAGTTCCTGCTGGCCGGCGTACTGCCGGCGGTGGCCGCCGATCTGGACGTCACGCTCTCCTCGGCCGGGTTCCTGATCACCGCGTTCGCGCTGGGTGTCGTGATCGGCGGGCCGCCGTTCGCGGTGCTCAGTCTGCGTTGGCCCCGCCGCACCGCGCTGGTGGCCACCCAGGGCGTCTTCGCGGCCAGCATCGTCGTCGGACTGCTGGGCGACTACCAGGTCCTGCTGCTGACGAGGGTGGTCTCGGGCGTCGCCTACGCGGGCTTCTTCGCCGTCGCGTCGGTGACCGCGATCAGCCTGGTGACGCCGGACCGGAACGCCCGCGCCTCCGGAGTCGTGGTCAGCGGGCTCAGCGTGGCGATGGTCATCGGCGGTCCCGCGGGCACGCTGCTCAGCCACTTCTTCCAGTGGCGCGGCGGCTTCTGGGCCGTCGTGGCCCTGACGGTCGCCGGGATCGCCGGTTGCCTCCTCGGACTCCCCGCCGCCGGCTCGGGCGTCGACCGGCCCACCGGGCCGAGTGTTCCGCGGGAGCTCGCCACGATGCGGAGGCCGATGCTCTGGGGCATCTACGCGATCACGATCCTGACCACTGCGGCTTACATGATCACGTTCAACTACCTGGCGGCCATGCTCGCCGACATCACCGGCGTCCCCGAGGTCTGGATCCCGGCGATCCTCGCGCTCTTCGGGGTCGGCGCCTTCGTCGGACTGTCCGTCGGCGGCCGCGTCTCCGATCGGCGCCCTCACCTCGCGCTCCTCACCGGCGCGTCGGCGATCGTGATCCTGTCGGTCGTGCTGGCCGGGGTGATCCAGCAGGTCTGGGCGGTGGTGCCCACGGTTCTCCTGATCGGCGTCGCCGCGTTCGTGCTGAACCCCGCCCTCTACGGACGTGTCTTCGCCATCGCAGCCGATGCGCCGACCCTCGCCGGCGCCACCACCGTGTCGGCGTTCCAGCTCGGCATCAGCATCACCCCCGTCCTGGCGGCCGCCCCGCTCACCCAAGGGGTCGCTCTCACATCGGTCTGCCTGATCGGGGCCGCCCTCGCCGCGGCCGCCGTACCCCTCATCCTCCTGGACCGGGCACGACAGGACCGCCCGGCGCAACGCGCGCCGGCTGACACGGCCTCAGCCGCCGTCCGTCCGGCTCACGACGGGGCCGCCGGGGAGGCCCGGCCGGTGGCCTGACGCGGCGCGGCCCGCGCGGAGGTCCGCGCGGGCCGCAGGCGGTGCCGGAGTGCCTAGAGCAGGCTGTTCTGGGTCAGCCAGTCCTTGGCCACCGTGGCGGCGTCGTCCTTGTCGATCGCCACGCGCTTCATCAGCGCCAGGAGCCCGGCGGTGTCGAGCTTGGCGGAGACCGCGTCCAGCGTGGTCCGCACGGTGTCGTTCACCCCGGCCTTGTTGACCAGGGGAGCGATGTTGTCGGCGGCGAAGGCGTTCTTGGTGTCCTGCAGCGAGACCAGGTCGTTGAGCACGATCTTGGGGTCGGTGGTGAAGACGTTGCCGACCTGGACGGTGCCGTCCTTGATGGCGTCGGCGGTGGCGTCGCCGGTCTTCTTCCACTCCTTGAACTCAAGGCCGTAGGTGTCCTTGAAGTTCTTCTCCTGGCGGGACTGGAACTCCGGCGGGCCGCCGACCGCGTAGTTCTTGGCGACCTTGACCAGGTCCTCGATGGTGGTGAGGCCGTCCTTGGTGGCGGTCGCCTTGGTCACCGTCAGCGAGTTGTTGTCCTCGGCGGCCGCGGGCTCCAGCACCTCCAGCTCGGCCGGGAGCTTCTCCTTGAGCCCGGCGACGACGTCGTCCTTGGTCTTCGCCGTGGTCGTCTTGTCGACGAAGGCGAGCAGGGAGCCGATGTATTCCGGCAGGACCGTCAGGCCGCCGCTCTTGGCCTGGTCGAACAGGACCTCGCGGCTGCCGATGTTGAGCTTCTTCTCGACCTGGACGCCCTTGGCCTCCAGCGCCTGGGAGTAGATCTCGGCGAGCAGGACGTTCTCCGGGAAGTTGGCCGAACCGACGACGACCTTCCCCCCGGGGGCGGCCGCGGATCCCGAGCCCGCGGGGCTCGCGGACGCGCTGGTGAGCGGGTCACCACCACCACCGCACGCGGTAAGAGTGAGCGCCGCGGACAGGATGACTGCCGCGGTGCTGAAGAGGCGCTTCATCGTGCTTTCCCTTCTAAAACGGGGGGTAATAAGGAGATTACCGTACGGTCTGGCGCTGACTCACCCCCGGGGAGACCGTGACGCGTTGCACCAGAGCGAAACCCAGCTGGACGACCAGAGCCAGCAGCGCCACCAGGACGGCCCCTCCGATCGTGCGCGGGAAGTCCTTGGTCGCCAGACCGTCGACGATGTAGCGGCCGAGGCCGCCCAGCCCCACGTAGGCGGCCACGGTCGCGGTCGCCACCACCTGGATCGCGGCGATCCGCAGGCCGAGCAGGATGAGCGGCAGCGCGACCGGCACGAGCACCTTGCCGAGGACCTGGCCGCCGCGCAGGCCCATGCCGTAGGCGGCGTCGCGCAGGTCGGGATCCACCCCGCGCAGGCCCTCGTAGGTGTTGACCAGGATCGGCGGCACGGCGAGCGCCACCAACGGGATCAGCACCGGGACGATGGTGCCGACGCCCATCAGCAGCACGATGAGCACCAGCAGGCCCAGCGTCGGGAGGGCGCGGGCCGCGTTGGCGCTCAGGATCGCGAACAGCGCGCCCCGGCCCGTGTGGCCGATCCACAGCCCCAGCGGCAGCGCGATCAGCATGGCCAGCAGCAGCGAGAGCCCGGAGAACTCCAGGTGCTCCAGCAGCCGGGCGGGGATGCCGTCCGGGCCGGACCAGTTGGCCGGGTCCCCGAAGAAGTCGATCAGCCAGTTCACGCCGTCCCCCTCGCCCGCGACCACGGGGTGAGCAGCCGCTGCGCCAGGACCAGCAGCAGGTCGGCGACCGCCGCCAGCACCACGACCAGCACGATGCCCACGATGATCGGGGTGTAGAACTGCCGCTGCCAGCCGTCGATGAACAGGTAGCCCAGCCCGCCCCTGCCGACCAGCGCGCCCACGCTGACCAGGCTGATGCTGGAGACCGCCGCCACCCTGAGCCCGGCCAGCACGACCGGGACCGCGATCGGCAGCTCCACCCGCAGCAGCCTCCGCATCGGGGTGAAGCCCATCGCCACCGCCGACTGGCGCACGTGGTCGGGGACCGAGGTGAGCCCGTCCACGACGGCCGGGATCAGCACCGCCATGGAGTAGAACGTGAGCGGGACCATGACGGTCGTCCGGGTGGCCAGACCGGTGACCGGGATGAGCACGATGAAGACGGCCAGCGAGGGCAGCGAGTAGATCACGTTCATCACGCCGACGGTCGGCTGGTAGAGCCAGCGCCAGCGGACGCCGGCCAGCCCGAGCGGGAGCGCGATGAGCAGCCCGACGACGACCGGCACCAGCGCCATGACGACGTGGTCCTCCAGCAGGACCTGGATGGAGGCCCAGTTGCGCCCGATCCAGTCCCAGCGGATCAGCGGTTCCTCATGCACCGACGCCCCCGGCGACCTTGCCCAGCGCCTCGTCCAGCGCCTCGCGGGTGGCCACGCCCTCCACCCTGCCGTCCTCGTCCACCGCGATAGCGCTCCCGGAGGGGGACAGCAGCGCCGCGTCCAGCGCGCCGCGCAGCGAGTCGCGGCCCCTGACGAACGTCCCGTACGGCGCGAGCGGCACGTCCGCCACCGTGCCCGACTCCGGCAGGTCCTTGACGGCCGCCCAGCCCAGCGGCCGGTCCGCCCCGTCCACCACGGCCAGCCAGTCCTCGGCCGTGTCGCGCACCGAGGAGACCTCCGCGGAGGCCGGCACCGTCAGGTCGGTGCGCAGCCGCAGCCCCTCGTCGGAGACGAACGACAGCCGGCGGATGCCCCGGTCGCGGCCGAGGAACTCGCGGACGAAGTCGTCGGCGGGCCGGGCCAGCAGCGTCGGGGGGTCGGCGAGCTGCGCCAGATGTCCGCCGACGCGGAGCACGGCTACCCGGTCGCCGAGCTTGATGGCCTCGTCGATGTCATGGGTGACGAACACGATGGTCTTGTTGAGCTCGGCCTGCAGCCGGAGCAGCTCCTCCTGCAGGCTCGTCCGCACGATCGGGTCCACCGCGCTGAACGGCTCGTCCATCAGCAGCACCGGCGGGTCGGCCGCCAGCGCGCGGGCCACGCCGACGCGCTGCTGCTGACCGCCGGACAGTTGGAAGGGGTAGCGGTCGGCCATCTTGAGGTCGAGGCCGACCCGCTCCAGCAGCTCCATCGCCCGGTCCCGGGCCTTCTTCCGGTCCCAGCCGAGCAGGTGGGGCACCGTCGCCACGTTGTCGACGATCTTGCGGTGCGGGAAGAGCCCGGCCTGCTGGATGACGTAGCCGATGCCCCGGCGCAGGGTCGGCGGGTCGATGCTCTTGACGTCCACGCCGTCGAGGAGGATCTGCCCCTCCGTCGCGTCGATCATTCTGTTGATCATGCGCAGGGACGTCGTCTTGCCGCACCCCGAGGGGCCGACGAACACCGTTATCTCTCCCGTGGGCACCTCAAGGCTCAGACCGTCGACGGCGATGGTCCCGTCGGCGTAGCGCTTGGTCACCCGGTCAAATTTGATCATGCGCAACCTCTTGCTCCTCGGCAGGGCCGCGGCCCCCTGCCACAACTGCCCCATGATCTATCGCGGACCACCCTATGGCCCATGACCGACATTTCCGGTCTGTCTTCCCGGCTTCATCCGGAGGTCCCCGCAAGCCTCTCCAACCATCGCGATATCTATCAAATGGACATTCAATACTGCGGAGAACCTCAACGGACCGGCACGATTACCCATATCGTGGAGATTGACACCTTCAGTGCCACACGCACCACCGGCCCCAGGGCCTCCACTCTCCACCACGCTCGCTCGAACCTTCAGAGGAACCGGTCCCGTGCCCCAACCGCTCCTCGGTCAACACTCGCGCGGCGAACTGATCGCCGAGCTCTACGACCGTCACGCCGCCGGCCTGTTCGCGTACTGCCACGATCAGCTCGGCGATCCCGGCTCGGCCGCCGACGCGCTGAGAGCCGTCCTCGCCGCCGTCCCGGACCTGGAGCCCCCGCGCGCCGCCCTCTACGCGGCCGCCCGCCGGGAGATCTACCTGCGAGACGTGGTCCACGCCCCGCCCGCCGCCGGCGCCGACCCGGTCGCCGCCTTCGTCGAGCGCGTGCTGCGCGACCTGCGCCCGCACCAGCGCGAGGTGCTCTACCTGTCCGGCGTGCGCGAGATGGACAGCGCCGAGCTGTCCTGGGTGCTCGACGTGGCCGCCGACACCGCCGACGAGCTGACCGTGAGCGCCTGCCGGCGCTTCGCCCAGTCGCTGAACCTGGCCCTGGCCTCCACCAGGGTGCCGGACCACCTGGCCGAGGTGTTCGGCGCCCTCCCCGTCGCCCCGGTCCGCGACGTGCTGGTCCGCGCCCCCTGGGCCACCCCGCCCGCGGCGTTGCGCGCCATGACGCTGGGATCGCCGTCCCGTACGGCCGCCGCCCCGCCGCCGGCCGCCCTGCAGGTCAGGCAGCTCTGGCCGACGGCCCCGGCGTGGCCGCCGGCCGAGACCGGTACGCCGGCCGCCGCCGGCGTGTTCTCCCTGCCGGACCGCGCGCCCGACCCCTTCCCCGACCCCTTCGCCGCCCCGGATCCCGAGGTGGTCTCCACGCACGAGGCCACCACCGAGCCGATGCCCCGACTCAAGGACACGGTCCTGACGGCGCTCGACGACGTGCTCACCCGGCCCCGGCGGCCGAGGCCGCAGCGGCCGAGACCGCGTGGCGCGGCCCCCCTGCCCGCCCCGGCCGCGTCACCGCCGCCGGCCGCGCCGCCCCTGCCGGCCCCGCTCCCCGCCGACGTGCTCGACGACCCCCCGGCGCCGCCCGCCGGCCTCTCCCCTCCGCCGGAGGACCTGTTCCGCCCGCTCAGCCCCGAGGCGCGGGCGACCCGGGCCTACACCGACAGGCTGGTCGCCGCCGCGCCCCGTGCGGAGCCGGCCCCCGCCGCGTCCGAGAGCCGGCCCACGCCCGTGGAGCCGCCGGGCGCCTCGCCGTCCCCCGGCAGGCACGCCCGCACGGAGCCGCCCCTGCCGGGCTGGCCCCTGCGGCCGGAGGAGCTGGACGCCCTCCAGCCCCGGCCCGCCACCCACCCCGAGGAGACCGCCCAGTCCGGGGAGACCGCCCGGCCTGGAGACCTCCTCCACTCCGAGGAACCCTCCCGGCCCTGGGCACCCGCCCGGTCCGGAGACCTCCTCCACCCCGAGGAGCCCGCCCAGCCCCGGGAGACCGCCCAGCCCGAGGAACCCTCCCGGCCCTGGGCACCCGCCCGGTCCGGAGACCTCCTCCAGCCCTGGGAACCGGCCCGGCCGGAGAACCTCACCCGGTCCGGGGAGCCCGTCCAGCCCGGCGACCTCCTCCAGGCCGGGGGGCTCACCACTCCCGGCGCCGGTCCGGAGAAGGCCGCGTCCGGCGCCGCCGAGGCGGGCCGGGCGGAGAGCGGCCAGGCATCGGCTCCCCGACCGGCGCGGGCGGGCAGGCGGGCACGTCGCAAGCACCAGGCGTCCGCCACGGGCCGCCGTCACCGCGACTGGGTGTGGGAAGTGATCGGCTTCCTCATCTGCGTGGCGATCGCGATGATCGTCTTCTTCACGGTCCCGACGATCGTCACCCCGTAGGCCCGCCGGGCCGGCGCGGCCCAGCCAGGGTGGTCACGCACCCTCACCGCACACCAAGTTGTCATATTGGCGACATGTCATGTTTAGGGCAGGCTAGAAATCGTGACGCGGGGGGTCGTCATCGCCCACCCTCGTGATCGGTAGTACCGAATCACGGAAGGGCGCCCCCCTCATGCACTGGCTTGCCCGCCTCACCGCCGTCGGAGCGGTGTCCCCACTCCTCGCCCTGCCGGCCCTGCCGGCCGCGGGCGGGGCCGCCCCCGCGCCGCCCCCGGCGGCCCCCTCGCACCGGGTCACCCTCATCACCGGGGACGTGGTGACCGTCCGCCAGGCCGCGGCCGGGAAGTGGGCGGTGACGGTCGATCCCGCCAAGGGCCGGGAGAGGATCAGGTTCTCCACCCACGACATCGACGGGAAGCTGCAGGTACTCCCCGACGACATGGTCCCCTACGTGGCCGGCGACCTGATCGACAAGAGCCTGTTCGCGGTCGGCGACCTGATCGCCCAGGGGTACGACGACACCGGCAGCCCCGCGCTGCCGCTGCTGCTCTCCTACGACAAGGGCGCGCGGGCCGCGGGCGCGCTGCCCGGCGTCAAGCCGGTGGGCGAGCTGGAGAGCATCGACGCGCGGGCGGTGAACGCCGGCAAGGGTGAGCTGGCCGCGTTCTGGAAGGCCGTCGGCGCGGCGCCGGCGGCCCGCTCCAGCGAGCCCCGGCTCGCCTCGGGGATCAGGAAGATCTGGCTGGACGCCAAGGTGAAGGTCGACCTGGAGCGCAGCGTCCCGCAGATCGGCGCCCCCGAAGCGTGGAAGAGCGGGTTCGACGGCAAGGGCGTCAAGGTGGCCGTCCTGGACACCGGTGCCGACGAGAACCACCCCGACCTCGCCGGGAAGATCGCGGACAGGCGCAACTTCACCCCCGCCCCCTCGACCCAGGACGGTCACGGGCACGGCACCCACGTCGCCTCCACCATCGCGGGCCTCGGCACGGCCTCCGAGGGCCGTCGCAAGGGCGTGGCCCCCGGCGCCGAGCTGATCGTCGGCAAGGTGCTGGACGACGACGGCTCGGGCAGCTTCTCGCAGATCATCGAGGGGATGGAGTGGGCCGCGACGTCCGGTGCCGACGTCGTGAACATGAGCCTGGGCGGCGCGGCGACGGACGGCACCGACCCGGTCAGCACCGCCCTGAACACGCTGACCGAGCAGACCGGCACCCTCTTCGTCGTCGCGGCGGGCAACGAGGGGCAGGAGTACTCGGTCGGCACCCCCGGCGCCGCGACGTCGGCGCTGACCGTCGGCGCGGTCGACGCAGACGAGGCGCTCGCCCCCTTCTCCAGCCGTGGTCCGCGTCTCGACGACGGCGCCAAGCCGGACATCACCGCCCCGGGAGTGGCGATCGTGGCCGCGCGGGCCGAGGGCACCTCGATGGGCCAGCCCGCCGACGAGCGCTACACCGCCGCGTCCGGAACCTCGATGGCGACGCCCCACGTGGCCGGCGCCGCCGCGATCCTCAAGCAGCGGCACCCGGACTGGAAGGCCCGGCAGCTCAAGGACGCCCTGGTCTCGACCGCCAGGACCGCGCAGGACCTGACCGTCTACGAGCAGGGCGGCGGACGGGTGGACATCGCGCGGGCCGTACGGCAGGGCGTCACGGCCACCGGCGTGCTCGACCTGGGCACCCACAAGGACGGTGGCTCCACGAGTCCCTCCGGGACCGTCGCCTACACCAACTCCACCCAGGCGCCCGTCTCACTGACCCTGGCCGTCACCCTGAGCAACCTGGACGGTGACGCCCCCGCCCAGGGCGCGCTCACCCCGGGATCGACGGCGGTCACCGTCGGCGCCGGCGCCACGGTCACGGTCCCGGTGACCGCCGACCCGGCGAAGCTGGCGTACGGCCGGCACTCCGGTCACCTCACCGCGGTCACCGCGGACGGATCGGTCTCCCTGCAGACCACGCTGGCGCTCACCAGGAGTCCCCGCACTCACAAGGTGCACATCAGCGCCATCGGCAAGGACGGCAAGCCGGCGAGCGTGAGCAACATCTTCATGTTCGGCCCCGGTCGGCAGGACAATCTCCTCACCTACATCATGCCGTGGGAGGCCGAGGAGGGGAAAACCTTCGAGGTCTCCGAGGGCACCTACTTCGCGCAGGGTCATTTCGGCGAGGAGCGTCTGGGCGGGCACGTCGTCGACATCAAGATCGACATTCCCGAGTTCCAGGTGAACGACGACGTGGAGCTGGTGTTCGACGCGCGGAAGACACGGCCGATCGTGATCAAGACGCCGCAGCCGGTGGTCCAGGAGGGCATCTCCACGTTCGCCAGCTACCGCGACACCGGTTCCCGGAAGATCTCCTCGTCGTTCATGAACTTCCCCTCGGTCGATGAGCTGCACGTGGCCGAGACGCAGCCGGTCCGCAAAGGCGCCTTCGAGTTCACCTCGCGCTGGCAGTACGGCGCGCCGAGGCTGTCGTCACGCGTCGGCGGCCTCAAGGAGCCGCTGGACCTCTTCCCGATGGTGAGATCACCGGAGTGGACCGGCCGGTACCGGTGGGAGCTCGTCGACGGCGGTCACGGCACCCCCGAGGAGCTCCGCGCTCTCACGCTGCGCGGCCGGGCGGTCATCCTGTCGAGCACCTTGGACGGTCCCCAGTGGGACGAGATGATCGCGGCCGCCGCCGAGGCGGGCGCCGCGGCGGCGATCGCCGTGCCGACCAGCGACGACGGCTCGTGGCAGTACTGGTGGCCGGGCGAGGACAGGCAGGCGATCCCGGGCGCCTCGATCCCCTACGGGCAGGGGCAGAAGCTGCTGGAGCGGGTCCGCAAGGGCCGGGCCGTCCTCGACGTGACCGCGAACATGGCCATCCCCTATCTCTACGACATCTCGCAGGTCTCCAAGGGGCGGATCCCGGAGCAGATCGTCTACGAGGCCAACGCCTCCAACCTGGCCCGTGTGGACACCGGCTACCACGAGACCGGCGGCTTCGGCTGGGCCAAGGAGCAGCGGTTCGGCTGGCGGCCGTGGCAGGTCTTCGCCAACGAGGGGCAGCGCTGGGTCCGCACGGGGTCCGAGCGCGCCGAGTACGTCACCTCGGGTGACACCCAGTGGGAGCACGTGGCCCAGCACATGTTCACCTGGGAGTCGATGAGCCCGCTCACCCCCGGGCTCACCGGCGGGCTGCGCAGCTACGCCGCCGGCGAGAAGGCCGGCGAGCGGTGGTTCGGCCCCGTCGTGCGGCCGGCCGTCCCGCCGGGCAGGCCCGAGTTCACCCCGGTCCGGACAGAGGACACGCTGAAGCTCGACATCCCCGAGTTCGTCGACGCCGCCGGCCACTACGGCTACGCGTTCACCTCCGACGAGGAGGACCTGGTCTCCGCCCGCTTCTACCGCGACGGCGTGCTCGTCGCGGAGCCGCGACGGGCCATGGGGGACTTCCCCGCCGTTCCCGGGAAGGCCACCTACCGGCTGGAGCTGTCCACCAAGCGCTCGTCGGAGGAGTGGACGTACGCCACCGAGACCAGCACGGCGTGGACGTTCGGTTCCGCCCGGCCGGAGTCCGGCTCCGAACCGCTGCCGCTGCTCGGCGTCGACTACACCGTGCCCGCCGACCTGAACGGCCGGGTCCGCCGGACGCTGCCGGTCCCGCTGGACTTCGCCGTGCGGAGCACCGCGCCTGGCCTCGCCCTGCGGAAGGTCACGGCCGAGCTGTCCTATGACGACGGGAAGACCTGGAAGCGCCTGGTGCTGCTGCCCCGTGGCAAGGACCGCTTCTCCACCCTGGTCTCCCACCTCGCGGGCGAGGGCCGGTATGTCTCGCTGCGGGTCAAGGCGGAGGACCGGGCGGGGAACGCGATCGAGCAGACCGTGCTCCGCGCCTACGGCGTGAGGTGACGGGTCCGGGCGCCGGTACGGCACCACCCGTACCGGCGCCCGGTCCCCGGGCACGCGGCCGTCGCCCGGACCCGCCGGAGGAGGACACCGGTCCGCGGACCGCCGGCCGGGGCCGCCGGTCAGAGCCAGCGCTCCCGGGCGGCGTGCCAGGCGAGCTGCATCCGGGTCTGCGCGCCGGCCAGCTCCATGATGTGCGCCAGGCGCCGCTGCACGGTCCGCTGGCTGATCCCGAGCTGGCTGGCGATCGACTTGTCCGGCACCCCGGCGACCAGCAGCGACAGCAGGTACAGGTCGTCGGAGTTCAGTGGGCAGGGATGGGTCCCCTCGGCGAGGGCGCCGTCCTCGCCGATCCGCAGCGGCGTCGCCCGGTCCCAGTAGCTCTCGAACAGCGCGATCAGCGCCTCCAGCAGCTCGCCGCCCCTTATCAGCGCCGCCGTCGGCTCCGATATCCCGGCGTGCCGCACCAGCGGCATCAGACCGATCTCCCGGTCCACGACCATCAGCCGGACCGGCAGCCGGGGCAGGGCTCGGGCGAGCTCGCCCAGCCTGACGCCGTAGGCCACGTTGGCCTGCATCCCCGACTCCTCCAGCAGGTCGCGCTCGTAGATCACCCGGTAGACCACCCCGCGGCGCAGCGCGTCCAGCTCCGCGTCGTTCTCGGTCGAGTGCATCACGATCGCGCTTCCCCGGCAGAAGCAGAGGACCTCCTCGCGGGCGTTCTCCTGCAGGTGTTCGAGCTGCTCGCGCAGCGCGATCCGGTTGGGCAGCACCTCCACGAGCCGGCCGGCGTCACGGCGGCGGGCGTTGCCCCGATACTCCTCCGACAGCTGCTCCACGGTGCGCCGCGCCCAGTCGAGCGACTGCTGCTGGCGCAGCAGGCGCGCGCCCAGCACGATGTCGGGGGAGGCCGCGGTGAAGCGCCGCTCCGCCGCAGCGGCCGTCTCCGCGGAGGCCGTCCGGACCAGACCCCTGGCCTCCATGGACGACAGCACCGTCTCGACCGCGCCGACGTCGAGGTCCAGCTCCGCGGCGAGATCGACGACGCCCGCCTCGGCCGCCGTCACCAGGAACCGGTAGACGCGCTCCTCCACCGGATCCAGCCCGACCGTTTCCAGCATGTCGCAATAATGCCATCCAAAACACGCATAACGGACGCAACTTCACCTCACAGGACGGGACCACCGCGGGCACCGCCCATGGATGACGACGCCCGGCCCTCCCCGGCCACCGGTGCGGCCGTCACTCGGCTGACAGGATCAGGCCGCTGGTGGGCACGCCGGTCCCCGCGGTGACCAGGACGTTGCGGACCCCGGAGACCTGGTTCACCGAGGTGCCCCGGATCTGCCTGACCGCCTCGGCGATGCCGTTCATGCCGTGGATGTACGCCTCGCCGAGCTGCCCGCCGTGCGGGTTGACCGGCAGGTGGCCGTCGATCTCGATGCCGCCGTCGGCGACGAGGTCCCGCGCCTCGCCGCGCCCGCAGAAGCCGAGCTCCTCCAGCTGGGTGAGCACGAACGGGGTGAAGTGGTCGTACAGGATGGCCGTCTGGACGTCGGCCGGGCCGAGCCCCGACTGCTCCCAGAGCCGGCGGCCGACCACCCCCATCTCCGGCAGGCCGGTCATCTCGTCGCGGTAGTAGCTGGTCATCATCAGCTGGCCGGCGCCGGCCCCCTGGGCCGCGGCGGCGATCAGAGCGGGCGACCTGCGCAGGTCCCTGGCCCGTTCGGCGGAGGTGACCACCAGCGCCACCGCGCCGTCGCTCTCCTGGCAGCAGTCGAGCAGGTGCAGCGGCTCCACGATCCACTTGGACGCCTGGTGCTCCTCCAGCGTGATCGGGCGCCCGTGGAACCAGGCCGCCGGGTTGGTGGCCGCGTGCCGGCGCATCGCCACGGCCACCCGGCCGAAGTCCTCGGACGTCACGCCGTAGGCGTGCATGTAGCGCCGGGCGAACATGGCGACCCAGCCCGCCGGGGTCATCAGCCCGTACGGCACGTGCCAGCTCATCTCCAGGCCCTGGGAGGACGGCTCGCCGCCGATCCGGGCGTCGGGCTGGCCGAACCTGCGGCCCGAACGCTCGTTGAAGGCGCGGTAGCAGACCACGGTCTCGGCGGCCCCGGTGGCGACCGCCATCGCGGCGTGCAGCACGGTGCCGCACGCCGCGCCGCCGCCGTAGTGCACGCGGGAGAAGAACGTCAGATCGCCGATGCCCACCTCGCGGGCCACGGCGATCTCCTGGTTGGCGTCCTGGGTGTAGGTCACCAGCCCGTCGACGTCCGAGGGGCTCAGGCCCGCGTCGTCCAGCGCCGCGAAAACCGCCTCGGCGGCGAGCTGGAGCTCCGACCGCCCTGACTGCTTGGAGAACTCGGTCGCGCCGATACCGGCGACAGCCGTACTCCCCGGGAGGGAGACCACGGTGATGGGTGCCTTTCTGCGGTGGGGCGTGTGGGGGCGTGCCCGGCGTCCGGACGGGGCGGGCGCTCAGCGTCCGGGCAGGGCGAAGCGGACGGTGCCGGAGGCGTGGTCGCCGAGGCTGACCCTGCCGCGGACCTCGACCGTGAACTCGCCGTCGTCGTGGGCGACGACGGCGCCGGTGAAGGTCAGCGTGTCGCCCGCGTAGGCGGGGACGCCGAGCTTGACGTTGATGCCGCGGATCAGCGCCTCGGGGCCGGCCCAGTCGGTGACATAGCGCTCGACGAGGCCCATCGTGGTCAGGATGTTGAGGAAGATGTCCTTGGAGCCCTGTGCCCTGGCGCCCTCGACGTCGTGGTGGACCGGGGTGAAGTCCATCGTCGCCAGCGCCGTCGAGACGATCACGGTGGGGGTCAGCCCGATCACGAGTTCCGGGAGGACCGACCCGATCTCGACCTGGTCTTCGGTAAGCGTCCGCATCATGACTCCTGGGGGACCCACATCGGCAGGATCAGCTCGTCGTCCATCTGGCGATACGTCACACGCAACTGCATACCGATACCCACTTCTTCAGGCGGACAGTCCACGACATTGCCCACGATCCGCACCCCTTCCGGCAGCTCCACCACAGCGACCACATAAGGAGTGCTCAGCCCCGGGACCGGCGGGTTGTGGTGCACGACGTAGCTGTAGACCTCGCCCGTGCCGCCCGCCACGACGTGCGTCCGGTCGGCCGAACGGCACGACGGGCAGATCGGGCCCGGGGGGTGCCGGAGCTCTCCGCAGTCCGCGCATCTCTGGATCCGGAGCTCGCCCCTGGCGACACCTTCCCAGAAGAACGCGGTGTCCCTGTTGACCGCGGGTCTCAGCGGGTACGGCTCGCGTGCCTCGGGCGTGGTTTTCCGCTCCTGGGGGCGAAATTTCAGTACCCGGAACAGCATGTGGGCCACGGGCTCCTCCCCCGAGTACCACGTGACGTTCCAGGTGACGAAGTAGCCCTCGCCGAGCGCCGTCTTCTTCGGCCCGGAGAGCCCGGCGAACCGGGTGGCCGGCACCAGCCGTTCGCCGACCCTGAGGTAGCGGTGGTAGGTCTGCTCGCAGTTGGTCGCGACCACGCCGGTGTAGCCGCTGCCGTCCAGCGCCCTGAGCACGTCGTCGACCGGGGTGCGCTGCTGCCCGCGGTCCCGGTTCACGCCGGGCATGTTCCAGACCTGGATCATCGCCGGGGGCGCCACGATCTCCCCGTGCACGCTGCCCGCCGCGGCCTCCGCGTCGGTGTAGACGGGGTTGGCGTCCCCCATGGCGTCGGCCCAGTGCCGGATCATCGGGAGGTTGACCGGGTCCGCGGCGGCCGCGCCCCGGACCTCGCCGAGCTCGATCTGCCGCCCGGCCAGGGCCATGAGCCGGTCGTGGAGGGCGGGCTCCGCTGTCGCGGTCATCGGGGCGGCCTCGGCAGGCTCAGGCCGAGCATGGCGATGAGCTCGCGCTGGACCTCGTTGACGCCGCCGCCGAAGGTGAGCACGATCGCGCCCTTGACGCCGTGGTCGAGGCGGTCGACGAAGTCGGCCGTCTCCGGGTCGGCCGGGTCGCCGTAGCGGGCCAGGACGTCGCCGACGATCCTGCCGACCTCCTGCATCCGCTCCGATCCGTAGATCTTGGTGGCCGAGGCGTCGGGCGCGCCCAGCCAGCCCAGGTCCATGTTGGCCGCGACCTGCCAGTTCAGCAGCTCGTTGGTCCGGAAGCAGGCGTAGACCCGGCCGAGCGCCCGCCGTACGGCCGGCTCCTCGATGAGGCCGGTGCCGCGGGCCCAGCGCAGGAACCTGTCGTAGGTGTGGGCGATGTTGCCCGCCGGGCCCAGCGTGACCCGTTCGTGGTTGAGCTGGTTGACGATCAGGTCCCAGCCCTTGTTCTCCTCCCCCACCACCATGTCCACCGGCACGCGCACGTCGGCGTAGTAGGTGGAGTTGGTGTGGTGGCGCCCGTCCATGGTCGTGATCGGCGTCCACGAGAAGCCGGGGTCGGCGCAGTCGACGATCATCATCGTGATGCCGCGGTGCTTGCGGGCCTCCGGGTCGGTGCGGGCGGCCAGCCAGATGTACTGGGAGTAGTGCGCCCCCGAGGTGAAGATCTTCTGGCCGTTGACGACGTAGTGGTCCCCGTCGCGGACCGCGGTGGTGCGCAGGGACGCCAGGTCGGTGCCCGCCTCCGGCTCGCTGTAGCCGATCGCGAAGTGGCACTCCCCCGCCAGGATGCGCGGCAGGAAGAACTCCTTCTGCGCCGCCGTGCCGTACTGCATGAGGGTGGGGCCGACGGTCTGCACCGTGATGATCGGGTAGGGCACCTCGGCGCGGGCGATCTCGTTGGCGAAGATCTGCTGTTCCAGCGGGCCGTACCCGCCGCCGCCGTACTCCCGCGGCCAGCCCAGCCCGAGCTTGCCGTCGCGGCCGAGGTTGCGGCAGTGCTCCATGTAGGCGTGGCCGAACGGGTCGGTGGAGATCTTCTTGCGGTCCTCGGCGGTCAGGCAGCCCCGGAAGTACTCGCGCAGCTCGTCGCGGAGCCTTTTCTGCCCGGGGGTCAGGTCGATCATCATCAGACGAGCGCTCCGATCGTGTCGAGCCGGGCCTCCACGCCGCCCAGCAGGTGGGCGTGGTGCTTGCCCCAGGCGAAGTAGCGGTGCAGCGGGTAGGTCATGTCCAGGCCGATCCCGCCGTGCAGGTGTTGGCAGGTGTAGAGCGCCCGCAGCGCCGAGTCCGTCACGGTGAGGGCTCCGACGGCGAGGTCGGTCTCGGCCTCCTCGGCCGCGCCCTCGGCCAGCCGCCACGCCCCGGACCACACGGCCACGTCCAGTGCCCGGCCGGCGATGTAGACGTCGGCGATCTGCACGGTCACCGCCTGGAACTCGGCCAGCGCCCGGTCGAACTGCCTGCGGGTCCTGACGTACTCCGTGGTCAGCGCCAGCGCCCCGGCCAGCACGCCGGAGGAGACGGCGATGATGCCGGCCAGTGCCAGCCTCCGCAGGCCGCCGAACGCCTCGCCGTCCTGGGCGCCCACCGGCTCGCCGGGGGTGGCCTCCAGGATGAGCGTGGCGGCGGGCTCTCCGGTGGAGACGGACTCGGGCCGCAGGGTCATCGCCTCCGGCGAGGCCAGGAACAGGCCGACGCCGCCGTCCGTGACGGCGGGGACGAGGATCTTCGACGCCTGGGCCGCGTACGACACCGTGCTCTTGCGCCCGTCCAGCACCCAGCCGCCGCCGTCCCTGCGGGCGGTCACGGCGGGGGTGGCGCCGAGGTCGCGGCCGGGCTCGCGCAGCGCGGAGGTCAGCACCAGCCCGCCCTCGGCCAGTGGGGCCAGCGCCTCGCGCTGCTCGCCGGAGCCGTACCGGGCGACGGCCAGCGCCGCGACGAGGCTCTGCTGGACGGGGACCGGGGCCACGTGCGCGCCGACCTCCCGCAGGAGGACCGCCATCTCGACCGGCCCGAGCCCGGCGCCGCCCGCCTCCTCCGGCAGGCACGCGCCCAGCAGCCCGGCCTGGGCCAGGGAGCTCCACAACCGCGCGTCGTACGGCGCGCCGCTTGCCTCGTGGGCCTCCAGCCTGCTGGCGCTCACCTCCCGGTCGAGGAGCTCCACCGCGAGTTTGCGCAGGTCACTCTGTGTCTCATCAAGATTGAAGTCCACTAGCGCTCCAGGGGGTGCCGCCGGCCGTGCCGGACGAACTCGTCGTCGATCTCGGTGATGTCGTCGGGGGTCAGCGGCCGCCATCCCGGCTGTCCCGGGGGCCGCCACCAGACGGGGTCGCCGGTGTGCCAGCCCTCCGCGGCGAGGATCCGCTTGACGACCTTGTTCGAAGCGGTCTGCGGTAACTCCTTACATATGCGGATATATCGAGGTATGGCCTTGGGGCCGAGGTCCCTCCGGCCGGCCAGGAAGCCCGCGAAGGCCCCCTGGTCGAAGTCGCCGTCGAGCACCAGGGCCGCCATGACCTGGTCTCCCGCCACCGCGTCGGGCACCGGGTAGACGGCCGCCTCGATCACGCCGGGGAACTCGCGGACGACCGCCTCGACCGGCGCGACCGCCAGGTTCTCCCCGTCCACCCGGAGCCGCTCGGTGCCGCGCCCGGCGAAGAAGACATGGCCCCGCGCGTCGGCGTAGGCCAGGTCGCCCGACCAGAACACGCCCTCCCGGATCCGCTCGCGGTCGGCCTCGGGGTCGTTGTAGTAGCCGTCGAACAGGCCCGGCCCGGCGGTGTTGACCAGCTCCCCGATCGCCTCGTCCCCGTTGAGCAGCCGGCCGTCCTCGATGACGGCGGCCGGGCATCTGCGCCCGCTGGACGGGTCGCGGATCTCGATGCCGTCGGGCAGCCTGCCCAGGCAGCCGGGCGGTCCCGCCGGGTCGGGGGTGATCGCGATCGCGGTCTCGGTGGAGCCGAACGCGTCGATGACGTGGCATCCGAACCGTTCGCCGAACCGCCGGACCGCGGTGGCGCTCCCCTCGTTGCCGAAGGCGATCCGGAGCGCGCCGTCCCGGTCGCCGGGCTCCGGCGGGGTGGACAGGACGTAGGAGAGCGCCTTGCCGACGTAGTGCAGGTAGGTGACCCCATAGCGCCTGACGTCGGGCATCAGCCCGGAGGCGGAGAACCTCCGCCGGAGCACCAGCGCCGCCCCCGACGCCACCGCCGGGGCGTAGGCCGCCATGACGGCCCCGGAGTGGAACAGCGGCATGGAGCAGTAGACGACGTCCTCCGGCGAGAGCATCGCCGCCAGGCTGACGCCGGGGACGGCGATCTTCCGCTGGGTGACCCGCACCGCCCGGGGCCGGCCCGAGGTCCCCGAGGTGAAGATCAGCATGACCAGCCCGTCCGCACCCGTCCGCGCGGTCCCCGAGGGGCCGTCCTGCGCGGGACCGGCCTGGGCGGAGCCCTCCCGTGCGGGGCCGGCACGGGCGGAACCGGCGCGGGCGGGAGCCGGCGCCGTACCGCGGAGTCCGGCGATCTCCGCGGCG
The DNA here is from genome assembly GCF_055586905.1 of Streptosporangium sp. NPDC048886. Taxonomy (NCBI): domain Bacteria; kingdom Bacillati; phylum Actinomycetota; class Actinomycetes; order Streptosporangiales; family Streptosporangiaceae; genus Streptosporangium; species Streptosporangium sp. NPDC048886. The sequence continues at coordinate 118,214 of NZ_JBVJHH010000027.1, forward strand.
AGCTCCGCGTACGCGGGTCCGTGGACGATGAGGTCGGCGTGGGTGGCGTCCGCGTCACGGGCGAGTTCGGCGGCGCTCCTGGTCGTGTTCAGCGCGACGAGCACGTGGCCGGACAGGGCTGCGCCGCCCAGCAGGAACAGCAGCTCGGGGACGTTGTCGAACAGCGCCCCGACGTGCGCGGCCCGTCCCAGGGTGTCCATCCAGGCGCCCCGGGCCCGGCACTCCGCGACGTATTCGCGCCAGCTCCACACCTGGTCCTCGAACAGGAGGCCGGGCCGGTCGTCCCCGGCCCGCCGCTCCAGCAGCTCCGCCAACGTCTTCCCGGACATCACGCCTCCCAGCGATGAGGCTCAGGTCAGCCGTTCCGAAAAGTAGAACAGATTCTACTATCTGTCCATAGGGAATCTATGGCAATAAGTCATGACATACGCCGACGTAGCGCATATCCCATGCAAGACGGGCCGCGCTTGTGACTGGCGAGTAACTCATCGGAGCATCCGGAAATCAGATAACGTGTTCTCATGCGTACCCCGCATGCGACCACCGAGGCGCCGGTCGCCTCGCGCCTCCCCACCCCACCGGCCCCGGGCGCCGCCGGACCGGCCAAGCCCAAGGGGGCACCTGGCGTGCAGAGCGAATCGGCCTCCACCGGCGTCCGCACCCGGAGCCAGCACCAGCGGCGCAAGCGCATCGTCCAGGCCGCCGCCGCCCTCGCCTCCCGCGGCGGCGTCGAGGCCATGCAGATGCGCACCGTGGCCGAGCGGGCGGGGGTCGCCCTCGGCACCCTCTACCGCTACTTCCCCTCCAAGATGGATCTGGTGGTCGCCGTCGTCGGCGAGGAGATCGACCTCCTCGAGAGCAGCATCGAGCGCCGCCCGCCCAGCGCCACCACGGCCTCGGGCCGGGCCGTCGACATCCTGATGCGCGCCACCCGCGGCCTGATGCGCGAGCCGGAGCTCGCCGACGCGCTCATCCGCTCACTGATCATGGCCGAGGTGGACACCCCGTTCGGCGACCGCATGGCGGGCCTGCTGCTGCGTGTGGCCGCCGACGAGCTCACCGCGGAGACCGCCACCGAGGAGCAGTTCGCCCTGGCGAGCTCCCTGGCCAGCGTCTGGGTGCACGAGCTGCTGGAGATGCTCCGCGGCCGGCGCACCTACGAGCAGATCCAGCGCCGCATCGAGATCGCCGCCATCCGCCTGCTCGCCGACTTCCAGCCACCTTCTTCCGCCGGAAAATAGAACGCGTTACAGTCGCAGTCGGAAGACGACCAGAGCGACGTTCTAGAGCGACGCGCCGAGGGACCGGCTCGCGGGCGCCGGGACCCGGCCGCCAGGCGAGGAGATCGTATGGGTGCAGTGATCGTCGAGGCCGTGCGGACCCCGATCGGCAGGCGTAACGGCTGGCTGGCGGGGCTGAAGCCGCTGGCGCTGCTCGCGGCGGCGCTGAACGGCCTGGTGGACCGGTCGGGGATCGACCCGGCGGCCGTGGACCAGGTGTTCACCGGGTGCGTCACCCAAGCGGGCGAGCAGGGCGGGCACGTCGGGCGGCACGCCTGGCTCTACGCCGGCCTTCCCTACCAGACGGGCGTGACCACGATCGATGCGCAGTGCGGCTCCTCCCAGCAGGCCGTGCACCTGGTCGCCGCCCTCATCAACTCGGGCGTCATCGACGCCGGCATCGCCTGCGGCGTCGAGGTGATGAGCCGCGCCCCGCTCGGCAGCAACGTGCTCCCGGCCCGGCCCCGGCCCGACGACTGGGCCGTCGACCTGCCCGACCAGTTCACCGCCGCCGAACGGATCGCCCAGCGGCGCGGGCTGACCCGCGAGCGGCTCGACCGGTTCGGCGCCCGGTCCCAGCGGCTGGCCGCCGAGGCGTGGGCCGAGGGCCGGTTCGACCGGGAGATCGTCGAGGTGACCGCGCCCGTCCTCGGCGAGGACGGGCAGCCGACCGGCGAGAGCCGCATCGTGGACAGGGACCAGGGACTGCGCGAGACGACCGCCGAGGCGCTGGCCGGGCTCAAGCCGGTGCTGGGCGACGGCCTGCACACCGCGGGCACCGCCTCGCAGATCTCCGACGGCGCGGCGGCGGTGCTGCTGATGAGCGAGGAGGCCGCCGCCCGGCACGGCCTGCGCCCCCGGGCCCGCATCCTCGCCCAGGCGCTCGTCGGCGCCGAGCCGTACTACCACTTGGACGGTCCGGTGGACGCGACCGCCAAGGTCCTGTCCGCCACGGGCATGACCGTCGCGGACATCGATCGGTTCGAGGTGAACGAGGCGTTCGCCTCGGTCGTCCTCTCCTGGGCGTCGGTGCACGGGCCGGACATGGACCGGGTCAATCCGGGCGGCGGCGCCATCGCGCTCGGCCACCCGGTCGGCGCGACCGGTTCCCGGCTGATCACCACCGCCCTGCACGAGCTGGAGAGGTCCGACTCCTCCACCGCGCTGGTGTCGATGTGCGCGGGCGGGGCGCTCGCCACCGCGACCGTTCTCGAACGGCTGTGAGGGCGGTCGCCGGGCGGCGGGGAGAGACCGCGACCGGGAAAGACCGTGAGACGACGGCGGCCGCGAGACAGCGGCCGCCGTGAAAGAACGAGGAGCACCACATTTGAGATCCCGCCGCAGGCCCTACAGCGAGCAGCGCCCGATCGACGTCGGCGGCGGGGTGTGGAGCGTGCCCGTCCCGATCCCCGGCAACCCGCTCGGCTACACACTGGTCTACGCCGTCGAGTCCCCCTCCGGGCCGGTGCTGGTCGACGCGGGCTGGAACCACCCGGAGGCCTGGCTGGCGCTGCGGGACGGGCTGGCCGCCGTCGGCATGGACGTCCGCGAGGTCCGGGGGGTGGTGGTCACCCACTTCCATCCCGACCACGCCGGGCTGGCCGGCCGGGTCCGGGAGGAGTCGGGGGCGTGGATCGCCATGCACGAGGCCGACGTCGCGCTGGTCAAGCTCATCCGCGACGTCGACGAGGGCGCGCAGCGCGCCTTCCAGGCCGACATGCTGCGCCGGGCGGGAGCCACCGGGGGCGAGGTGGCGGAGGTGACGGCGGAGCGGCCGCAGCCACCCGCGCTGCCCGACCGGACGCTCGGCGACGGCGACCTGGTCGACCTGCCCGGCCGTGCGCTCCGCACGGTCTGGACCCCCGGCCACACCCCGGGCCACATCTGCCTGCACCTGGAGGACACCGGCCGGCTCTTCACCGGCGACCACGTGCTGCCGGGCATCACCCCGCACATCGGCGTCTACCCCTACGACCGCACCGACGTGGACCCGCTCAGCGACTTCCTGGACTCGCTGGCCAAAGTGGCGAGCCTGGGCTCGCTCGAAGCCCTGCCCGCCCATGAGTGGATATTTCAAGACACGGCGGCCCGGGCGATGGAGATCCGCACGCACCACGAGGAGAAACTCCTACGGCTCGCCGCCCTGCTGGCCGAGGCGGGCGAGCCCCTCACCATCTGGGAGACCGCCGGCCGGATGACCTGGAACCGCCCCTGGGAGGAGCTCCCGGCGATGCTGAGGGGGATGGCCGCCGGAGAGGCCGCGGCCCATCTGCGCACCCTGGAGGTCCGAGGTGTGATCCGTCGCACGGCGGAGGCGGGACCGGTCCGCTACGCCCTACACTCTTAGACATCCGATGTCTGAGGGACCCGAGGATGGTGAAGCGTGGCGGTCACCGACGCCGCTATCGACAGGATCAAGCAGATGATCCTCGCGGGCGAGCTCGCCCCGGGCAGCAGGCTGCCGAAGGAGGCCGACCTGGCCGAGCGGCTCGGCCTGTCGCGCAACTCCCTGCGCGAGGCCGTCCGCGCCCTCGCCCTGATCAACGTGCTGGACGTGCGCCAAGGTGACGGCACCTATGTGACCAGCCTGGAGCCGCGGCTCCTGCTGGACGCGATGTCGTTCGTGGTGGACTTCCACCAGGACGACACCGTGCTGCAGTTCTTCCAGGTCCGGCGGATCCTCGAACCGGCGGCGACCGCGATGGCGGCCACGCGGATGGCCGAGTCCGAGGTCGCCGAGCTGCGCAAGATCCTCTCCGAGCTGCCCGCCGACCCCAGCGTCGAGCAGCTCGTCGCCAACGACCTGGAGTTCCACCAGCGCATCGCGGCGGGTTCGGGCAACGCGGTGCTGTGCTCTCTCATAGAGAGCCTGTCGGGCCCCACCACCAGGGCCCGGATCTGGCGGGGGCTGACCCAGGAGAACGCCCTGGAGAAGACCCGCGAGCAGCACGCCGCGATCTGCGACGCCATCGCCGCCCGGCAGCCCGAGGTCGCCCGCGCCTGGGCGACGGTCCACATCGCCGGGGTCGAGGAGTGGCTCCGCAACGCCCTCGCCTGAACCGATCCCCCACCAGAAAAGATCACAAAGTCGTACTCTTGGGGCGGACCGCTCCCGCGACCACGAGGATGACCCGATGCAGCCACTCGACGGAGCCGATCTCAGGGTGGTCGCCGCCCTGCAGGTGAACGGGCGGGCCACCTGGGACCGGATCGGCCGGGTGCTGCGGGAGCCGACCCGCAACGTGGCCCGGCGGGCCGGCCGGCTGATGGAGTCGGGTGTGCTCTCGGTGATCGGACTGGTCGACGACCGGCGGCTGGACTCGGCGCTGCTCCGGGTGCGCTGCCGTCCCGGATCGGCCGTCGAGGTGGGGACGGCCCTGGCCGAGCTGCCCCAGACCCGGTCCGTCACGCTGCTGTCCGGCCCGGTGGACTGCGCGGCGGAGCTCTCGGCGGCCGACGACACGCTGGTGGACCTGCTCCTGCGGGACATCCCGGCGATCGACGGGGTGCTGGAGAGCACCACGTATCCGGCGTTGAAATACTTCAGCACGCCCCTCGACTGGCATCTCGGCGTGCTCACCCCGCAGGAGGCCGAGGGGCTGCGCGAGCAGTGGCACGCCCCGCCGGAGCGCTCCCCGCGCCCGGGCGAGGAACCCTCCGCCGACGACGAGCGGATCATCGCGGCGGTGGTCACCGACGGCCGCGCCACCCACGCCGAGGTCGCGCTGGCCGCCGGGATCAGCGAGTCGACCGCCCGCCGCCGCCTGGACGCCCTGCTCCGCAGGGGCATCCTGCGCATCCGCGCCGAGATCGAGCCCGCGTGCCTGGGGCTGCCGGCCGAGGCCGTGCTCTGGCTGCGGGTGGCCGGCGACGAGGTGGACGCGGTGGGCCGCGCGCTGGCCGCCCGTCCGGAGGTCAGGTTCGCCATGGCCGTGGCAGGCGACCACCAGTTGGTGGCGCAGGTCGCCCTGCCCGGCCGGCCGGAGCTGTACGAGTTCCTGCGCGAGATCGGCGGGCTGCCGGGCATCATGGCCGTCGAGACGGCCATGATGCTCCGCACGCTCAAGCGCGCCTTCCTGATCAAGCAGGACTGCCGGGTGGAGCGCTGGGCCGGGCCGGTCGGCTAGGGCGGTGGCCGCGCGTCACGGCGCGTCTCCGCGCGTCACGGCACGTCGCGACGCGTATCCGGCGTCACGGCACGTCGCGACGCGTCTCCGCGCGTCACGGTGCGCCTCCGCGCGTCACGGTGTGTCACGGCGTGTCTCAGCGCGTATCGGCCTGTCCGGCGGCTCCCGGCGTGGCGGATGACAGGCGACGGATAATCTCCTAAATTGGACAACCCAGTTGCCGGAAGCAGCGAGCCAGGTGGTCCGACGTGCCAAGTGACCCGCCGGGTTTCGAGCTGCCGCTACGGCTGTTCCTCGGCTTCCGCGTCCTCATCGACGGAGTCCACGCCGAACTCGCCCGCCAGGGCCACCCCGACCTGCGGCCGATGCACGGCTTCGTCTTCCAGGCGATCGGTCCCGAGGGCACCACGGCCGCCGAGCTCGGCCGCCGGCTCGGGATCTCCAAGCAGGCGGCGGGCAAGACCGTCGACTCCCTGGAGCAGCTCGGCTACGTGGAGCGCGGCTCCGACCCACGTGACGCGCGGCGCAAGGTCATCCGGCTCACCCACCGCGGTGTCGACTCCCTCGTCCGGTCGGCGCGCATCTTCGACGACCTGCGGGCCGGCTGGGCGGAGGCGCTCGGGGAGGAGCGCCTGCGCGCGCTGGAGACCGACCTGCGCAAGGTCACGCCGTCGGAGGTCTTCCGGCTCGACATCCCCGGCTGGTTCGGCGGCTACTGACTCCCGCCCCGTCCCCCGCTGGTCCGGCGGCCACCGACCACCGCCCCGCCCGTGCCTCCTCGCCCGCCCCCGCCTGCCCCGCGGCGCGCGATGACCGGCAGGGGCTCGCCCGCCCCGCGGCGCGCGGGGAGCGGCCAGGCCCCGGCCGCTCCCCGCGGGAGCGGGACCCGCTCAGGCGATCAGCCCTTCGGCCCCGAGTTCGGCCCACAGCTCCTCCGGGACGGGCTCCGCGACGAGGGCGGCGTTGCGGGTGACCTCGGCGGCGGACCTCGCGCCGACGACCACCGAGGCGACCGCCGGATGGCGCAGCGGGAAGGCCAGCGCCGCCTGGGGCAGGGTGACGCCGTGGCGCTCGCACACGGCCGCGACGCGACGGGCACGGGCCAGCAGCGGCTCGGGGGCCGGGGCGTAGTCGTAGGTGCCCGACGGGTCGTGGGTGGCCAGCAGGCCGCTGTTGAACACCCCGGCGGCGACCACCGAGACGCCGCGCTCGTCGCACAGCGGCAGCAGCTCCTCGGCTCCCGACTGGTCGAGGAGGGTGTGGCGGCCGGCCAGCATGACCATGTCCACACCGGTCTCGCGGACGAAGCGGGTGAGCATCTCCGCCTGGTTCATGCCGACCCCGACGGCCTTGACGACCCCCTGGTCGCGCAGCTCGGCCAGGGCCGGGTACGCCTCGGAGACGGCCTGCTCCCAGTGGTCGTCGGGGTCGTGGATCAGCACGACGTCGACCGTGTCGAGGCCGAGCCGGACCAGGCTCTCCTCCAGCGACCGCCGGACCCCGTCCCGCGAGAAGTCCCACACCCGGCGCAGGTCGGCGGGGACGTCGAAGCCCTGGCCGTCCCTGCCCACGGGAGCGTCGCCGGTGGACGGCACGAGCAGGCGGCCGACCTTGGTGGACAGGGTGTAGGAGTCGCGGGGCCGGCCGGCCAGGGCGGCGCCGAGCCGCCGCTCCGACAGGCCGAGCCCGTAGTGGGGCGCGGTGTCGAACAGGCGGAACCCGGCGTCGTAGGCGGCGTCCACCGCCGCCCGGGCCTCGGCGTCGCTCACGGCGGTGAACAGGTTGCCGATCGGGGCGGCGCCGAAGCCGTACTTGCTCACGGAGAAGGTCATGACCGTCAATCCTGCGCCTTGCCGTAGTTCCTCGGGGAGGTGGTGGTGGTGGTCGGTTCCGCGCCTCGCCGTACGGGCCCGGAGGACCGTGGGCGCCCGGGAAGGGGAGCGATCGCCGTCAATCCTGCGCCTTGCCGCCGGCGAGGCGGCTGATCATCAGGGCGATCAGGATGATCGAACCGTAGACCAGCTGCTTCCACTCGCCGGGGACGCCCTTCAGCGTCAGGATGTTCTCCACCAGGCCGATCACCAGGACACCGGTGAGGGCGCCCAGGATCGTGCCCTTGCCGCCGTCCATGCTGACCCCGCCGATGACCGCGGCGGCGAAGGCCATGAAGATCCAGCCGACGCCCTGGTTGGCGCTGATGCCGCCCAGGCGGCCGGTCTCCAGCACTCCGGCGAGCGCGGCGACCACGCCGCCGACGACGAAGACGACCCAGACGACCCGCTCGACCCGGATGCCCGCCGCGCGGGCGGCGTCGGCGTTGCCGCCGATGGCGTAGAGCGAGCGGCCGGCCCGGAAGTAGCCGAGCGCGGCGATGGCCACCGCGAAGAGCAGGCCGGTGATCCAGATGGACACCGGGACGCCCAGCCAGATGGCGCTGCCGAGGTAGAGGAACGACTCGGGCAGCTCGAACAGGCTCTTGCCCTGGGTGAGTCCGAGCTGGAGGCCGTGGACGACGATCATCATGGCCAGGGTGACGATGAAGGCCGAGAGCTGGAAGCGCATGATCAGGAAGCCGTTGAAGGCGCCGACCAGCCCGCCGATCAGCAGGCAGATCGGGATCGCCAGGATCCCGGGGAGCTCCAGGCCGAACCCGCCGGCCGCCACCGGGATGACCAGCATCACCCCCACGGCGGGGGCCATGCCGACGGTGGACTCCAGCGACAGGTCGAACTTGCCGGCGATGAGGATCAGCGCCTCGGCGAGCACCACCAGCGCCAGGGCCGACTGCTGCTGGAGCACGTTGGTCAGGTTGCCGGGGGTGAGGAAGATCGGGTCCACGAAGGACCCGGCGATCAGCAGGACGACGATCACCGGGACCAGCGTGAGGTCGCGGAAGCGCCCGAGCTGGATCCGCCGGCCCGGGGCGGGCGCGGTCGCCACGGGCGTCGTCTTCGTAGTGGTCATCAGTCGTCGATACCTTCCATCGCCGCCACCAGTTCGGTGTCGGTCCAGCCTCGGGGCACGTCCTTCACGACCCTGCCGTGGAACATGACCAGGACCCGGTCGCAGATCCGCAGGTCGTCGAGTTCGTCGGAGACCAGTACGGCTCCGGTCCCCCGGGCCGCCGCGTCCTCCACGGCGCCGAGGAGTGAGTGCTTGGCCTTCACGTCCACCCCGGCCGTCGGGTTGATGACCACGAGCGCCCGGGGGTCGTCGGCGAGCGCCCTGGCCAGCACGACCTTCTGCGCGTTGCCGCCGGACAGGTCGGCCACCGGCTGGTCGGGACCGGTCGTCTTGATGTCCAGCTCGGCGATCATCCGGGCGCCGTGCGCGCGCCGTCTCGCCGGGGAGATCACGCCGTACCGGCCGAGCTTGTGCGCGATCGGGATGGTGGCGTTCTCGGCGATCGACAGCAGCGGCACGAAGCCCTCATGATGGCGGTCCTGGGGGACGAAGCCGAGACCGGCGGCGAGCACGGCCGGCACGTCGCCCGGCTTGACCTCGGTGCCGTTGACGGTCACCGCGCCGGTGTCGGCCCGGCGGAGGCCGACCAGGGTCTCGGCCAGGCCGACCTTGCCGCTGCTGCCCGAGCCGGCCAGACCGACGATCTCCCCGGCCCGGACGGCCAGGTCCACGTTCTCGTAGCGGCCGCCGAGGCTCAGTCCCCGGGCGGCGAGCACGACCGGCGCCGAGGCGTCGGCCGTGCGGGAGCGGTACTCGTAGGCGGCGGTCGTCTCACCGGTCATCGCGTCGACCAGCCGGTCGTGCGGCAGGTCGCCGACCTGGGCGGTGACGATGTGCCGGGCGTCGCGGAAGACCGAGACGCTCTGGCAGATCTCGTAGACCTCCTCCAGGTGGTGCGAGATGAACATCATCGTCACACCCTGCTCCCGGAGTGCCCGCATCCGCTCGAAGAGCCGCTGGATGGCCGGGCCGTCGAGCTGGGCGGTGGGCTCGTCCAGGATGATGAACCGGGCGCCGAACGACAGCGCCCTGGCGATCTCCACGAGCTGACGCTGCTCGACGCCCAGGTCTCCGGCGAGGATGTCGGCGTCCACGTCCACGCCGTACTGCTCCAGGAGCTGCCTGGCCCGGGTGCGCAGGGCGCCCCACCTGATCGCGCCCCGGTCCGTCTGCCGGTTCAGGAAGAGGTTCTCCGCGACGGTCAGCGTGGGGATGATCGTCGACTTCTGGTAGACGCACGCGACCCGCTGCCGCCAGGCGTCCCGGTCGGCCAGCGGCGGCGCGAGCTCCCCGCCGAAGCGGACCTCTCCCTCGTCGGGGCGCTGCAGCCCGGTCAGGATGGACACCAGCGTGGACTTGCCCGCGCCGTTCCGGCCGACCAGCGCGTGCGTCTCCCCCTCGGTGATGGCGATCCCGGCGCCGTTGAGCGCGGTGGTCGGGCCGAAGCGCTTGGTGATCCCGAGCGCTTCAACCGCCTTAGCAGAAGATGTCATCACTTGACCTGATTGCCCCAGAGATTCTTGTCGTCCACATTCTCCTTGGTCACCAGCGGGGCGGGGAGCTGGTCCTCGAAACCGTTCGGGAGCTGGATGATCGTGCTGTCGTGGTCGGTCGGGCCCGGCTGGAAGGTCTTGCCGTCGACCGCGGCCTTGGCGTAGAAGAGCGCGTACTTGGCGTACAGGTCGGCCGGCTGGGAGATCGTGGCGTCGATCTCGCCCTTGCGGATGGCCTCGAACTCCTGCGGGATCCCGTCGTTGGAGATCACGAAGACGTGCTTGGGGTCCTCCGGCGGCACGATCAGGCCCTTGGCCTTGAGCACCTGCAGGGTCGGGGCCAGATGGACGCCGCCGGCGTGCATGTAGACGCCCTTGATGTCCGGGTGCTGCTGGAGGCGGGTCTGCAGCATCGAGGCGGCCTTGGTGCCGTCCCACTCGGTCGGCTCCTCGAAGACCGTGATGCCGGGGAACTTCTCCTTCATGCACGCGCCGAACGCCTCGGCCCTGTCCCGGCCGTTGATCGACGACAGCGCGCCCATGAGCTGGACGACCTTGCCCTTGCCCCCCAGTTTCTCGCCGAGGAACTCGCACGCCTTGGTGCCGTAGGCCTTGTTGTCGGCCCGCACGACCATGAAGACCTTGCCCTTGTCGGGGCGGGTGTCTACCGAGACGACCGGGATGTTCTTGCTCTCCAGGGTCTGCAGCGTGGAGGCGATCGCACCGGTGTCCTGCGGGGCCATGACGACCGCCTTGGCCCCCTGGCCGATCATCGCCTGGGTGTTGGCGACCAGTTTGGCCACGTCGTTCTGGGAGTTGGTCGGCGGCATCAGGTCGACGCCCAGCTCGGTGGCGAGCTGGGGGACGTATTTGTTGTAGGAGTTCCAGAAGTCGGAGTCGGCGCGCGGGAAGTCGATCCCGACCTTGCCGCCCTTGGCTCCGGCGTCGGCGGCGGGCTTGGCGCTGCTGCCTGCGCCGGCGGTCTCCGACGAGCCGCATGCCGAGATCGTGAGGGCGAGCCCGAGCAGTGCCGCGCCTGTCGCCGCAGTTCCGAGTTTCATACCGTTGCCTCGATTCGAAACCATGTGGGGGGTGAAATATTGCTGGACCGATGTCTCATCCGGCCGTCTGTCCGATCATCTGGCCGCCCGGCGGGGAGGCCGCCCGGCGGCACGTCGTCTCAGGTCGCCGGCCGGAGCCTGAGCCCCTGCATGCCCCCGTCGACCGCCAGGACCGTGCCGGTGGTCGAGGCCGCGAGCGGGCTCGCGAGGTAGGCGATCGCGGCCGCGACCTCCTCCGCGCTCACCAGGCGGCCCATCGGCTGACGGCCCTCCAGGGCCGCCCGCTCGGCCGCCGGGTCGGGCGCCGCGTCGAGCAGGCGCTGGACCCAGGGCGTGTCGGCGGTGCCCGGGTTGACGCAGTTGACGCGGATGCCCTCGCGGACGTGGTCGGCGGCCATCGCCAGAGTGAGCGACTGGATCGCGCCCTTGGAGGCGCTGTAGAGCGCCCGCTGGGGCAGTCCCGCCGAGGCGGCGATCGAGCAGGTGTTGACGATCGCCGCGCTCGCCGAGCGCCGGAGGTACGGCAGGGCCGCCCGGGTCACCCGGACGATGCCGAGGACGTTGACGTCCAGGACTCTGGACCACTCCTCGTAGGGATTGTCCTCGACCGTACCGGCCGCGCCGATCCCGGCGTTGTTCACCAGGACGTCGAGTCCGCCCATCCGCCCGGCCGCCTCGGCGACCGCCGTACGGACCGCGGCCTCGTCGGTGACGTCCGCCGTGGCCGGGATGAACGGCTCGCCGGGCGGGTTGACGTCCAGGCAGGCCACCGTGGCCCCGCGTGCGGCGAGCAGCGTGGCGGTGGCCAGGCCGATGCCGGAGCCGCCGCCGGTGACCAGGGCGCGCAGGCCGTCGAACTCAGCCATTGAGGGACCTCCAGACCGGGCCGTCGGGGTAGGTGTGGTCGGTGATCGACCGGGGGTGCATGGCGGCTCCGAAGCCGGGCCGGCTCGGCGCGACGTAGGCGCCGTTCTTGATGACCACGGGGTCGGCGAAGTGCTCGTGGAGGTGGTCGACGTATTCGATCACCCGGTTCTCCATCGAGCCGCTGACCGCGACGTAGTCGAACATCGACAGGTGCTGGACCAGCTCGCACAGGCCCACCCCGCCGGCGTGCGGGCAGACCGGGACGCCGAACCTGGCGGCGAGCAGCAGGATCGCGATGTTCTCGTTCACGCCCGCGACGCGGGCCGCGTCGATCTGCAGGTAGGAGATGGCGTCGGCCTGCAGGAGCTGCTTGAAGATCATGCGGTTCTGCACATGCTCGCCGGTGGCGACCGGGATCGGCGCGATGCCCCGCGCGATGGCGGCGTGGCCGAGCACGTCGTCGGGGCTGGTCGGCTCCTCCACCCAGTGCGGCCGGAACTCCGCCAGGGCGTTGACCCAGGCGATGGCCGACTCCACGTCCCAGCGCTGGTTGGCGTCGATGGCGATGGGGAAGTCGTCGCCGCAGGTGTCGCGCGCGATGCGCATCCGCCGCCGGTCGTCCTCCAGGTCGGCGCCGACCTTCAGCTTGATCTGGGTGAAGCCCTCGGCCATCGCCTCCTTGCACAGGCGGCGCAGCTTGTCGTCGCTGTAGCCGAGCCAGCCGGGCGAGGTGGTGTAGGCCGGGTAGCCGTGCTCCTTCAGGTAGGCGATCCGCTCCTGGCGGCCCGGCTCGGCGGCCCGCAGGATGTCGAGCGCCTCCTGCGGGGTGAGCGCGTCGCTGAGGTAGCGGAAGTCGACCAGCTCGACGAGCTCCTCGGGCGACATCTCGGCCAGCAGCAGCCACAGCGGCTTGCCCGCCCGCCTGGCCTTCAGGTCCCACAGCGCGTTGACCACGGCGGAGATCGCCATGTGCATGACGCCCTTCTCCGGGCCGAGCCAGCGCAGCTGGGAGTCGTGGACCATGTCCTTCCAGAGCCTGCCCAGGTCCTCGACGTCCTTGCCGAGCACGTACGGCTCCAGCGCCTTGATGGCGGCGGTCTGCACCTCGTTGCCCCGGCCGATGGTGAAGGCGAAGCCGTGGCCCTCGGCGCCGTCGTCGGTCCTCAGCACCAGGTAGGCGGCCGAGTAGTCCGGGTCCGGGTTCATCGCGTCGGAGCCGTCGAGCTCCAGCGAGGTGGGGAAGCGGATGTCGTAGGTCTCCAGCGCGGTGATGCGGTAGGCGCTCATGCCTGGCCCACCGTCTGCCGCTGCCGGCCCAGACCGTCGATCTCCAGCTCCATGACCTGGCCCGCGCGCAGGTACGGCGTGCCCGGCAGGCCGAGCGCGACGCCGGCCGGGGTGCCGGTGTTGATGACGTCACCGGGCTCCAGGACCATGAACCGGCTGAGGTAGCGGACGATCTCGGCGACCTGGAAGATCATGTTCTTGGTGTCGCCGTCCTGGTACGGCTCGCCGTCCACCCACAGCCGCAGCCCCAGGGCCTGCGGGTCGGCGATCTCGTCGGCGGTGACCAGCCAGGGGCCGAGCGGGTTGAAGGTCTCGCAGGACTTGCCCTTGTCCCACTGGCCGCCGCGTTCGAGCTGGAACTCGCGCTCGGAGACGTCGTTGGAGATCGCGTAGCCGGCGACCGCCGCGAGGGCCTCCTCGTGGGTCTCCGCGTAGCGGACGGTCCGGCCGATGACGACGGCCAGCTCGACCTCCCAGTCGGTCTTCACGCTGCCTCTGGGGATCAGGACCTCGTCGTAGGGGCCGACGACCGTGTTGGGGGCCTTCATGAAGACGATCGGCTCGGCGGGGATCGAGGCACCCGTCTCCTCCGCGTGGTCGCGGTAGTTGAGCCCGATGCACACGATCTTCCCGGGCCTGGCGATCGGTGCGCCGATCCGCAGCCCCTCGGCCTCCAGCACGGGCAGCTCGTCCCGCTCCAGCGCCTCGCGGACGCGCGCCACTCCCCCGGAAGCGAGGAAAGCACCGTCGATCTCGGGGTCCGAGATTGCACGGAGGTTACCGGCCTGGTCCATGACGGCCGGTCGCTCCTGGCCGACGGGTCCAACTCGCAGCAGCTTCACACCGCACCCTTCAGTCATACATCGGATGTCTTGTTCCGTGATGCTGGAGGACACGAAAGCCCGATGTCAACCCCTCGCCGAGGGATACATCCGATCCGTTATAGAGGAGAAACCGCAGATGGTGGCCTTATGACGGGATCTTTCCCGGCCGCCCCCGACCAGTCATCGGATTTAACCGGGGCGGGCAGCCATGCAGCCCATCCACCGGAACTCCTGCGGTGCGGGTGGTTTCGTTGATCCACTGGCTTCAAACATCGGAGGACGAACCTTGTTACTGCGAGGTTTCGGTGCTATCTCCTTGAGATAGGTCGGCCCTGTGATCGGAGGAATCGGTTGTCCCACCCCCCAAGACGACGACTCGGCATCACCCTGCTAGCCACACTCACCCTCACCACCAGCTTATATGGGCAGAATCTGGCCCACGCGGAGCCGAATAAGGGTGCGGCAGCCGTACAGACACCCGATGATTTGACGCTCTGGTACGACAAGCCCGCCACCGACTGGGAGACCCAGGCGCTGCCGATCGGCAACGGCGCGCTGGGCGCCAAGGTGTTCGGCGGGGTCGCGAGCGAGCAGATCCAGTTCAACGAGAAGACGCTGTGGACCGGCGGCCCCGGCTCCAGCGGATACAACTCCGGCAACTGGACCACCCCCCGGCCGAACGCCATCGCCGAGGTCCAGGCGCAGATCGACCGGGACGGGAAGATGTCCCCCTCCGCGGTGGCGGCCAAGCTCGGCCAGCCCAAGAGCGGGTTCGGGGCCTACCAGACCTTCGGCGACCTCTGGCTGGACGTGCCGAACGCCCCGGCCGCCCCCACCGGTTACCGGCGGGAGCTGAGCCTGCGCGAGGCGGTCGCCCGGGTCGGCTACACCGCCGACGGCGTCACCTACTCCCGGGAGTACTTCGCCAGCCACCCCGGCGGCGTCATCGTCGGGCGGATCTCCGCCAGCCAGGCGGGCAAGGTCTCCTTCACGCTCCGGACCTCCTCCCCCCGCTCGGACAGGCAGGTCTCGGTCGTGGGCGGCCGCCTGACCGTCCGGGGCGCGCTCGCCGACAACGGCATGCGGTTCGAGTCGCAGATCCAGGTCATCACCCAGGGCGGCAACCGTGCCGACGGGACCGACCGGGTCACCGTCACCGGCGCCGACAGCGCGATGTTCGTGCTGTCGGCCGGCACCGACTACGCCGGCGTCCATCCCTCCTACCGGGGCCCGGACCCGCACGCCACGGTGACCGCCGCCGTCGACGCGGCCGCCGCCAAGAGCTTCGACCAGCTCAAGACGGCCCACCAGCACGACTACCGCAGGCTGTTCGACCGGGTGAAGCTGGACCTCGGCCAGCGGGTCCCGGCGATCCCCACCGACCGGCTCCGCGCGGCCTACACCGGCGGCGCCTCGGCCGACGACCGCGCCCTGGAGGCGATGTTCTTCGCCTACGGGCGCTACCTGCTCATCTCCTCCTCGCGCGACGAGGCGCTGCCGGCCAACCTGCAGGGGGTGTGGAACAACTCGACCAGCCCGCCCTGGTCGGCCGACTACCACGTCAACATCAACCTGCAGATGAACTACTGGCTCGCCGAGCAGACCAACCTCACCGAGACGACCGTCGCCTACGACCGCTACATCAAGGCCATGGTGGCCCCCGGCCGGAAGACCGCGCAGGAGATGTTCGGCTCGCGCGGCTGGGTGGTGCACAACGAGACCAACCCGTTCGGGTTCACCGGCGTGCACGACTGGGCCACCGCCTTCTGGTTCCCCGAGGCTGCGGCCTGGGTGACCCAGCAGATGTACGATCACTACCGCTTCAACGGCGACACCGCCTACCTGCGGGACACCGCCTACCCGGTGATGAAGGGCGCGGCCGAGTTCTGGCTGGACAACCTGCACCTCGATCCGCGGGACGGCAAGCTCGTGGTCTCCCCGAGCTACTCCCCCGAGCAGGGCGACTTCTCCGCGGGCGCCTCGATGTCCCAGCAGATCGTCTTCGACGTGCTGACCAACAGCCTGGAGGCGGCGAAGAAGCTGAACGTCGACTCCGCCTTCCAGGCCGAGGTGACGGCCGCGCTGGCCAAGCTCGACCGAGGCGTCCGGGTGGGCTCCTGGGGCCAGTTGCAGGAGTGGAAGACCGACTGGGACGACCGCGCCAACACCCACCGGCACGTCTCGCACCTGTTCGCCCTGCACCCCGGGCGGCAGATCGTGGCGGGCACGCCGGAGGCCGCGGCCGCCAAGGTCTCGCTCACCGCGCGCGGCGACGGCGGCACCGGCTGGAGCAAGGCATGGAAGATCAACTTCTGGGCCCGGCTGCTGGACGGCGACCACTCCCACAAGATGCTCAGCGAGCAACTCAAGTCCTCCACGCTGGACAACCTCTGGGACACCCACCCCCCGTTCCAGATCGACGGCAACTTCGGCGCCACCTCCGGTATGACCGAGATGCTGCTGCAGAGCCAGCACGGCACGGTCCACGTGCTGCCCGCGCTGCCGTCGGCCTGGCCGACCGGCTCGGTCACCGGCCTGCGCGCCCGGGGCGACGTGACCGTGGACGTCTCCTGGCGCAACGGCACCGGTGAGAAGATCATCCTGCGTCCCGGGAAGAGCGGGCCCCTCAAGGTCCGCGCGGCCCTGGTCGCGGGCCGCTACCGGGTCCAGGACGAGACCGGCGCGACGGTCACCCCGGGCCGCGACGGCGAGACGCTCACCTGGAACGCCCAGGCGGGCAAGACCTACACGATCACCAATGAAGGCGCCGTCCCGCCCTGCGCGCCGGCCCCCGCCGACCGGCCGGTCGTCGCCTGGGACCCGTCGTCGGGTACGGCGGTCGCCGACGACTCGGGCAACGGCCGCGGCGCGACGGTCACCGGCACCGCGACCTACGAGAGCTCGGCGCCGACCGGCAGCGGGCTGGTCCTGAACGGATCCACCTACCTCACCACCGGAAACACGACGATCGGTTTCCTGCGCGAGGCCACCTTCGCCGCCGAGGTCAAGATCGGCGGGACCGGCTACCGCCGGCTCTTCGACTCCCAGCCCTCCGGCGACCCCGGCACCGACGGCGTCATCGTCGACATCACCCCGGCCGGCAAGCTGCGCTTCATCGGCGCCGGGCGCAATGTGACCACCGACGCCACCGTTCCGACCGGCCGCTACGTCGACCTCGTGGTCACCGCCGACCGGACCGGGACGGTCAACGTCTACGTGGACGGCGCCCGGATCGGCGGCGGCACCGCCACCGCGGGCGGCGTCAACGGCTGCGCCTCCCGCTCCCTGCGCTTCGCCGCCGACCAGGGCGGCGGCCAGCGCCTGACCGGAGCCGTCGACCGCATGGCCATCCTGCCCAGAGCCCTGCCCCCGGCCGAGATCGGCACCTGGCAGGACCTGGCCTTCTGACCCCGACCTGACCCACCGGCCCGGCCAACCGGCCGGGCCCGCCGGCTCATCCAGCCGACCTGGCCTTCCCGGCCCGGCGCGAGCCCGCGCATGCACATCTTCGCGATCAGTGCGGAGCGCCCGGGCTGATCGGCGCGGCCGGGACGGCCGGGGCCTCGCGCGGGCCCCGGCCCTTGACTGTCCCGGCCACCCGTAATAGAACACGTTTCAGAAAGATAAGTAACCAAGCGCTTGATCAAATACCTGACGGCGGAGCGAGCCCCCGGGAGGCGGGCGGCGGGCGTCCGGCCCGCCGGTGAGGCGCGACGGCCGCGCTCCGGCCTCGTCAAGGGCATCGAGGAGATGCCCGTATGGTTCTCATGGGAGAGCAGATGGAAATCGACCTTGTCGACCAGGACTTCTACCAGCGGAGCGGCGCGCCGCACGGCCAGCTCGCCTGGCTGCGGGCCAACGCGCCGGTCTACCGGCACGGAGGCGACGCCGAACGGGGCTGGCCCGGCTTCTGGGCGGTCACCAGACACGCCGACGTGGTGCACGTCTCCCGCCACTCCGACCTGTTCTCCTCCAGCCGGAAGCTCGCGCTATTCAACGAGATGCCCGAGGACCAGCGCGCGCTCCAGCGGATGATGATGCTCAACCAGGACCCACCGGAGCACACCCGGCGGCGCTCCCTGGTCAACCGGGGTTTCACCCCGCGCATGATGGGCGCCCTGGAACAGCACATCCGCGACATCTGCCACGGGCTGGTGGACGAGGCCAAGGGGCGCGGGTCGGCCGACTTCGTCAGGGACATCGCCGCCCCGCTGCCGCTGTATGTGATCTGCGAGCTGCTCGGCGCCCCCGTCGAGGACCGGGACAAGATCTTCAACTGGTCCAACCAGATGATCGGGGCCGAGGACCCGGACTACGCCGCCGACCCCACCGAGGGCCAGAACGCGGCCATGGAGGTCTACGCCTACGCCAACGCCCTGGCCGCCGAGCGGCGCGAGCAGCCCCGGGAGGACATCGCCACCAAGCTGATCATGCCCGACGCGGCCGGCGAGACCCTCACCGAGGAGGAGTTCGACCTGTTCGTGCTCCTGCTGGTCGTCGCGGGCAACGAGACCACCCGCAACGCGGCCTCCGGGGGCATGCTCGCCTTCTTCGAGCATCCCGACCAGTGGCGGCGGCTGGTCGCCGAGCCCGCCCTCGCCCGGACCGCGGCCGACGAGATCGTCCGCTGGGTCTCCCCGGTGAACCTCTTCCGCCGTACGGCCACCGCCGACACGACGATCGGCGGGCAGGAGGTCAAGGAGGACGACAAGATCGTGGTCTTCTACAGCTCCGCCAACCGGGACGAGGACGTGTTCGCCGACCCCGGAACCTTCGACATCAGCCGTGACCCCAACCCGCACATCGGCTTCGGCGGCGGCGGGGCTCACTTCTGCCTCGGCAACCACCTCGCCAAGCTGGAGCTCCGGGTGCTCTTCGAGGTGCTGGCCGAGCGGCTGCCCAAGCTGGCCCAGGCCGGCCCGGCCCGCCGGCTCCGCTCCAACTTCATCAACGGCATCAAGGATCTGCCGGTCACCCTCGCCTGACGCGGGCCGACCGCCCCGGCGGCCCGCGGCCGGTTCCGGCTGGTCTCACACCATCCTTCTGGCCGGTCGTGCTAAATTATGGCCATGCGGCCAGAAAGTGAGCCAGACGGCCAGAAACGGCGGTCGTTCATCGAGCAGGCCAGGCGCGCCCAGATCATCACCTCCGCCGTCGAGGTCATCGCCGACGCGGGGTTCGCGAAGGCGTCGCTGGCCCTGATCGCCAAGCACGCCGGCATCAGCAAGGGTGTGATCTCCTACCACTTCGCCGGCAAGGACGAGCTGATGGAGGAGGTCGTCAACCATGTCTACGACGGCATCATCGCGTTCGTCACGGCCCGGATGGAGCAGGAGCAGACCGCGACGGGCCTGCTGCGCACGCACATCCTGACCGTCGCCGAGCACATGCGCGGCAACAGGACCCAGATCAAGGCGCTCGGCGAGATCTTCTACAACCTGCGCCAGCCCGACGGCTCGCCGCGCTTCGGCATCGCCGCCAGCGAGCCGCTCTTCCAGGCACTGGAGGAGATCTACCGCTTCGGCCAGCGGAGCGGGGAGTTCCGCGCCTTCGACCTGCGGGTGATGGCCGTGGCCCACGCCGGCTCCATCGACAACATGTTCGCCTACTGGGTCACCCACCCCGAGCACGATCTCGACGCGCACGCACGCGAACTGGCCGACCTCTTCGAACACGCCACCCGGGCGGAGAAGCCTCATGACGGCGTGCCAGAAAATGGTCATTGACCACTAAAGTTCGTAAACCTGACATAACCCCCATCGGGTGGGGGAATAAGCTGCTGGTGCTGCCTGGAACCCGTCCCGGCGACGGCGACACCCGCACCTTCCTCGGTGCGATCATGCGTAATCCGCACCAGCTGGGCGCGATCGCGCCCAGCTCGAAGGCCGTCGCCCGGCTGGCCACCTCGGTCGTCCCGGGCACCCGTGGAGCCGTGGTCGTCGAGCTCGGCGCCGGCGGCGGGGTGATCAGCGACGCGATCCGCGACCGCCTGCCACCGGACGGGCGGCAGCTCGCCATCGAGCTCAACCACGACATGGTCCGCCACCTACGGCGCAGCCGCCCCTGGCTGGAAGTGATCGCCGGCGACGCGGGCGACCTGGGCAGGTTTCTGGGGCGGGCCGGGGTGACACAGGTCGACGCGGTCGTCTCCTCCCTGCCCTGGACCCTGTTCGACGAGCGGCAGCAGAGGCGCATCCTGGACGAGGTGTCGGCCGCGCTCGCCCTGGGCGGGATGTTCAGCACCGTCACCACCCTGACCGCGATGCCCTTCCGGCGCTTCCGGCTGTTCCGCGGTCTTCTGGAACGCACCTTCACCACCGTCGGCACCATGGGTCCGGTCTGGCACAACGTCCCGCCCGCGCTGGTCTTCACGGCCTCGGAGGGCCCGCCCCCGGCCGCGGAGGACCCGCCCCGGAGGTTCAGCCGACGATCAGCGACTCCGCCCAGTTGATGTAGGCCGCCGGCAGGTCGTGCAGGGCGGCGGCGATCCGCGGATCGGCCACGGCCGGGAGCGAGGCCAGCGCCTCGGCGGCGAGATCGCGGCAGTAGGCCAGGGTGCCCTCGACCATGTGGCTGCGCCGCAGGCGGGCGAGCAGGATCGTGATCTCGTCCTCGCTCAGCCGCCTGCCGAGGAAGGAGCGCAGGTCCCCGCAGTCGTCGCGCAGCGCCAGCAGCAGCGGGAGGGTGTAGACGCCCTGCCGGAGATCGTTGCCGACCGGCTTGCCGAGCCGGTCGGCGGTGGAGGCCAGGTCCAGCAGGTCGTCGAGGACCTGGAAGAGCACGCCGAACCGTTCACCGTACTCGGCCATGCTCCGCCCGTCCGGGTGCGCGACCAGGCAGCTCGCCCGGAACAGGGAGGCGGTCTTCCCGGTGATCGACCGCAGCGCGTCCTCCGGGGTGCGGCCGGGGTCGAACAGCTCGGCGGCCTCCTGGAACTGCCCCTCGGCGAGCTCGACGACCACGGCGGCGAGCGTCGCGGCGACCGGCTTGGAGACCAGGGCGAGCGCGGCGAGCCCGGCCCTGGCCAGCATGAAGTCCCCGACCACCAGCGCCCTGGCGTCGCCGAGCTCGGCGTTGAGGGTCCGCACCCCCCTGCGCTCGACGGCCCCGTCCATGAGGTCGTCGTGGACCAGCGACCCGGCGTGGATGAGCTCCACACACGCCGCCGCGGTGACCACCCGGTCGCTGACGGACCCGCCCAGCGCGAGCGCGGTCGCCAGCGTCAGCGCGGGCCGCAGCCGCTTCCCGCCGGCACCGGTGATGCGCCCGGCCGCGCTGTTGATGAGAGGCAGCCGGGAGGAGGTGCTCAGTCTGTGGATACGGCGCTCCACTCGCAGCAGCCCGGCCGAGACAGCCGGGCTGCCGAGGATCTCCTCGGGACGCGTGACATGGGCGAGCACGGCGATTCCTCCTCAGGTCACCTGATTACGCCCTCCACGCTGCCCGATCACCGCTGAGGCGACGCTGAGCGTCGCTGAGATCCCTCTCAGCCCGCCGTGATGCGGCGCGGGGCGAGCCCTCGGCGGTCCATGGCGGGGCGGCGCGGAGCGAGGCGGGGTGGCCCGTGACGGGGCGGCCGGTGGCTGCGCGTCAGAGCGTCGGCGGGAGGCCGAACGCCGGGAAGAGAGCGGCGCCGAAGGTGGTGATCTCCGCGACGAGGCCGTCCTCGACGCGGATCACGTCGATCTTGAAGGCCCGGAACTCGGAGTCGCCCGGCGCCCGGAGGTAGCTGGCGGCGGCCGGCTGGCGGTTGGCGCGGGTGGGCAGCAGCCGCCACTCGCCGGGGTCGGTCAGCGCCGCCTGGAGGACGGGAGCGATCGTCTCCACCCCCTCGAAGCACATCGGCGCCGGGGGCATCGTGATCCGCACGTCGTCGCGTAACAGCGCGATCGCGGCGGCGGCGTCGGCCCGCTCGTGGGCCTCGATGAAACTCTTCAGCAGCGCCCGCTCCGCCTCGCTCGGATCCGGGGCGGACCACTCGTCCCGGCGGGTCGGCAGCCGCTCCTGGATCGTGGCGCGGGCGCGCTGCAGCGCGCTGTTGACCGCGGCCACCGTGGTGTCGAGGATCTCCGCGGTCTCACCGGCCGACCGGCCGAGCACGTCGCGCAGGATCAGGACCGCCCGCTGGCGGGGCGGGAGAAGCTGGATGGTCGCGAGGTAGGCGAGCTCGATCGTCTCCTTGGCGACGACGACGGAGTCCGGCTCGCTGTCCCTCGGCGCGATCTCGTCCAGCAGCCGGTCCGGATACGGCTGGAGCCAGGGGATCTCCGCGAAGGACGTCAGCGACGACAGCTGGCGCGAGCTGCGGCGGATCACGTCGAGGCAGGCGTTGGTCGCGATGCGGTACAGCCAGGCCCGGAACAGGGGGCCGCCCTCGAAACTCGCACGCTTGCGCCAGGCCCGCAGGAAGGTCTCCTGCACCAGGTCCTCGGCCTCCTCGAACGAGCCGAGCATCCGGTAGCAGTGCACGTGCAGCTCCCGCCGGTGGCGCTCCACCAGGGCCGCGAAGGCCGATCCGTCGCCCGTCGTCGCGGCCGCGACGGCCGTGTCCTGCTCGGTGGCGCCGGGGGTGGTGTCGATGTCGGGCACGGAACGGCTCTCTCGTCCGGGAGCGTGGTGACGGTTCATGGACCGTACAACGTGCGGTGGCCGGGAACTCATCGGTCAGGGCATCGGCTGGGCAAAATCCCCGCGGGCGTCGCCCCTCGGCCCCCTCGGACGAGCGGACCCGCTCCCCAGAGGCCCGGGAGACGGGGACCGGCTCCCGGAGCTCAGCGGGAGCCGGTGAGACGACACCGGACCGGCTCCCCAGGCCCTCCGACGGCCGCCTCACCGCCCTGGGCCGGCTAGCCGGCGACCAGCCCGCAGGTCACGTTGGTGATCGTGCTGGTCACGGCACTGGCCCGATCCGAGGCCAGGAACGCCGCCACGTCGGCGACCTGGGCCAGCCGGGGAGCCCGGCGGAGCATGGTCATCCCGGCGAGCATCTGCTCGAACGCCGCCGGGTCGAAGTCGGCCATCCCGTCGTTGACCTCGACGACCTTCTCCCGCGACATGGTCTCCACGACCCCGGCCGTGTGCAGGCCGACGACGCGGACCCCGTGCGGCCCGACCTCGGCCGCCAGGTAGCGGAGGAACGTCTCGACCGCCGCGTCGGCCGGTCCGGTACCGCCCATCATCGGGGTGGTGGCCTTGGAGGACCCGCTGGTCAACGAGAGGATGACGCCCGACCCCTGCTTGATCATCTGGCGCGCGGCCGCCTGAGCGGTGAGGAAGGTCGATGTCAGACCCGTCGTGACGGGGCGGGTCAGGTCCGCGACGGTCATGTCGACCAGCGGGATCCCCTGCACGTCCCCGCGTGAGATGAGGTTGAAGGACACGTCGACACCACCCGCCTGGGCGGCCACGGCCCGGACGTGCTCCTCGACGGCCCGCCCGTCGAGGGCGTCGAGCTCGGCCACCTCGGCGGACCCGCCGTCGGCCGCGATGTCCTCGGCGACCGCCTCTAGTGTCTTCAGGGTCCGCCCGGTGAGGAAGACCCGGGCCCCCTCCCGGGCGAAAGTCCGGGCGACGCCGCCGCCGATCCCCCCGCCGGCCCCGTAGATGATCACGTTCTTGTCCTGGAGTAGCAGTGTCATGTGAGCTGTAACGAGGCCCGCCGCTCTGACTCATCGGTGCCGCCGAAGATTTTTTCGGCCCGGCCCGGCCCGGCCCGGGCACCGCTTCACCCCGTCTTCACCCGTCGGAGGCCCGCGACGGCGCGGTGGTCCCCAGCAGTTCCTCGATGAGGTCGGCCGCGCGGGTGGTGCCGCCCTCGGCCCGGACCTCGGCGCGGATCTTCT